>JABURI010000260.1 GCA_014762755.1 Marinobacter sp.
TACTTTACGCGATTGATCATCCCGATGTGAAGCAGTAGATCCCACACTATTCATCACAGCGATGGTGACACCGGTCAAATCACCGGGTTGTTCCGTTACTGACAGGCTGGAGACAGATGGCTTATAGTACCCCGCAAGTTCATCTCACAAGGATTTCTCACGACGTGACGGCCGAAGACAACGCCGAAAACGCTGCACAAGGGCCGGAGATGCTGGCAGCCATCGATATGGGCTCCAACAGTTTCCATATGGTCGTGGCCCGGCTGGTACACGGAGAAATCCGGACCCTGGAGAAAATGGGCGAGAAGGTGCAATTGGGCGCCGGTCTGGACCAGTACAACCGCCTGACGGAAGAAGCCCAGGAACGTGCGCTGGAATGCCTGAGCCGGTTTGCCCAAAGGCTGCGGGGCATGCCCCAGGAGGCCGTCCAGGTGGTGGGCACCAATGCCCTTCGGGTGGCCCGCAACGCCCACCAGTTCATGAACCGTGCCGAGGAAATCCTGGGCTACCCGGTGGAAATCATCGCCGGCAGGGAGGAAGCCCGCCTGATCTATCTGGGCGTCTCCCATACCCTTTCCGACGACGTCGGCCGGCGGCTGGTGATCGATATCGGCGGAGGCAGTACCGAGTTCATCATTGGCCAGCGCTTTGAACCCCAGGAGCTGGAAAGCCTGCATATGGGCTGCGTGTCTTTCCGAAACCGCTACTTCCCCGATGGCAAGATCACCCGGCGCCAGATGGACCGGGCGGTGACCCACGCCGAACAGGAATTACTGAATATCCGCCAGCATTACCGGAATGTGGGCTGGCAGAGCGCGGTCGGCTCCTCCGGTACCATCAAGGCGATTGCCAGCGTGATGGCGACGCTGAAGATCACCGACGGCACTATCACCCGCTCCGGGATGCAGGAGCTGCGAAAGCGTCTGGTGGATATGGGCAAGACCGACAAGCTCGGCGATCTGGGCGTGCGCGCGGACCGACAGAGCATCTTCCCCGGTGGTTTCGCCATTCTGATGGGAGCTTTCCAGTCCCTGGGCATTGAGAGCATGACCTTTGCCGACGGCGCTCTGCGGGAGGGCCTGCTCTACGACATTGTCGGCCGGATCCAGCATGAGGATGTCCGCGAGCGCACCATTTCCGCGCTCCAGGAACGCTATCACGTGGACCAGGCCCACGGTGCCGCGGTGGAGGCAACCGCAGTCGCGGCCTGGGAGCAAGTGGCTGACCAGTGGGGCCTGCGCACGGCCACGGACGAGGAAGTACTCCGCTGGGCCTGCCGGCTGCATGAGATCGGCCTGACGATTTCCCACAGCCAGTATCACAAGCACGGGGCCTATCTGCTCCGGTATTCGGACCTGCCCGGCTTCAGCCAGCAGTTCCAGCGCGATCTGGCGACACTGGTGCGGGGCCATCGCCGCAAGTTCGCACCCGCCATCTTCGAGGGGCTCGATCCGGAGGATACCTCGCGGCTGCGCCGACTGTGCGTTCTGGTGCGACTGGCCGTGCTGCTGCAGCACCCGAGGAACATGGAGCCACCGCCGGAATTCCGGCTCGAGCCGGGCAACGACAAACTCACGGTCAGCTTTCCCGATGGCTGGCTGGATGACCGGCCACTGACCCTGGCCGACCTCAAGAACGAACGGGATTACCTGGCCCGGCAGGACTTCACCCTGAAGATCAACCCCGACTAGCCGGCCAGCTCTTCCTCCAGCGCCTCCACGGCTTCACTGACCTCCAGCCATTGCGCCTCGACTTCTTCCAGGCGCCGGCTGGCGTCGGCCTGGCCCGCCAGCAGCTCATTCAGCCTGGCTTTCCCTGCTTCCTCGTACAAACCCGGATCTGACAAGTCCTGCTCCAGTTGCACCAGCGTCTTTTGCAACTGCTCCATCTCATTCTCAAGACTCGCCTGCTGTTTCCGGTACGGGCTGAGCTTCTTGCGGATCTCCGCTTCCATACGCTTGCGGGCCTTGCGGTCGTCGGCGCTTTCACCAACGCCATTGGCAGCCCGGGCCATCGTCGGCTCGGCCGTCTCCCGCCGGGGCGCCTCGCCCTCTTCCCTTTCCTTGCGCCGGTCGGCCAGCCAGCGTTCGTAATCCTCAAGATCACCGTCATACTCGGCAACCCGGCCGTCATTGACCAGCCAGAAGTTGTCGACGGTGTTGCGCAGCAGGTGTCGGTCATGGGAGACCACCACAATGGCCCCCTCGAAATTCTGCAGGGCCATGGTCAGCGACTGCCGCATTTCCAGATCAAGGTGGTTGGTGGGCTCGTCAAGCAGCAGCAGATTCGGGCGCTGCCAGGCGATCACGGCCAGGGCCACCCGGGCCTTTTCACCACCGGAGAATGACCGGATCGGGCTCAGGGCCTCGTCGCCATGGAAATCGAAACCGCCCAGAAAGTTGCGGATGCTCTGCTCCGACGCTTTCGGCGTCAACCGCTGGAGATGCAGGAAGGGGCTGGCATCCAGATCCAGGGACTCCAGCTGGTGCTGGGCAAAATAACCGATGGCCAGGTGCTCGCCACAGGTACGCTCACCGCCCAGCAAGGTGCCTTCACCCCGGAGCGCATCCATCAGGGTGGATTTGCCGGCGCCGTTGGGGCCCAGCAGACCGATTCGGCTGCCCGGCAACAGGGTCAGGTTGATATTGTCCAGGATCACGGTGTCGCCATAGCCTGCCCGCCCGTTCCGGATGGACAGCAACGGATTGGAAACCTTTTCCGCCACCGGGAATTCGAAACTGAACGGCGAATCGATATGAGCCGGAGCAATACGCTCCATCCGCTCCAGAGCCTTGACCCGGCTCTGGGCCTGGCGGGCCTTGGTGGCCTTGGCCTTGAACCGGTCAATGAAGCGCTGGATCTCGGCGATCCGGGCCTGCTGGCGTTCGTAATTGGCCTGCTGTTGTGACAGGCGCTCGCCGCGCTGACGTTCGAAGGCCGAGTAGTTCCCGGTATAGAGCTCCAGTTTACGCTGATCGAAGTGCACCACGTGGGAGGCCACCCGGTCCATGAAATCCCGGTCGTGGGAGATGAACAGCAGGGTCCCCGGATAGCGCCGGAGCCAGTTCTCCAGCCACAGGCAGGCATCCAGGTCCAGGTGGTTGGTGGGCTCGTCCAGCAACAGGAGGTCGGAGGGACGCATCAACGCCTGGGCCAGGTTCAGGCGGATTCGCCAGCCACCGGAAAAGGCTGAAACCGGCCGCTCGGCGTCCCCGTCGGCAAATCCCAGGCCACGAAGCAGCGACTCGGCCCGGCGCGGCGCCGACCAGGCTTCGTGCACATCCAGCTCACCATGGATCCTCGCCACGGCATGGTCGTCACCAGCCGCTTCGGCCCGGGCCAGCTCGGCCTCCATCCGCCGCAGATCCACGTCGCCGTCGAGCACAAAATCCCGCGCGCTGCGCCCGGACGCCGCCACTTCCTGGGCCATGTGGGCGATCCGGCAGCCCCCAGGCAAGGCAACACTGCCCTGCTCCGGCGCCAACTGGCCCAACAAGAGCTGGAAAAGGCTGGATTTACCGGCACCATTGGCACCTACAATGGCGACTCTCTGGCCAGGTTGAACCGTGAGATTCACGGATTCTAGCAACCAGGTACCACCCCGTTGTAAACTGAGATCAGTAATCGTTAACATAAATCCATTTTATCAGCGTAAGATGGTCAGGGCAGGTTCGGCGTGGAATTACCGGAGAAACTGGAACCGGACAACCCGATTTGGCGTTTTGCCTTGGCATTCTGGCAAAAGCCCGGCACCCAGCGAACCTGTCTTGCGCTCCAGGATCAGGGCTGGAGCGTCACACGTATTTTATGCGCTGGCTGGCTGGCCCTTGAAGGCAGGCCCTACAGCGGCACGGAGCACGCTACGGTAACAGAGTGGCGCCAGCATGTAACCGGTGCTTTGCGGGCAGTGCGTAAATATCTCCCCAAAGGCCACGAACCCAGTCAGGCCCTTCGCGATGGTGTCGCTGGTCTGGAACTCCAGGCCGAGCAGCTGGAGCTGGCCCTGGCCTGGCAAAAACTTGCGACTGAAACTCCGGACAAGGCCCATATGACGGGACGTGCCCAGCTGATCCGACACAACCTTGCCGCTGCTGCCTACCGGCCGGAACAGGCCACCGATGCAGCAGCTGAGCTGAATACACTGGCCAACATTCTGGCCTCATTCTCCAATGGAGACTCCCAGCCATGATGATGAAATGGCTCATCCGGCTCTCGTTTCCGGCCCTGGGGTTTCTCCTGGTTCTGATGTTCTTCGGAATTGACGATCCCCAGGAGGTATCCCAACCCGTCACAGACAATCAGGAACCGGAGCAGGAAATTCCGTCCTTTGAAGGCCTGGTACCCTCACCCGTACCGACAGAAGGTCCGGATATCATATTCAAATGGCAGGACACCGATGGCAACTGGCACTATGCCGACCAGCCACCGGCCCAGGGCCCCTGGAATACCCTGGCTATTGAACGCCCGGACAAGCCGAGGGCGGGCTCTGCGCCACAGGATCCCGAGACCGACTGGCAATCCCCCTACAGCGCGCCCTTTTCACTGGGCCCCACCGCTGGCAGCAACGGCAGCTGACATAAGGGTCGGGTTCCTTAACACATGTTCAGTGGCATCTGGCGCCGGAACCCGTTACCTTTTGTGGTTCAATAACGACAATCCGGGAGTTTTGCTCCCGCGCACTTACGCAAACGGTTAAGGACTCAGTAATGAAGAAAACCCTGCTTGCATTGGCCATGGCCGGTGTCGTCACCGGTTGTTCCACTCCGCCGGAAGCCCCCGAGGAACCCAAGCTCGACTCCACCGAGCAGAAAGTCAGTTACGGTATGGGCCTGGTTCTCGGTGAGCGGATGAGCAACGATCTGCCGGATTTGCAGATGGACCAGTTCCTGCAAGGTATCCAGCATGGCCATGCCGGTGATGAGGAAACCAAGCGCCTGACCCGCGAGGAAATCCAGCAGGCTCTGGTGGCCTACCAGCAGAAGCTGCAGGAAGACCAGAAGAAGCAGATGGAAGAACTGGCCCAGAAGAACAAGGAAGCCGGCGAAGCTTTCCTGGCGGAAAACGCGGAAAAGGACGGCGTTGAGACCACCGAATCGGGCCTGCAGTACGAAGTGATCGAGGCAGGCACCGGCGACAAGCCGACAGCCGATGATACCGTCCGGGTGCACTACACCGGCGAGCTGCTGTCCGGTGAAGTATTCGACAGCTCCCGCGAGCGCGGCGAACCGGTCACGTTTGCCCTCAACCAGGTTATCCCCGGCTGGACCGAGGGCCTGCAGCTGATGAGCGAGGGTGCCCGTTACAAGCTCTACATCCCGGCGGACCTGGCCTATGGTCCGGGCGGTAATCGCGGTATCGGTCCCAACGAGACCCTGGTCTTCGATGTCGAGCTGCTTGCCGTCAATCCCCAGGCGGATGCCGGAGAGGACTCCACCTCCGAATAAGCCTCGGGCACAAAAAAGCCTCAGTACCGGCAAGCTGGCCGGGCTGAGGCTTTTTTTATGCCTGGTTGTCAGTCAGATCAGGCGGAGGCAACTTTTCCGGCGTGGGCGTTGTGCAGATGCTCGATCAGGAAATCCTCCATCTCGAACCGGTTTTCCAGAACCTCGCCCAATCGCGAAAGCTCGCTGAACAGTTCCCTGATCTGGGCTTCGGAGAGTGACTGGCCATTGAGACGATCATTGAAGTTAAGTGCAATTTCCGTCGTCTGCTCGATCCTCGGATACACCTTGGCAGCCAGCTCCAGGCCACCGTCGTTGAACTCACGGGCTTCCTGGATCAGCTGCTCATAGATTTCGAAGTGACCGGCGGAGACATAATCCACCAGCACCTCGCACAGGCGCACGAACTTCTCGGTCAGGGCTTCGGTCTGGGAGAAGTCGCTTTCCCCGGACAAATCACAGTAATGGACCAGCAGCTCCTGACGCTCCTTCAGCCAGCGGTCAATCAGTTCGCTGACACCGCCCCAGCGTTCCCTGGCATTTCGGCAATTCTCCAACATGACGCCTGTTCTCCGCTCGTTTACCCGAAGCGTATGACCCCGGTGCAATTGCTTACAGTTCGGGATTCAAGGTACCCCAACGTCACGGTTGGCCGCAACCGTTTCAGCTGCGAATCCAGCTCCGGGGTTGCGGCCGGCGGAACAGGAAGAACAGGCCGACCAGTACCAGCACCGAGAAAAACACCGCGGTCCAGCCCGGAATGCTCAGCCCGAGGAAGCGCCAGACCACCTCGGCGCAGTCGCCGGTGCCCCTCAGGGCGGTGGTGAGCACTTCCATCCAGGGCAGCACCTCAAGCATGTAGTCGACCGAGGGCCCGCAGGCAGGGACCTGGTCCGCCGGCAGGCTCTGGAGCCAGAGCTGGCGCCCGGCGATACCCAGCCCCGTTCCGGCGGCCAAGGCCAGCAGAAAGCCATAGACGCGAACACCCCAGCCGGTGGGCCCATGCAGGAACGCCAGCAGGCTGACCAGCCCGGCGCCCATGAAGCCGAAACGCTGGAGCCAGCATAGCGGACAGGGCTCCAGCCCCATCACATGTTCCATATAGAAGGCCACGCCAAGCAACCCGGCACAGACCAGAAAGACAACTGCAAAGACCCATCTGTCAGCCAAAACAACACCCTCGGAATGAAGACTTGAAGCTCAGAAACCCGTCACTTAACCCTAAACCCGGGGGAACTTCAAGCGCGGGCGGGGCCGGTGGCGGTCAGGCAATGCGGGAAAAGAAATCGTCGGGCCGGCTTTGCTGATCGCTGGCGGCCGCTTCGGCGTCATCCCAGCCTGCTTCCCAGGCGGCAATTACCACATCGCCCCGATACGGACAGCGGCTCTTGGCCATACCCATGGAGGCCGCCATATGGCCCTGACGGTAGGCCTTGTTCAGCGCCTCCACATCCCATCCGAGTTTGATATCCCTTGCCATGCCGGCATCCTCCGTTATCCCGATGCCCAAACGCTAGCAGGGGCCTGTGCCACTGACAAACCGATGTTCAGGTTCTGTGCAACAGATCCCCTCCAGGCTGTGACGGAGACCGAACTGCGCTCTCAGGATCTCAGGTAATCTGCCAGGAACTGCTCGAACGGCTGGGTATCGTGGGCCTCCATCTGAGCCTGCTCGGCCAGGGAATCCCGACTCATTGCCCGGAACGCTTCCAGGACATCGGGGGCCATCACCTCGTCCCGCAGGGCCTGCTGATGGCGAAGGGACATCTCCATCACCCAATCCCGGTGTCCGAGACCGGAAGCGCGCATGGCATCCAGTACCCGGGTGGATGGCACACCATCTGCCAGACTGTTCCGCTGGGCCGTCAGGGCACTTGCGTAGGTGGTACTGCCGGTCCACTCATCCAGCACCTCGGCCAGCGACTCCAGGCGATCCAGCAGCCCGGAGGCAGCGTCCATCACCGGAATCCGGCTTCCTTCCCGGCACAGGGTCAGATCGGAGTCCCGCCCCCGGGCCACGACGTCTTTGTAGTTATCATCCAGACGTTCGCATTCGGCATCACTGATGCGGGGCGAATCCGACAGCAGGCAGTCGAGCAGGAAAAGGTCCAGGAAGTCGATCTGCTCACGGTTGACGCCCAGGGGTGAGAACGGGTCCAGGTCCAGGCAGCGCACTTCGATGTATTCCACCCCGCGCGCCTCCAGGGCCTGGATCGGCTTCTCCTCCCGCTCGGTGGTCCGCTTCGGGCGAACGGCACTGTAATACTCGTTCTCGATCTGCAGGACGCTGGTGTTGATCTGGATGAACTCATCGCCGCGGCGCGTGCCGATCGCCTCGTAGGGCGGCCAGGTCGTGTGAATGGCACGATCCAGGGTCCGGGTGTAGGTACTCAGCTCGTTGAAGCAGATATTCAACGAGGCCTGGGCGTTGTTGTGATACCCCAGATCACCCATGCGCAGGGACGTCGCATGTTTGCCATACCAGGTGCGCTCATCGAACCGGCTCAAATCGTGTTTGACGTCAGCGACAAAACTGGCGTCCAGTGCCGGCGAGGCTCCGAACAACAGCATCAGAAGCCAGCTGCGGCGGCGGAAATTCCGGATCAACCAGAAGTACTGCTGGGATTTGAAATCACGGAGTGACTGCTGGTCCCCCAGCATTTGCTGCCACTGCTCCCAGAAGGCATCGGGCAGAGACAGGTTGTAGTGCGCACCGGCAATACTCTGCATGATCCGACCGTAACGCACCGCCAGCCCCTGGCGATACACATGCTTCAGGTAGCCGATGTTCGAGCTGCCGTATTCCGCAATGGGAATGCTCTCGTCGCCGTCCAGTTCACAGGGCATGCTGGCCGCCCAGAACACTTCATCGCCGAGATTCTGCTGAACAAACTGGTGGATATCCCGCAGGGATTCCAGCATGGCGTCGGTACTGCCACAGACCGGCGTGATCAGTTCCAGCAGGGCCTCGGAGTAGTCCGTGGTAATGCGGGGGTGGGTGAGCGTGGAGCCCAGCGCCTCGGGGTGCGGGGTCTGGGCAATGAACCCGTTCCGGTCAACCCGCAGGCCTTCCTTCTCCACACCCTTGAGAAAGCCGTGCCACTCCGATCCTGAGAACTGCCGAAATAACGAATGGCGGGATTCAGCCATGCTTGACTCCTGCTGCGACCACCCCGCTCATGACGGGGTGGTCGGTGAACCTGATATTGGAAAAGCTTACCGTCCGTCCTTTCGGGCCGAGGCAAGCGCCTGGGCCAGGGCGCCGGCCATGGCGCCCTGGGCCGGCTTCTGCCCTTTCGAGGCCCGGCTCTGGCGCTGGCCGGAACGGTTGTCGGACCGCCCACGCCCGGACGAGGACCGGGACTCGTTCTTCTCGCCGGGCTGGTCGTCCATACGCATGGACAGACCGATACGCTTGCGCGGAATATCCACTTCCATGACCTTGACCTTGACGATATCACCGGCCTTGACCACTTCCCGCGGGTCCTTGACGAAAGTGTGGGACAACGCAGAGATATGCACCAGTCCATCCTGATGCACACCGATGTCCACAAAGGCGCCAAAGTTGGTCACGTTGGTAACCGAACCTTCCAGGATCATGCCCGGCTTCAGGTCGTTGAGGGTTTCCACCCCTTCCTCGAAACTGGCAAACCGGAATTCCGGACGAGGGTCCCGGCCCGGCTTTTCCAGCTCGGCGATGATGTCGCGAATCGTGGGCAACCCGAACTGTTCTGTGACGTAATCCTGCGGATTCAGACCACGCAGGAAGGCAGAATCACCGATAATTTCGTCCACCTTGCGATTGTTCCGGGCGGCAATCGCCTCGACCACACCGTAAGCTTCCGGGTGCACCGAGGAGCGGTCCAGCGGGCTCTCACCACCGGCAATCTTGAGGAAGCCTGCCGCCTGCTCGAAGGTACGATCCCCCAGGCGGGTCACTTTCAGCAACTGCTTGCGGTTGGTGAACATGCCGTTCTGGTTGCGGAAATCGACGATGTTCTGGGCAATGCTCTGGTTGAGGCCGGACACCCGGGCCAACAGCGGCACCGAGGCGGTGTTCAGGTCCACACCGACACCGTTGACACAATCCTCGACCACCGCATCCAGGCTGCGGGAGAGCTGGACCTGGGACACGTCATGCTGGTACTGCCCGACGCCGATGGATTTCGGCTCGATTTTCACCAGCTCGGCCAGGGGATCCTGCAAACGGCGGGCGATGGAAACCGCTCCCCGGATGGTGACATCCAGATCCGGCAATTCCCGGGAGGCGAACTCAGAGGCGGAGTAGACCGAGGCCCCGGACTCACTGACCACGATCCGGGCCAGCTTCAGCTCCGGGTAGCGCTTGCACAGGTCCGCCACCAGTTTCTCGGTTTCCCGGGAGGCGGTCCCGTTACCGATCGCGACCAGCTCAATACCATACTCCCGGCACCAAACGGCCAGCTGCTCAATGGACTGGTCCCAGTTGTTCTTGGGTGCATGGGGGAAAATTGCGCCGTGGCCCACGACCTGGCCAGTGCCGTCGATCACCGCCACCTTGACGCCGGTCCGCAAACCGGGATCCAGCCCCAGGGTCGGGCGTGGACCCGCCGGCGCCAGTAACAACAAATCTTTCAGGTTGGCGGCAAAGACATTGATGGCCTCGGTTTCCGCGGCTTCCCGCACCTGCGCCATCAGGTCGGTCTCGATCTGGGTGGACAGCTTGACCCGCCAGGTCCAGCGCACCACTTCAGACAGCCATTTGTCGGCCGGACGCCCGTCGTCCCGGATACGCCAGCGTGCGGCAATCCGTTGTTCCGCCGGATGCGGCTGACGGCGATCGTCTTCTCCGTCACCGACCACAATGCTGTAGGTGAGGATGCCCTCGTTGCGGCCACGGAGGATAGCCAGGGCCCGGTGCGACGGCACCTTCTTCAGGGGCTCGACATGGTCGAAGTAATCCCGGAACTTGGCGCCCTCGGTTTCCTTGCCCTCCACCACGGAGACCTTGAGCTGGCCCTCCTGCCAGATGAAATCCCGCAGGTCGCCCAGCAGCTCAGCGTCCTCGGCGAAGCGCTCCATCAGGATATAGCGGGCGCCATCAAGGGCCGCCTTGGTATCTTCCACCCCGGCGTCCTTGTTGATGTAGGCCTCGGAGGTGGCTTCAAGATCCAGGGTCGGGTCGTCGTACAGGGAATCCGCCAGCGGCTCCAGACCGGCTTCCCGGGCAATCTGGGCCTTGGTGCGGCGCTTGGGCTTGTAGGGCAGGTACAGGTCTTCCAGCCGGTTCTTGGTGTCGGCACCGTTGATGGCGGCCTTGAGCTCGTCGGTCAGCTTGCCCTGTTCCTCAATGCTGTTGAGGATGGTGGCGCGCCGGTCCTCCAGCTCACGCAGGTAACGCACCCGCTCTTCCAGATTCCGCAGCTGACTGTCGTCCAGCGAACCGGTGACCTCTTTCCGGTAGCGGGCAATGAAGGGCACGGTCGCGCCCTCGTCGAGCAGGGCAATGGTGGCATTAACCTGTTGTTCGCGGACACCAAGTTCTTCCGCGATACGGCTGGAAATCGTCTTCATGCAACCTCGGCAAATCACATAGGAATCGAATTAACGGGAAAAGGTACAGCGGCTTACTTCTGCAAGCAAGCGGCCTGACTGCGGCTGTTCAAGAATTGCACAAGCTCATTCCAGGGCATGGGGCGGGCGTAATAGTAGCCCTGGACCTCGTCGCAATGCTGCTGGCGAAGAAACTCCAGCTGTCCTTCGCTTTCCACGCCCTCGGCGACCACGCTCATCTGCAGACTGTGGGACAGGCTGATGATCGCGCGGATGATGTGTTCGGCATCCGCCGAGTGCCCCAGTTCCTCCACGAAGGATTTGTCGATCTTGACCAGGGAAATCGGCAGGTGCTGCAGGTTGCTCAGGGACGAGAAGCCGGTGCCGAAATCGTCGAGGGCAAAGCTGATACCCAGCTGATTCAGTTCCCGCAGGCACCGCTGGGCATATTCCGGATCGTGCATCATGGCGCTCTCGGTGAGCTCCAGCTCCAGAAGGCTGGTGTCGACATTGGCGTTGAAGATGATCCGGAAGATGGTTTCGGTCATCTTGCGATCGTGGAACTGACGGAACGAGAGATTGACGGCAAACACCAGCCCGGGGAAGCCCAGCCCGGCGGATTCCTGTAGACGCTGGCATGCCTGTTCGATGACCCAGTAGCCGATCGGCACGATCAGGCCGCTGCGTTCGGCCACCGGAATGAATTCATCCGGCCCCACCAGGCCGCGCTGCGGGTGGTTCCATCGCAACAGACATTCCACGCCCCGCACCTCCTCGGTGGCCAGGTCGATTCGAGGCTGGTAATACACCTCCAGCTCCCGGCCTCTCAAGGCATTACGCAGATCCGCTTCCAGGCGCAGCTGGTAACCGGCAGAGATGTGCAGTTGCCGGTCGTAAAAACGGTAACTGGTACCCGGATCCCGCTTCGCCTCGAACATGGCGCGATTGGCCCGGCGCATCAGGTTCTCCGCACTGTCACCGGACTCCGGATAGGTGGCGACACCGAGACTGGCGTTGACGACCAGTTGCTGGCCGTCCACGGTCACCGGCTCGTCAAGGATGGTGACCACCTTGCGGATGATGCGGGTGATATCGAGTGAGTCCTCTACTTTCTCGATAATGATTGCCAGCTCGTCACCGCCAATGCGCATCAGCGAGTCCACCCGACGCAGCGCATGGCGCAGACGCTCCGCCAGCTTCATCATCAGCTGGTCGCTGCGCTGGTAGCCGAAGGATTCGTTCATGCTGCGGAAATCGTCGACATTCAGGTGCAGCAGCGCCAGCCTCTGACCAGCCCGCTCGGCCCGCAACAGGCCCTGCTGCAGCCGGTCGAAGAAAAGATCCCGGTTAATGATCCCACTGGCAACCTCACGCCCCAGATGCCCCAGGGCGGACGTACTCAGTTGCTGCCGGTACCACAGGTATTTCACCGCCCGGGGAAAGCTCCACCGGTCGAGTCCCTGCCGGCTCAGGTAGTCCGCGGCTCCCTCGCCGATCAGTTGCGAAGCCCGTTCACAGGGCAACTCGGCGCTCATTGCCAGCACCGGTTTGTCGTCACTGGAAACCGAAAGGTATTGCAGGAATGCGGCTTCATTACCCCCGTGGAACACACAATCCCAGACAATGACGTCGAAACTGGCGTTGCGGATAAGATCGTCACAATCGATCAGGTCCGGGCACCAGGTGACATCCGGATCGATCTCGGAATCGCCTGAAAGCAGCGAGTCCAGCCAGAGAAAGTCCGCGTGGTGAGGTGTTAGCACCAGTACGCGTAACCGATCGGGCCTCGGAGTCTCCAGGGGCAATGTCATCAAACAGAATCCGTCTCTGCAAAAGCGTTGACTGTTAACCTTATCATAGCCCAGAGATGATCGAGGTACAGTAACGCCTGCTGGTGTAGAATAATGACACGCGAATTTCCCGACCCCCGTTCCGATCTGGTCTGTAATCTGTGAACAAGCTCAACCCCCGACAAAGTGAAGCCGTCCGCTACGCCGATGGCCCGCTGCTCGTGCTCGCCGGTGCGGGCAGTGGCAAAACCAGCGTGATCACGCGCAAGATCGCCTACCTGATCGAGGAGTTGGGCATTCCGGGGCGTCATATTGCCGCGGTGACCTTTACCAACAAGGCCGCCCGGGAAATGAAAGAGCGGGTGGGCCGGATCGTGGACCGGGGCAAATCCCGGGGGCTGATCGTGTCCACCTTCCACAACCTGGGTCTGAACATGATCCGGGAGGAGCATCCGCATCTCGGCTACCACCCCGGCTTCTCGATCTTCGATGCCGAGGACGCCAAGGCACTGCTGCAGGACCTGATGCTGCGCGAGGCCAGCGCCGAGGCCGGCGATGAGCTCAACGACGTGCAGATGACCATTTCGTCCTGGAAGAACGCCATGCGCGGCCCGGAGGAAGCGTACAGCAAGGCCGCCGATGAACGGGAGCAGCGCATCGCCCTGATCTACAAGCGCTACAACGAATACCTGAAAGCCTACAATGCGGTGGACTTTGACGACCTGATTCTGCTGCCGGTCCAGCTGTTTCGCAGCCATCCGGATGTGCTGGCCAAGTGGCGACGCAAGATCCGCTATATGCTGGTGGACGAGTACCAGGACACCAACGTGTGTCAGTACGAGTTGGTCAAGCTGCTGGTGGCCGAACGGGCGGCGTTCACCGTGGTCGGCGATGACGACCAGTCCATCTATGCCTGGCGCGGGGCCCGGCCGGAGAACCTGGCCCAGCTCAAGACCGACTTCCCGAGCCTGAAAATCGTCAAGCTTGAGCAGAACTACCGCTCGACCGGACGGATCCTGCGCAGTGCCAACACGGTGATTGCCAACAACCCCCATGTGTTCGAAAAGGCGCTTTGGAGTGACCACACCATCGGGGAAGAGCTCCGCATCATCCGCTGTCGCAACGAGGATGCCGAGGCCGAACGGGTGGCGACCGAGATCATCGACAACAAGCTCAAGCAGGGTCTGGATTTCAAGGATTTCGCCGTGCTCTACCGGGGCAACCATCAGTCCCGGTTGCTGGAAATGAAGTTACAGGCGTACCAGATTCCCTACCGGATCTCCGGTGGCCAGTCGTTCTTCTCCAAGAACGAGATCAAGGACGCCATGTCCTACCTGCGGCTGCTGGTCAATCCGGACGACGACGCCGCTTTCCTGCGGGTGGTCAACGTGCCCCGGCGGGAAATCGGCCCACGCACCCTGGAGCAGCTGAGCCACTACGCCCGTTCCCGCAATGTCAGCCTGTTCCAGGCGCTGGGAGACATGGGGGCGGAAGCCCACGTTACCGAGAAAGGCCTGGACCGGTTGCGGCGCTTTGCCCACTGGGTCGACCGTACCTGCGAGCGCCTGCATTCGGAAGACCCGATTCCGGTGATCAAGCAGCTGTTCACCGACATCGAGTACGAGGAGTGGCTGCACCAGCACTCCGGCACGCCGAAACAGGCGGAACGGCGGATGGAGAACATCTGGTACCTGGTGGAATCGATCCAGCGCATGCTAGATGACGGCA
>JABURI010000195.1 GCA_014762755.1 Marinobacter sp.
GCCGGTTCACCCGGATCTGGCCGCAGACGCTGTTGCCGCCGGCGGTCACCATGACCCTCTACTTCATCATCTTCGGCAACCTGATCGGTTCCAGGATCGGTGAGATGGGTGGCTTCAACTACATGCAGTTCATCGTCCCCGGCCTGATCATGATGGCGGTGATCACCAATTCCTACGCCAACGTGGTGTCCTCGTTCTTCTCCATGAAGTTCCAGCGCAGTATCGAGGAGCTGCTGGTATCACCGGTGCCCAATTGGGTGATTCTCGCCGGCTATGTCACCGGCGGTATGGCCCGGGGCCTGGGTATCGGTGTGATTGTCACGGCGCTGTCGCTGGCGTTCACCCAGTTGTCGATCCACAGTCTGCCGATGGTGGTAGTGACGGTATTCCTGACCTCGGCGCTTTTTGCCCTGGGTGGGTTTATCAATGCCATGCTGGCGACCAAGTTTGATGACATCTCGATTGTACCCACGTTCGTGCTGACACCGCTGACCTACCTGGGTGGCGTGTTCTACAGCATCGATATGCTGCCGGGGTTCTGGCAGGGCGTGTCCATGGCAAACCCGATCCTGTACATGGTGAACGGCTTCCGCTTCGGCATACTGGGTGTTTCGGACGTTAATCCGTTCGTGTCTCTTGGTATGATTCTGGTCTTCATCGTTGTACTGGCGTTTATTGCCCTGCGTATGCTCGAGCGCGGCAAGGGCATCCGCCACTGATTTCAGGAACCGATATGGCTTTGCATAACGCGCCGCTGGGCAAATCCAGCGAATACCCGGATTCTTACGATCCGACCCTGCTGTTCCCGGTGGCGCGGGAGGAAAACCGCCGCCGGATCGGGCTGGAAGACGGGCGTTGGCCCTGGTTCGGCGAGGACCTCTGGCAGGCCTGGGAGGTTTCCTGGCTGCGACCCGGTGGAATGCCCGCGGTTGCCTGGGCGGAGATCTTCGTGCCGGCGGCGTCGCCGTCGATCATCGAATCCAAGTCCCTGAAGCTGTATCTCAATTCACTGAACCAGCATGTCTATGCCACGACCGAACAGTTGGTGGAGACGGTGGTCAGCGACCTTTCCAGTGCCTGTGGCGCGGCGGTGCGGGTAAACCTGCACAGCGTCGATGAGAGCGGTGAGGCCATTGGGCGCCCGGAAGGTTACCGGTTGATTGACGATGAGCCGGTCCAGGACGTTGTGTACCAGTACGCGCCGGAATCCCTGGCCGTTGAACCGGGGGCAGAGGTAGTGACCGAGCGGTTGTGCTCGCATCTGCTCAAAAGCAACTGCCCGGTTACCGGTCAGCCGGACTGGGGCACGCTGCTGATCAGCTACACCGGGCCGAAGCTCGACCGGGCAGGCTTGTTGCGTTACCTCGTCAGTTTCCGGAACAAGCAGGATTTCCACGAACACTGCGTGGAGACGGTCTTCACGGATCTGATGACGCATTGCCAGCCAACGGAACTGGCGGTGTGTGCGCGTTACACCCGTCGCGGAGGGCTGGATATCAACCCGTGGCGCAGTACGCAGGCAGAGGGGGATGCCGGCCCGAGGCTGATCCGGCAATAACGGTAGCGGCCGGGTTCAGCCAAGCTTGCCAGAGTCGGGCAACTCTTCTTCGGAGCGCAGCCGGTCGACGGCATCCTCAAGAGCCTCAAGAATGGCCTTGCGCTCCTTCTCCGTGATCTTGTCGGAGTCCAGGTACATGGCGAACCCGCTGTGTTCGTGTTCCAGGAAGCTGCGGTTCGGACCCATGTCGCGGCGGAAGTCCACCACTTCGTAAATCGGAACGGGCTTGGCAAAGCCCTTGACTGTGATCTCGCCCTTGTCACGGCACATAATCCGATCCTTGATCAGTGAGAAGGTTTCGTAGGAAACCAGGATCTCACCGGGTTCGGCCAGGGATTCGAGCCGGCTTGCCAGGTTCACTTCCTTGCCGATGATGGTGTAGTCCATCCGGTTCTCGGCACCGAAGTTGCCCACCGTGGTGTAGCCGGTACTGATCCCCATGCGGATTTCCAGGGGCGTCTTGATGCCCTGGCTTCGCCATTTCTGGCGCATGATCTTCATGTGCTTGCGCATCTCGATGGCCATGGAGACGCAGGCAAAGGCGTCTTCCTTCTGGCCGCGGCTGGTGGGGTCCCCGAAGAACACCATGATGGAATCACCCACGAACTTGTCGATGGTGCCACCGTATCTGAGGGCCACCTCGGACATGCCGTTGAAGTAATGGTTCAGCAGTTCGGTCAGGGCTTCGGGTTCCATTTCCTCGGAAAGCTCCGTGAAGCCCTTGATGTCCGAGAAGAAGACGGCGAGTTTCTTGCGCTGGGTTTCCAGCCGGACATCGCGCTCACCGGTAAAGATTGACTGCCAGACCTGGGGTGACAGGTACTTGGACAGCTTGTGGGAGAGAGCGATGGATTGTTCCCGCTGGTTCTGTATCTGGGTTTTGGCCAGCATCAGGGCGCGCGCCTGCTGGTGCGAATAGAAAGCGGTGACGCAGATATAGATGCCGGTGGCCAGAACCGCGCTGATACTGGTCAGCAGTGGAGACTGGAAGGACTCTGCGGGCCCGGCAAGGGCAACGCCGGCGGCGATCGCCGATGCCATGAGGGTGGTGCCCAGCAGCCACTGGCGGATGCCGCCAATGATCAGGCAGCTGAACATCATCATCAGGCCCACAGAAACCGCCGGCACGGCCACCAGCCCGGTCAGGCCGATGAACGTGCCCCCTAATACGCAATCGACCAGCAGCATCTTCTGGCGGATGCGAGGAGAGCGGTTCAGAAAGGTTCTGCGAGTCAGGAGATGGGCGAGGTGGGGCCAGAGCAGGGCGCCGGCAACCAGCCACAGCAGCCATTGTTCAAACGCGCTTTGCAGCACGCCGATGACGATGATGACGGCCGTGACCGTGTAAGCAAGGATGCGCCCGCTGTAGTCCGGCATCGGGGGGACAGCCGTAGAACTGCCGGCCTGCTCGTGGGAGAGCGCGTTACCGGCGCTGCTGCTTGCATTTCGCAAGTCCACAGGGGCGCTCATCATCTCAGAAACGGATCCTGCCAATCAGCATGTCTCGGAACATCACCCAGTCTCCCATGAGGCTGTACAGCGGGTATTTGAAAGTAGCCGGGCGATTTTTCTCGAACTTGAAATGGCCCACCCAGGCAAAGCCATATCCGATAACCGGGAGCGCCAGCAACCACAGCAGTTTGCCCGAGGTGATCGCCCAGATGGCCACGATCAGTACCAGCAGGCTGCCGGCAAAATGCAGGCGCCGGCAGGTTACATCACTGTGCTCTTCCAGATAGTAAGGATAGAATTCTGAAAAGTTGCGAAATTCGTTCTGGTCATTCATGGTGCTGCCACTTCATTTATAGTTGTTAACATTGGCCCAACCAGAGTTGAAGGTTACCAGTATTACGTATAACCCACAATTCGGGTGTGGGCTTCCAAGCCGGGCTTTTTGTACACATTTTTCCTGACAGCGAGTCGATATGACGTCCGTTACCGAGTTCCTGCTCAACCGCTCTTCTGAACCGCGCCTGACGGCGCCAGCCCCTGACCGATCGACACTTGACCGTGCCTTTGCCTGTGCTGCACGAGCGCCCGACCATGCATTGCTTCGACCATGGCGCTACCTGGTGATCGAAGGGGAAGGGCTGGAACGGCTGGGCGACCTGTTTGCGTCCACCTGTCCCAACAATGCCGATGAGCATGACATTGAGAAGCTGCGCCGGGCGCCACAGCGGGCACCGATGATCATTGTGGGGATTGCGTCGCCCCGCGAGCATCCCAAGGTTCCGGAGGTGGAGCAGCTGTTGTCCGCGGGTGCCGGCATGAGTTTTCTGGAGTTGGCGCTGCAGGAGGCCGGGTTTGGCGTGATGTGGCGTACCGGTACGATGGCTTATCACCCGGCCGTCCGGGAAGGTCTTGGTCTTTCGGAGCAGGAATCCATCATCGGTTTCCTCTATACCGGAACGGTCGCAATGGAGAAGCCAAAGGTGCCCCGGCCGGAGGTGGCGGAGTTCGTTTCGGACTGGCCGCCGGAACGCGGGTAATGTTATTGCTTTCGAAAATAACGTCAGTATAATCCCCCACACTCTCCGATGGCGGCGTGGTGAAATTGGTAGACACGACGGATTCAAAATCCGTTGGGGTAAAACCCGTGGCGGTTCGAGTCCGCCCGCCGCTACCATCATCTTTCCTGCAGTGTCGTAACCAGTCCATCCCATGAATGTCTCCGACTTTTATTTTGATCTCCCGGACGAGTTGATTGCCCGGTATCCGCTCAAGGAACGCAGTGCCTCCCGTTTGCTGCATCTGGACGGTCTGACCGGCAAGGTGGACCATCTCCGGTTCACGGACCTGCAGGAGCTGGTCCAGGAAGGCGATCTGCTGGTGTTCAATGACACCCGGGTGATTCCTGCGCGCCTGTTCGGCAAGAAAGAAACCGGCGGCCAGGTGGAAGTGCTGGTCGAGCGGGTAACCGGTGAACACGAAATTCTCGCCCATGTCCGTGCCTCCAAAGCGCTCAAAACGGATCAGAAGGTTATCCTCGAGGATGGCAGTGTGCTGCGCATGGTCGAGCGCGAGGATGCCTTGTTCCGGCTGATGGCTGAAACCAGCGAACCGGTGCTTGAGCTGCTCGAACGCATTGGGCACATGCCACTGCCTCCTTACGTGGACCGGCCCGACGAGTCTTCTGACCGGGAGCGGTACCAGACGGTTTATGCCCGGGAGGCCGGTGCGGTGGCTGCCCCGACTGCAGGCTTGCACTTTGATGAGGCAATTCTGGAGCAGCTTCGGGCGAAAGGCGTTGAAACCACCTTCGTGACACTGCATGTGGGGGCTGGCACGTTCCAGCCGGTGCGCGTGGAGCGCATTGAGGACCATGTAATGCACAGCGAAGTTGCGCACGTGCCGGAGGGCACTGTTGAAGCCATCGAGCGCACTCGCGCGCGGGGCGGGCGGGTCATTGCGGTGGGCACCACCTCGGTGCGCTCCCTGGAATCCGCGAGTCGGGGCGGGCATGTTCGGCCGTTCCGGGGAGAGACCGACATTTTCATCCACCCGGGCTACCGCTTCCAGACCGTGGATGCCCTGATCACCAATTTCCACCTGCCGGAATCGACCCTGATCATGCTGGTCAGTGCCTTTGCCGGTTACGACAACGTGATGGCCGCCTATCGGGAAGCGGTTGCCGAGCGCTACCGCTTCTTCAGCTACGGCGACGCCATGTTCATAACCAGTCAGGAGCCCAGCCGGGGTATGCTCCTGGGTGCATCCGCCAGTGCTGCCACTACCGAATCCGACGAGTCCGGAGAATCATCGTGACCAATTCCTGTTTCATGTCCTTCGAGAAAATTACCGAAGATGGTCGTGCCCGGCGCGGTCGGCTGACATTTCCCCGGGGCGTGGTCGAAACGCCGGCCTTCATGCCGGTGGGCACCTACGGAACCGTCAAGGGTATGCTGCCCCGTGATATTCAGGAGATCGGTGCCCAGATCATCCTTGGCAATACCTTTCACCTGATGCTCCGGCCGGGCACCGAGGTGGTCAAGGCCCATGGCGACCTGCACGATTTTACCCAGTGGCAGGGGCCGATCCTGACCGATTCCGGCGGTTTCCAGGTGTTCAGCCTGGGTGAGATGCGCAAGATTACCGAAGAGGGCGTGACCTTCAGGTCACCGGTGGATGGCTCGAAGGTGGAGCTGTCGCCGGAAATCGCGATTAGGGTCCAGCGCGACCTGGGGTCGGATATTGTCATGATCTTTGACGAGTGCACGCCATACCCGGCCACCGAGAAGCAGGCACGGGAATCCATGCAGCTCTCCCTGCGCTGGGCGGAGCGCAGCAAGAACGCCCACCAAGGCAACCCGGCGGCGTTGTTCGGCATTGTCCAGGGTGGGATGTATGAAGGGCTGCGCGACCAGTCCCTGGCTGGCCTCACGGATATCGGTTTCGACGGCTATGCCATTGGCGGTTTGTCAGTGGGGGAGCCGAAGGAGGACATGATCCGCATCCTGGATCACCTGCCACCGAAAATGCCCGAAGACAAGCCCCGCTATCTGATGGGCGTCGGCAGGCCGGAGGATATCGTCGAGGCGGTACGCCGGGGTGTGGATATGTTCGACTGCGTAATGCCCACGCGGAACGCCCGGAATGGCTACCTGTTCACATCAACCGGTATCATCAAGATCCGTAACGCCCGCCATCGCCATGACACCAGTCCGCTGGACGAGCGCTGCGACTGTTACACCTGCCAGAATTTTTCGAGAAGTTACCTGCATCATCTGGATAAATGTGGAGAAATGCTCGGCGCCCAGCTCAATACGATCCACAACCTGCGGTTCTACCAGAACCTGATGGCCGGATTGCGTGGGGCCATTGAAGCAGGTACATTGTCGGACTTTGTTAGCGACTTCTACGCCCTTCGCGGCGAATCGGTACCGCCGCTGGCCGGTGCCTGAACGAATTGCCAAACCAACGGAGATAATAAATGAAATCAATGAAGTTTCTTGTTGCTGGACTGATGGCCCTGATGCCGGCACTGGCTATGGCCCAGGATCCCGCAGCCCAGGGCATGGGCGTGATGGGGCAGGTGATCTTCTTCGCCGGCTTTATCCTGATTTTCTACTTCCTGATCTGGCGCCCGCAGTCCAAGCGTGCCAAGGAGCACAAGGCGCTGATGTCCGGCCTGAACAAGGGTGATGAGGTTGTGACCTCCGGTGGTGTTGCCGGCAAGATCACCAAGGTGACTGATGACTTCATCGTGATCGAAGTAGCCGACAATGTTGAAATCAAGGTTCAGAAGGTTGCCGTTGCCGCAGCCCTGCCGAAAGGTACCCTGAAGGACATCTGATCCGGGCTGTCCGCCTTCCCAGGAACCTGCCTGTCTGATTCTTTCTGGCTGACAACCAAGGCCGGCCCCCGGGGCCGGCTATTAAGGGAACCCATGCTGAACAAGTATCCGCTCTGGAAAAACCTGGTTATCCTGGTCGCGCTCGTGATCGGGTTTATCTACGCTCTGCCCAACCTTTTCCCCGATGATTACGCCATCCAGATCACCGGCGCCCGTAGCAGCACTGAAGTGAATGAACGTGTGCTGGAACGAGCGGTCCAGGCGCTGGAATCCGAAGGTATCACGGTGAAAAGCAGTTCGCTGCAGGAGCGTGATGCCCTGATCCGACTGACCAGTTCCGATGACCAGCTCAAGGCCCGCCCCACCGTCCAGCAGGCGCTGGGCAACGAGTACCTGGTGGCGCTGAACATGGCTGCCTCCACCCCGGACTGGCTGAAAGCGGTCGGTGCCGGCCCCATGAAATTGGGTCTGGATTTGCGCGGTGGTGTGCACTTCCTGCTGGAGGTGGACATGGACACGGCGGTGCAGCAGCGTCTGGAAGCCCTGTCGAGCCAGATCAAACGGGAATTACGTGAAGAGCGGATCCGCTATCGTGGCGGTGACGTAGTCGCCGGCGACCGGCAGATCGTCCTGAGTTTCCGGGACGAAGATTCCCGCACCGAGGCGTTTGACCTGGTGCGCAATCAGTACAACCAGTTCCTGATGGACGAACAGATGCAGGGCGATGAGTTCCAGCTCGTCCTATCCCTGTCAGAACAGGAAGTGAAGTCAATCCAGGAGTATGCCCTCGAGCAGAACCTGACCACCATCCGTAACCGTGTTAACGAACTGGGTGTGGCCGAGCCGCTGGTTCAGCGCCAGGGCGCGGACCGGATCATCGTGGAGCTGCCGGGCGTTCAGGATACCGCCCAGGCCAAGCGGGTGCTGGGTGCTACCGCGAACCTGGAGTTCCGCCTCGAAGCCCGGCCGGACGCACCGGCCAGTGAAACCGAGCAGTACAGTTTCCGGGATAATCCCCAGCGCACCGCCCGTCTTGAGCGCGATGTGATTGCCACGGGTAACAATGTGGCCAACGCCCAGCAGGCGTTTGACGAGAATGGCCAGCCCCAGGTCAACATCACCATGGACTCTGTGGGCGGTGACCTGATGAATCGTGCTACCCGGAACGCCATTGGTCGCCGGATGGCGGTGCTCTTCATCGAGTACCGGACCGAGACCGAAAGCCGGATGGTGGACGGCGAGCCGACCATGGTCGAGAAGCGTGTGGTGGAGAAAGGCATCATCAGCCTGGCAACCATCCAGTCCGCTCTGGGCAGCAGCTTCCGTATCACCGGCCTGGATTCCATTCCTGAAGCTTCCGAGCTGGCATTGTTGCTGCGTGCCGGTGCCTTGGCGGCTCCCATGTACTTCGTGCAGGAACGGACCATCGGGCCGAGCCTGGGGCAGAAAAACATTGATGCCGGTGTGATGTCGGTGATGCTCGGTTTCGGCCTTGTCATGCTGTACATGATCATCTACTACCGTGGGTTCGGCCTGATTGCCAACGTCTCGCTGACTCTCAACCTGATGTTACTGATTGCCTGCATGTCCATCCTGTCGGCGACGCTCACCCTGCCGGGTATTGCCGGTATCGTACTGACCGTCGGTATGGCGGTGGATGCGAACGTGCTGATCTTCGAACGAATACGCGAAGAGCTGAAGGCCGGGGTGGCGCCACAACTGGCCATCAATGCCGGCTATTCGAGGGCCTTCGTTTCGATCTTTGACGCCAATATCACCACCTTGCTGGTCGCGGTGATCCTGTTCGCCATGGGCTCCGGCCCGGTCAAGGGCTTCGCCGTTACCCTGTGCATCGGTATTCTCACCTCGATGTTCTCAGGGCTGATGGTCAGTCGCAGCATCGTGAACATGGTGTATGGCGGTCGGAAGATCGAAAAGCTGTCGATTGGAGGGAAGCTCGCAAATGTCTGAGCTGGAGAAGAAACCGTTTGATTTTATGGGGTTCCGGAAGGCCGCTTCCGTCCTCTCCATTGCCCTGGTCATTGCCTCAATCGCACTGCTGGCGGTTCGCGGGCTGAACCTGGGCATGGACTTTACCGGTGGCACGTCCGTCGAGTTTGAATACGCGGAGGCGCCGTCCCTGGACAACATCCGAGGCCAGCTGGACGAGGCGGGTTTTGACAATTTCGTGGTCCAGAATTTCGGTTCCGACACCACGATCCTGATCCGTCTGGCGGAAGCGGGCAACGATGAACTCGCTGTCGAAGTCGCGAGCGCCCTTCAGGGTAGCGGCGCCAACTTTGAGCTGATCAGTTCTGAGTTTATCGGCTCCCAGGTGGGTGAGCAGCTGAAGGAAGACAGTGGTCTGGGTCTGCTGCTGGCTCTGGCGGTCGTGCTCATATATGTCGGTATGCGCTTCCAGTTCAAGTTCGGTATCGCATCTGTGATTCCCCTGGCCCATGACGTGATTATCGTGCTGGGTGTGTTTGCCCTGTTCCAGTGGACCTTTGATCTGACCGTTCTGGCGGCACTGCTTGCCGTCATCGGTTACTCCCTGAACGACACCATTGTTGTCGCGGACCGTATCCGCGAGAACTTCCGCAAGATGCGGGTCGGGGGTGCCTGGGACATTATCAACACCTCGATCCACCAGACAATCAGCCGGACGATCAACACTTCCGGTACCACATTGGTGGTTCTGTTTGCGCTTTACCTGTTTGGTGGCGAGGCAATCAACAACTTCGCCCTGGCGCTGATTATCGGCGTGCTGGTGGGTACCTATTCCTCCATCTATGTCTCCGCCAACCTGCTGATCGCGTTGGGCGTATCCCGTGAGGATATGATGCTCCCGGTCAAAGAGGGTGCGGCCGGTCAGGAAGAGGAAGAAGAACCGCCTGAATGGCTCAACCGGATGTAATCCGTTCGGGCACAAAAAAACCGCCACTCCACGGAGTTGGCGGTTTTTTTTATGGCCTGCCGAAGCTGTTGGTCAGCGTGGCATGCGGCCCCGGAAGGGATGCAGGGTTTTCAGCACTTCCCGGAACAGCTTGGGATTGGCAACGACCAGTTGCCGGGCATTACCGGTAGACGGGTTGCCGGAGAAATCACCGGTCAGCGCGCCGGATTCCATGGCCAGGGTCACACCGAGGTCCAGATCGGCCGCTTCAGGGCGGAAGATGACGGCGGCGTCCAGGTTTCCTGAGGCAACGCGGGCAACGTCCAGAACCACGCAACCGGAACTGCGGAACATGGCCGAATCGTGGGCGATGACCGCAGCCATCTCACCCCAGAGCTGGGCGTTTTCGCTCTTGCGCGCCTGATCCAGAAGGTTGGTGGCAATCGCGGCCTTGTCCATCTGCCTGATTTCGGAGGTGCGCACCCGGCGGCTGTTCAGGGCTGCGCCATGCCCCCGGGAGGCGGAGTATTCCTCACCGGTGATCGGGTTTACGATCAGCAGGTTCTCGGTGCGGTTGTTCCGCTTCTGGGAAAGGGCCAGGACAAAGTCCGGAATCCCGCGGAGGAAGTTTTCGCGGCCCAGGACCGGAAAAATGTGCCAGCTCTTTTCGCTGGTGCCGGCGCTGGCCTCGTTCATGGGAGCAATCGAGTGGTCCTTGTAGGACTTCTCGAGCTGCTCCTTGAAATTGTCATAAATGGACTGCTCAACCCGATCCAGCTGGCGACGACGTTCGCTCTCGTCCTTGCCATTGGGTTCCTGGCGCTCGAAATGGGCTTTCAGGTAGTCGGATCCCTGACGCGCAACGCGCAGGGCCATTTTGATTGCTGGTTGCATCTGAGTGTTCATTATCCAGGTGTGTGGAGGCCGGGTATGATAGCAAAAGATGGCCTTGCTTGTATGTTTTTTGACTCCGGAATACCACGGATGGCAGCTAGTTACGGAATATCCGGAGAGGTGGAAGGGTGGTGGTTCTGCTATGATGTCGCGCTTGGTTCACTCTGCAGACTGAAACGGGCTTTTGACCATGCACAAACCCGCGCTTCCCCTGGAAGGGGCAGACACCTACAACGACCGGATCCGCATTGTCCTGGTGGAAACCTCCCACTCGGGGAACATCGGCGCGGTTGCCCGGGCCATGAAGAACATGGGGCTCGGGAATCTTTGGCTGGTCAACCCGAAATCCTTTCCGGACGAAGCCTCCTACGCCCGGGCGGCGGGTGCGTCGGATGTACTCGATCGAGCGCAGGTAGTCGGTAATCTGGAAGCAGCGATCGATGATTGCGTGCTGGTGATGGGGACCAGTGCCCGCGGGCGGAAGGTTCCCTGGCCGGTTATGCCGCCTCCCGAAGCCGCGAAAACTGCCTCCGAGGCTTCGGCCGGAGGAACCGTCGCCCTGGTGTTCGGGCGTGAGAGCAACGGCCTGAGCAATGACGAACTTCAGCATTGCCACCATCACATCCATATTCCCTCCAACCCGGAGTACAGCTCCCTGAATCTGGCCATGGCGGTCCAGGTGATGTGTTATGAATTGCGCATGCTTTACCTTCGTAGCCTTGAAGGCGGCGAGGGCAGCCCATACCTCAAGCCCATGTCGGCACCGGGCGACGCCGGTTGGGACGTGTCTCCGGCCTCGGTCAGGGATGTGGAAGGATTCTTCGGCCACCTGGAACAGATGCTTGTGGACGTGGAGTTCCATCGCCGCGAGAATCCGCGCCAGCTGATGACCCGCTTGCGGAGGCTTTTCCAGCGGGCCAGACTGGATCAGATGGAGGTGAATATTCTCCGTGGCATCCTGACGGCGGCCCAGAAGGCGGCCGGCAAGACACCAAATCAACGTCAATCCACCGATGGCGAGTCATCGGCGACGGGACAGGAAAAAGGCCATGTTTGAACAACTGAGGGAAGACATTAACAGTGTTTTTCACCGGGATCCGGCGGCGCGGAACACCTTTGAGGTTCTCACCAACTACCCGGGCCTCCATGCTCTGCTGTTTCACCGGTTTGCCCACTGGCTCTGGAAGCTGGGGCTGAAATGGCTGGCCCGAACGGTGTCGACCCTGGCTCGCTGGTTCACTGGTATCGAGATCCACCCGGGAGCAACCATCGGCCGCCGATTCTTCATAGACCACGGCATGGGCGTTGTCATCGGTGAGACCACGGTTATCGGTGATGATGTTACGCTTTACCAGGGCGTGACCCTGGGTGGTACCAGCTGGAACAAGGGCAAGCGGCATCCAACCATAGGAGATGGTGTTGTCGTTGGCGCGGGTGCCAAGATCCTCGGGCCATTCGAAGTGGGTGCGGGGGCCAAAATTGGTTCCAACTCGGTGGTGACCAAGGCGGTGCCTGAAGGTGCCACGGTGGTTGGCATACCGGGGCGGGTGATCGTCAAGCGCAAGTCCGAAGACGACGTCCGTCGCAAGGAGATGGAAGAACGCATGGGCTTCGATGCCTACGGGGTCACCGAGGAAATGCCGGATCCGGTGGCGCGGGCCATGCGTGCTCTGCTTGATCACATGCATGCGGTTGATGACCGTATCGAGAACATGTGCAAGGCTATCCGGAAGGTTAACAGTGAATACCAGAATGGCGAGTTGCCGCCGCTGGATGAAGAGGACTTTGACTGCGTCCGGGATGACACGGATACGCGGGGCTGAATACTTGACTGAATTACTTGGTCAATTCATACTCGCACCTGTTAATCGAGATTCATTCCCGTCGCGGGGCTGATGCCATGAAACTGACTACCAAAGGCCGCTATGCTGTTACGGCGATGTTGGACCTGGCCCTTCACGGGGATCAGGGGCCGGTCAGTCTGGCGGATATATCGTCCCGGCAGGAAATCTCGCTCTCCTACCTGGAACAGCTGTTCTCCCGTCTGCGCCGGCAGAAACTGGTTGTCAGCATCCGCGGCCCCGGTGGTGGTTACCGTCTGAGCCGTGATGCCGATCGCGTCTACATCGCCGAGGTAGTGGATGCGGTCAGTGAATCCCTTGATACCACCCGTTGTGGTAACAAGGGTGACTGCCAGAATGGGGAGAAGTGCCTTACCCACCATCTCTGGTCTGATCTGAGTGATCAGATCCATCAGTTCCTGAGTGAAATCAGTCTCGGCGATCTGATGAAGAAGCATGAAATCCGTCAGGTTGCGGATCGTCAGAACCGTCTCCAGGACGCCAAAGATTCTGAAACCATCAACACCGACCGTCTGACCGACCAGGCGCCGGCCTGATACAGAACGTTCTTACATATCATGAAAAAGCCCGTATATCTGGATTACGCGGCCACGACGCCCGTTGATCCCGTCGTGGCCGACGAAATGGTCAAATACCTCGCACTTGACGGTGTTTTCGGGAACCCTGCTTCCCGTTCCCATGCTTATGGCTGGCAGGCAGAGGCGGCGGTTGAAGCCGCCCGCCGGCAGGTTGCCGACCTGATTTCGGCCGATCCCAGGGAGATTGTGTGGACCTCCGGCGCCACCGAATCCGATAACCTCGCGATCAAGGGCGCGGTAGGTGATCGCAGGGATGTCCACATCATCACCTCGAAGATCGAGCACAAGGCGGTGATCGACACCTGCAAGTGGCTGGAGGCCCGGGGGGTTGAGGTTACCTGGCTGGATCCGGACCCGGACGGCCGTATTCCGCCGCAGCGGGTGATCGAGGCACTCCGGGACAACACCGTCCTGGTGAGTCTCATGATGGTGAATAACGAGCTGGGCTGTATCACGGATATTGCTGCCATTGGCAGTGAGCTTCGGGGTCGGGGTGTGCTGTTCCATGTGGATGCAGCCCAGGCTGCGGGCAAAACGCCCATCGACCTCAATGAGACCCCTGTGGATCTGTTGTCCCTGTCCGGCCACAAGGTCTATGGGCCCAAGGGCATCGGTGCACTCTATGTGCGTCGGTCCCCGGATGTGCGCATCGAGGCCCAGATCCACGGCGGTGGCCACGAGCGGGGAATGCGTTCCGGCACGCTTCCGACCCACCAGATCGTGGGGATGGGCAGGGCGTTTGCTATGGCCGCTGACGGCCTGGAAGCGGAAATGGCACGCCTTGAATCCCTGCGTGGCGCCTTCCTGAAGGGACTCGAGGGTCTTGAGGGTGTAACCGTCAATGGTAGCGAATCCCACCGTGTTCCGGGGCTGATCAATCTCTCCTTCGACGGTGTGGAGGCGGAGTCGCTGATGCTCGGCCTGCGGGACCTGGCAGTTTCGTCCGGCTCCGCCTGTTCCTCGGCGACCATCGAACCGTCGTTTGTGTTGCGCGGCATCGGTCTGAGTGACGAGCAGGCGCACCGGGCACTGCGTTTTTCCATGGGGCGCTTCACCACCGAGGAAGAAGTGGCCTTTGCCAGTTCGCAAATCGTTGATGTCGTTAGCCGTCTGCGCTCAGTGCGGTAGGCAGTAGGCCCCGGACTGCGTATAATCGCAGGCCAGAATTTTAACCTGAACCATACTGGAGACTTACCATGGCAAACGAGCGCACGCTCTCTATCATCAAACCCGACGCAGTCGCCAAGAACGTAATCGGCG
>JABURI010000275.1 GCA_014762755.1 Marinobacter sp.
CCCGGTTTTCCCTTGTTCGATACCGCCGAACTCATCCACGAACAGGCCGATCTCGAGCTCTATCCAGACCTGCAGACTGCTTTGGCCGCGCTCCCGATCGATCACGAATCAGCGCTGAAAGACTTCCGGATCGCCCACAAGTTCCTGGTGAAATACAGCGATGTATCAGGCACCTACAGCCGGTTTCGAAGCGAAATTCAGAGGTTCCTGAACTACACCTGGTTGATCGCAAAACGGCGCCTTTCACAGGCGGACACCGACCTTGTCAGCAGCTATTTCGCCTTCCTGAAAACGCCACCAGCACTGTGGGTGTCCCGGGGAATCTACTCGGGCTTTATCGCTACTGATGATCTACGGAGGTTCAATCCAAAATGGCGACCAATGACTCTGAGATCAAAGGACACCAACACCCCCTACTCCGTGACACAAGCGAGCCTCAACGCCAGTCGCACTGCCCTGCAAACGTTCTTCAAATACCTGGTAAATCGCGATTTCCTGCAAAGGAACCCGCTACTGGATGTCCGGAAACGCGATCGGAATGCCACACCGAACCTTAACCAGGACAAAGATGCAGAGGTGCGGCGGCTCACGGACTGGCAATGGTCCTATCTCCTGGAAACACTCACCGAACTAGCCAGCACCGATGCTAAATACGAGCGCCATCTTTTCGTGATCGTCACCATGAAAAGTCTGTTTCTTCGGGTCAGCGAACTCGCACCCCGCCCGGTGGACCGAGAACAGATACGGACGCCAACCTTCGGTGACTTCAGGCGAACCATCGTGGATGGCGAGCCCTATTGGATCTATTCTGTTTTCGGCAAGGGCGACAAGACCCGCCAGGTCACCCTCCCGGATGCCTACCTTGGCTATCTCAAGAGATGGCGTCTGCACCTGGGGCTAACGTCCCCCCTGCCCGTTCCCGGTGAATCCACACCGATCCTTCATTCCAAAAAGGGAGATGCGATCGGTAAAAGACAGGTCCAGCGAATCTTTGAACAAGCCATGGTGGCCACCGCGGACCGAATGGAACGAGAAGGTTTTACCGACGAAGCCAAACAGATGCTGGCAATCCGATCCGAGACCCACTATCTCCGGCATACCGGTGCTAGCCAAGCGATCGAGGCTGGAGGTGATATCCGCCACATTAGCGAGGAACTGGGCCACGCCAATGCGACTTTCACCGAATCAGTTTACGTGAACTCAGAGCAGGCACGGCGCCGAACCGAGGGCCGGAAACGCCTGATCTGAATGGACTTGAAAAAATGCTCGTACTGTCGGTATTGACCCTACCTCCGAATTAGGTCCAGCCAGCATTGGCCAAATCCGGCTCCTGACAATAGTCTCACTCAAAAATGATTCTAACGATCGGTCGTAATGTCAGGAATTACTCTAGGCCGGCGCGGCATGCAGCATTGCGCCTGTGTATTTCATCAGCGATTGCCTGCCAGGAGGACTTCGCTTCTTTAAGGTTACAACCCGGAGGCGCAGCAGCAACAGCTGGGATAAAGGACTCAATGCCGATTGCGCGCATTCGATCCCGAGCCTTGGCCCCCAACGCCGCTATCACGCAGTGATTGAGCAGCTCAAGTTGAGGCAAGAGGTAGCGAGTTCCGCAATTTCGTTCGCACGCCGAGCGCACCGGGCCCGATTCAACGGGGGCTGAACACAAAACCGAATTTGTCATCCATGTCTTCTTAATCTGTTGTTCAAAACTTAATTCTGGCCAGCATAAATTCAGTATCAGCCTCACGTTTCGGTGAAACAGGTCGGTGCCTTCTGAAAACGCCCTCATCGCTTTCTCATGCGCGGACTCAATTCCACTGTGAACTTCGTCGTCGTGAGGATCACCAGGTTCGGCGAACACAAGAACAAGTTCAACTTCTTCCAGGTTGCCATGCGCACCTAAAAATCCCCTGGGCACATGCCCTTCTCGGGGATCCCAACGCATGCTTTCACATGCACCTGAAAATCCGGCGCATGGTGCATAGGCTGGTGTGAGAATTTCCTTAAGTTTGCTGTTTAACTCCATGTAACACCTCATCCTGAAGTTTTGGCGGATACGCTAGCCGGTAACTTTCACTTTAGGACACGCAGATAACTTATCCAGCAAATGAATCCGCGACTGTAAATGAAGCTTCTATCCATCTCATAAAATTGGCGTGCGGTTGGGACGTCCGAGACATAAAGAAAACATTCTCGTGGAAGTAGAAATGGCATGTTGATGCAGAAGGCCACAGCCTATTTATAGATTACCGAATCTGTCTACGTGAACTCCGAGCAGGCTGGCAGGCGGACCGAGGGGCGGAGACGGCTTGTGTGAGCTGCACCGTGACTGGCGCAAGGACATCGAAGGTTTTGGTGGTATTCTGGCCAAGCATTTGCCCCACTATGCTAACCTGATGCAGAGTTATTCTTCCCAGAAGAACTGATCTGAACCGCATTGACTCAAACCACAGGGATCGTGGGTTTGGGCGGCCCCCACGTGGAACGAACCTCGAATATGTTGGAAAGTCTAAGCTGGCTACCCGAAAATTTCTCAGTACCGGGTTCCATGTTTCGCCTGCTGGTCAGCACCGCGCTGTTGGTCATCGCCATCATTATCCTGCGAACCCTCACCGCCCGTTTCATAAGAAAGAACGTGAGCTCCTCCGAACTGCGCGGCCGATTGCTGGTTAACTCCCGCAACGGTTTCCTGCTGCTCGGCATATTGGGCCTTGCGTTGATCTGGGGCGAGCAAATCCGCGCCCTCGCCCTCTCCATCGTCGCGATCGCCGCCGCGGTTGTCATCGCCACCAAGGAGCTGATTCTGTGCATGTCCGGCTCGATTCTCAAAGGCGGCGCCAGGTCGTTCAATCTGGGGGATCGTATCCAGGTCAAGGATTTCCGTGGCGATGTGATTGATCAGACGCTGCTCGCAACGACCATCATGGAGGTCGGGCCCGGCAAGACAGGCCATCAGCGTACCGGCCGCATGATCGTGATACCTAATGCCCTGTTCGTGTCAGAACCTGTCATCAACGAGAGTTTCACAGACAACTGGGATTTCCACGCTTTCACCGTGCCCTTCAAGCGGGAGGACGACTGGCCGGCAGCCCAACAAGCGCTTCTCGAATCGGCCAGGCGCCAATGCGAGCCCTACCTGGAGACTGTCCGGAAATATATGAGCAAGGTTGGCATTTCGCTGGGGCTGGAGGTGCCGTCAGTGGATCCGAAGGTCAGTATCCAGGTCCCGGCGGCCGGGGAAATCCATCTCATCGTGAGGCTCCCTGTGAAGTCCGGACAGCGGAGCCACGTCGAGCAGGCGATATTGTCGGAAGTTTTCTCAAACCGGGCATTTTCTGACAAAAAGCCCTGAGAGGAGATCTCCAGTTCGCGGAATTGCCTATAAAAGTCAGGGGCAAACTCCCTGACAATGTGCGATTTCCCGTCAACTTTTCAAAGGAAACCCATGCCAGCCAGGAATTCAGCGGACTCCGTCACCCCAACACAGGCAATCCTGATCCAGATTGCCCTCGCCCTGGGCGGATTCGCCATTGGTACCGGTGAGTTCGCCCTCATGGGGCTGATGCCGAACGTGGCCAGCGATCTGGGGGTGAGTGAACCCCAGGTGGGGCACCTGATCAGTGCCTACGCCATGGGGGTTGTGGTGGGCGCCCCATTACTCGCCATTATTGGCGCGCGCTTTTTCCGGAGGCACCTGTTGATTGCCTTGATGGGGTTCTATGCCTTGGGCAACCTGGCCAGCGCTGTCGCAGGTGAATACAGCACACTTCTGATATCCCGGTTTATCGCGGGCCTGCCCCACGGCGCCTACTTTGGCGTGGCCGCACTGGTCGCGGCCTCCCTGGTACCTGTCAATCAGCGGGCCAAGGCGGTCAGCCGGGTCATGATTGGCCTGACTCTGGCTCTGCTGATCGGCAATCCCCTGGCAACGCTGATGGGGCAGAATGTCGAGTGGCGCTATGCTTTTGCCTTCGTGGGATTTGTGGCTCTGATCACGGGCCTGTCGGTGTACAGCATTCTCCCGGTTGACCATAACGAGCAGCGCAACAGCCCGCTCCATGAGGTTAGAGCCTTTGGTCGTGCCGAGATCTGGTATCCGCTTGCCATCGGTGCGATCGGGTTCTCAGGAATGTTCTGTGTATTCAGCTACCTGGCGCCAACTCTTCTGGAGGTTACTGAAGTGTCGGATGGGTGGATACCGGCAGTTCTTTTCATTTTCGGGCTGGGTGGATTCACCGGCAACATCCTGGGAGGCTGGCTCTTTGACCGCCTTCAGTTCAGGGGCGTCGGCTGGTTGTTGCTGTGGGCCACCGGAACGCTCCTGCTCTTTCCGCTCACCACCGACAACCTGTGGTTGATGATGGGAATGTGTTTCCTGGTGGCGCTGATGGTCGGGCTTGGCCCTGCCCTGCAGACACACCTGATGGATGTGGCCCGTGGCGCCCAGACCCTGGCCGCGGCCTCCCACCACGCTGCCTTCAATGTGGCCAATGCATTGGGACCCTGGTTGGGCGGTCTGGCCATTACAGCGGGTTTTGGATGGGAATCCACGGGGTATGTTGGTGCAACCACCGCAGTGGCAGGGCTCATGATTTTCTTCATGGCCCGGCGCCAGCTATCGACGGCTGGCGCGACCCGTTCTGCCTGAGGATTGGGGTAAGAAGAACTTACTTACCATTTGTTAATGTCTGGTAGAGCTCATCCTTGAGTTGAGCTCGCCAGGCCTTCAACCGGTGCATTTTGTCATCACTGATGGGTCCATCTCTTCTCTCCAGCCCTTCGATTTCCTGGTCCAACTCCGAGTAACGGGTGAGTTTCTCGCTGAATTTCGTGTCGTTGGCTCTGAGTTCCTCGATCCGGTCCTTGTATTGGGGAAATTCCTTGTGGAGTTCGTGGCTGGTAATGCCCATGGTGATTCGCCTCCAGTTGACTGAGTTTGGGGAGCGCCAGGCTCCTCCCTCATCATAGTAGAACTGGAACATTCCTGTGGGGTCTTTGACAAATCGCTAATAACCGCCACGCTCCCCAGAGTATAGGATGGCACTATCGCAACCAATACCAGACAGAAACACCGTACACCTGAGGAATAACAAGCATGACCTACGCCCGAATCGTTGGCACCGGCTCCTATCTTCCGGAGAAGATCCTGACCAATAAGGACATGGAGTCTCTGGTGGATACCTCCGACCAGTGGATTCGGGAACGTACCGGTATCGAGCAGCGCCACATCGCTGCCGACGGAGAGACCACAGTCGATCTTGCCGAGCAGGCCTCACTGCGGGCGATTGAAGCAGCAGGCATCAAGGCTGAAGATATTGATCTCATCGTGTTTGCCACCTCTACGCCGGACAAGATCTTCCCCAGCTGCGCCTGTATCCTTCAGGCTCGCCTGGGGATTCATGGTTGTCCGGCTTTTGATATTCAGGCGGTTTGCAGCGGCTTTGTCTATGCCTTGTCAGTGGCCGACAAGTTCATCAAGACCGGCAGCAGCAAAAAAGCGCTGGTCATCGGTGCAGAAGTGTTCTCCCGGATTCTTAACTGGGAAGATCGCGGTACCTGTGTGCTGTTCGGTGACGGCGCCGGTGCAGTGATCCTCGAAGCCAATGAGGAAACCGGCATTCTCTCGACCCATATCCATGCGGACGGCCAATACGAAGAGCTGCTGCATGTTCCCTGCGGTATTGCCAACGACTTTGAGCGGGTGAAAGCGGGCCTTGCCTTCGTGGAGATGAAAGGCAACGAGGTATTCAAGGTGGCGGTGAATACCCTGGGCAAGATCGTCGATGAGACCCTCGAAGCCAATAACATGGAAAAGAGCGACGTGGATTGGCTGGTGCCCCATCAGGCCAATTTGCGAATCATTTCCGCTACCGCCAAGAAATTGAAACTGCCGATGGATCAAGTCGTGGTGACGGTGGACCAGCATGGCAATACCTCCGCCGCCTCCATCCCGCTGGCGCTGGATGTGGCCGTTCGTGACGGACGGATCAAGCGGAATGAGGTGGTGTTGCTGGAGGCCTTTGGGGGCGGGTTTACCTGGGGTTCGGCGTTGCTTCGGTATTGAGCTGGTTGATTGAAAAATGGGTCAGATGAAGGCTTTCATCTGACCCCATTCTGCCCCCTCTCCGTTCCCAGCCGATTTTACTCGGGCAATATATTACTTTCGGTTCTACATTAATCGCCCATTAAACTTTTTAGTTCTTAGGGAATTTTGCTAGATTGCGGGCTTATTCACTCATCAGAGGAAGGCTCGCTCATGAAAACCCTTTTCCGTGGCATCGCACTGGCTGCACTCGCGGCCGCACAGCCCGTATGGGCTGCAGACCGCGAGCTTCTGAACACCTCCTACGATATCGCTCGCGAACTGTTTGCGGCCTACAACGAGCAGTTCCAGGAGTATTGGCAAGAAAAAAACGGCGAAACCGTCGCTATTGACCAATCTCATGCCGGTTCATCTAAGCAGGCCCAGGCTATCATCCAGGGCTTGAAGGCAGATGTTGCCACCTTCAACCAGGTAACCGACATCAACATCCTGCACGAGCGGGGTAATCTTATTCCCGAAAACTGGGCGGAACGCCTGCCCAACAACAGTTCGCCCTATTACTCCACCATGGCATTCCTGGTCCGCAAAGGTAACCCGAAGAACGTGGACAACTGGGAAGACCTGATCGGGGATGACATCGAATTGATCATGCCCAACCCGAAGACCTCCGGGAACGGGCGTTACACCTATCTTGCGGCCCTGGGTTACGCCAAGGACCGTTTCGGTGACGATCAGGAGGCGATCGATACCTTCATGGCCGACCTGCTGCGTCACGTCAAAGTGTTTGACAGCGGCGGTCGCGGCGCCACCACCACCTTTGTCGAGCGTGGCATCGGTGATGTCCTGCTGACCTTCGAATCCGAAGTATTGAACCTGGCCGATCGCTTCGAGAACGGCGAATACGAAGTGGTTACACCCAAGGTCAGCTTCCTGGCGGAGTTCCCGGTCACCTGGATTGACGAATACGTCAAACAGAATGGTACCGAGGAGCTGGCCAAGACCTATCTGGAACATCTCTATTCCGAGGAAGCCCAGCGACTGCTGGCAGGCTTCAACTACCGGGTTCACAACGAAACCGTGAAGGCCGAGACGGCTGACCGGTTCCCGGAAGTAAAGCTGGTGACGGTGGAGGAAATTGCCGGTGGGTGGGAAGCCGCGATGCAAACCCACTTTGCCAGTGGTGGCAAACTAGACCAGCTGCAGCGTCGTCGATAAGGCTCGCACGTGATCAAACAAGCAACACCGGGCGCCGGTCAAAGCCGGCGCCCCATTGGTCGTAGCAAACGCGTTTTGCCGGGGTTCGGTCTGAGCCTCGGCATTTCGCTGTTTTTTATCAGCCTGATTCTCCTGCTGCCACTGACCGGCCTGATTGTAGAAACCTCCGGCATGACCTGGGATCAGTTCTGGTTCGTGATCACCGATCCCCGGGTTGTCGAATCCTACAAGGTCACCCTCTGGACTGCCGCAGCGGCCTCACTGTTCAACGGTGCCTTCGGGTTGTTGCTGGCGTGGGTGCTGGTTCGCTACGAGTTCATCGGCAAGCGCGTCATTGATGCGGTTGTCGATCTCCCCTTCGCGCTGCCAACCGCTGTCGCGGGTATTACCCTCGCAACTCTGTTCGCGGAAACCGGCTGGTATGGGCAGTTGTTGGCCAAGGCAGGAATCGAGGTCGCCTTTACCCCCATCGGCATCGTCGTGGCGATGGCCTTTACCAGTATCCCTTTCGTCGTGCGAACCGTTCAGCCGGTGTTGGAAGAAATCGCGCCCGAGGACGAAGAGGCGGCCATGAGCCTGGGCGCCAGCGATGGTCGGGTGTTCAGAAAGGTTTTGTTCCCGGCGTTGTGGCCGGCGATGGTTACCGGTGTGGCACTTTCGTTCACCCGCAGCCTCGGTGAGTTCGGTGCGATCATTTTTATTGCCGGCAACACACCGTATGTCAGCGAAGTCACGAGCCTGATGATCTTTGTCCGCCTCCAGGAATACGATTACGCGGCCGCGAGCGCCATTGCATCGGTGGTACTGGCAGTGTCGCTACTGCTGCTCTTTGTCATCAACATCTGGCAGGGGCGTTACCTGAAGCGCCTCGAGGGACGGTCCTGATATGGCTTCCGGAACCCGTCACCGCGTCGCCGATGCACCCTGGTTGCGCCGGACCCTGATTGGTCTGGCGTTGTTCATTACCACGGTCCTGCTGGTCATTCCGCTGATCCTGATCTTTGCCCAGGCGCTGGGTTCGGGATGGAGCACCTTTGCGGCCAACCTGACCGATCAGTACACGCTCCACGCCATCGGTCTGACGCTCTTCGTTGCGGCACTGACCGTGCCCCTGAATCTCGTGTTTGGTACTGCCCTGGCCTGGGCGGTGACCCGTTTCCGCTTTCCCGGGCGAAAACTTTTAATCACGCTGATCGACATTCCCTTTGCGGTATCGCCGGTTGTGGCCGGCCTGCTGTATCTCCTGCTCTATGGCCGAAACGGTTGGGTGGGTAGCTGGCTGGCAAATTACGATGTACAGCTGATGTTTTCGTGGCCCGGTATCGTGATGGTTACCGTGTTCGTGACCTGCCCCTTCGTTGCCAGGGAGCTGATTCCCCTGATGCAGCAGCAGGGCAGTGAAGAAGAGGAAGCCGGCGTGGTTCTCGGCGCCTCGGGCTGGCGCATGTTTCGCAAGATCACATTACCCAACATCAAGTGGGCACTGATCTACGGGGTGGTACTCACCAACGCCCGTGCGGTCGGTGAGTTCGGGGCGGTCTCGGTGGTATCCGGCAATATTCGCGGCCAGACCAACACCCTGCCCCTGCACGTTGAACTGCTGTATCAGGACTACAACGTAGTGGGCGCGTTCGCCAGCGCCTCGCTGCTGGCCGGGATCGCCATCCTGACCCTGGCCGTCAAAGGTTTTGTTGAATGGCGCCAATCCCGAACTGTCTCTACCACGGTGGACGAGGAGTCATCCCGATGAGTATTGTCGTCGACGGCATCAGTAAATATTTCGGCAACTTCCAGGCCTTGAGGGATATTTCCCTGGAGTTCCCCGAAGGCAAACTGACGGCCCTGCTTGGCCCTTCCGGTTCCGGCAAGACTACGCTCCTCAGGATCATCGCCGGCCTGGAGTCCGCCGAGCGCGGGCGCATCCTTTTTGATGGCTCGGATGTCAGCGGGTTGCATGTGCGTGACCGGGATATTGGCTTTGTCTTCCAACACTACGCCCTGTTCCGCCACCTGACCGTCGGTCAGAACATTGCTTTCGGTCTCGAATCCCTGCCCCGATCGGAGCGCCCGTCGAAAGCCGAGATCCGCGCCCGGGTGGCGGAATTGCTGGACATGATCCAGTTGCCCCAGTTGGCAGACCGTTTTCCTTCCCAACTTTCCGGGGGCCAGAAGCAGCGTGTTGCCCTGGCGCGGGCGCTGGCGACAAAGCCGAAGATTCTTCTGCTAGACGAACCTTTTGGCGCCCTGGATGCCAAGGTCCGCAAGGACCTTCGTCGCTGGCTCAGGGCCCTGCATGACGAGTTTCATTTCACCAGCATCTTCGTCACCCACGATCAGGAGGAGGCTCTCGAGCTCTCGGATCAGGTGGTGGTCATGAGCCAGGGTCGGATTGAGCAAGTGGATGAACCCACAGATCTGTACGCCCGTCCTGAAAGCAGGTTTGTGTTCGATTTTCTGGGCCATGTCAATGTCCTTTCCGGGTCAGTGCAGGCCGGTGTTCTGAAACAGGGTCCAGCATCGGTTCGGCTGCCCCGAATACAAACGACAGGCGATGCCCAACTGTACTTGCGCCCTCACGAAGTCCGTCTTGTGGCCAAACCCGTTTCCGGTGCTGACCTGCCCTTTAGGATTGAAGCTGTCAGTCTTATTGGCTCCGGAGTCCGTGTGGAGCTTCGCCCGGAGGGTTGGGAATCCAATGACCTCTGGGAGGTTGGTATGAGTCACGGTGAGTTCGCCCGACACAGGCCTGCCCGTGGAGATCGCTGGTACGTCATTCCAGATGTCGGGCATCTGTTTACCGAGGACTCCCGCAAGCCACAAACGGTCTACTGGGAGCCCCCGGAGTTTCTTGAAACAGCGGGGTCAGGTATCTGACAACCGAATCAGTTCGCCGCTTTGCTCCAGCCGATACAGCCACAGCCATTGGTTCTTCAACAGCGCGGCGACGTCCTGGTGGTTTTCCAGCACCGTCCGGATGCGGGATTCCGGGGCGTCGATCACCACTGCCAGGCGCATGGGTTCGTGGCGCCACAGCTTGCCATCGTGCACTGACTGGATTGGCAAGCCGATCCGCAGATCCGTGCCGTTTCCTTCGATGACTCCGAGATTGCCTCCGACCACGGAATGCAGCAGCTTGTTGCCGGCGCCATAGACAGTGGGCGCCGTGACGGAGGCAAAATACTGCAGGTTGATCCAGTTGGCGACCACCATTGGCGCAGTCATCAGCGCCTCCAGGATCTTGCCATCTTCGTCCAGGGCGGGGTCGTAATCGTGAAGGAAACACCGGCCGCCGAGATCGGCACCGCGGGTACGGTGGCGTTTTGCGAAAATGATTGCGGCATTGTTGGCCAGCCCCCATTCCGGCCGGATCTCAGCCCAATTATTGGTCCGTTTCTCCATGGCCTCTGCGAGTTCCGAATCCCGGCTGCCATTGAGACCCAGTGCGGCGGCCCTTTCCCGACGGGTTTCCCGACCGGCCTCTGCCAGGGCCTTTTCCAGCACCTCGAGCCGGATCAGGTGGGAGTCCGGCACCTGATCGCGGCCGATGATCGTCACCCGGTCTGTGACGGTGCAGTGCTCCGCCGCCAACGCCCAGCAGTAATCCGGAATCCGGATACCACGTTCTGCCAGTCCCTCGCGCACAATCCGGTCGTTGAGGATCTCGGCGGCGATCCTTGCATTGATACCACCGTTCTTGCCCCCACAGGCCCCGCAGGCAAGTCCCGCCTCGTTGGGGTTGTTATCGGTGTGGGTTCCGTGCCCGACCAGTAACAGGAGACTGCCAAAATTGTTGGTGAGGGACATCCCCCGCAGCAGGTTCTCGGCGATTGCCACCCGTTCCTCGTCCCGTACCGGATCTCCGCCATGCACGTGACACAGGCGCCCTTCCCCGAGCCCCTCATCGGCGGTTGCCGGGATGGAATTCCGGTTAAGGCTGTCTCTGATCAGCTTCCACGCCCAGGCAAGACCAGTCGTCTCCACCAGGGTGAAGGTGGAAAGACTGGAATACTTGCCCTTGCGTACCGATTCCCGTGTCATCTCCCGCTGGTCCAGGCGACGGTTAAGCGCCAGGTCGCAGTTCAGGTTTCCGGTGGATTCATTGAACCGGTAACTGGGGGCCAGCAAACCCGGGAGCCTGGGCTCATCCTCTCTGGGCCCGGGCTGCTGATGAGTAACCGGAATGCCGAAGAAACCGGCAAAGCCGATGGTCTGGATTCCCGGCTTTCCTTCCTCCAGATGTCGGCGAAACACTTCGGAGCGAACATCGATGCAAAACGCGGCCTGGATCGCCGGCGGTGACGCCCTGTCCTTTTCCGGAAAGGCCACCGCTTTCATGAGCTTCTGCTCCAGGGATCGGGCCCATGCCAGTTCAAAGGCCCGCTGGAGAAGCCAGGGGCTCATCTCTGCCAGATTCGAATCCCGGGATTGGGGTTCGGTGTCCAGCCGGTTCGACCGGCTGCGCTGCCATGCAGCTTTTCGTTCTACCGGCAGACGGTCGACGGCGAGCCACTCCCAGGCCAGAAGAATGGTCAGGAGTTCTGCGCAAACATGGGAGCTGCGCCCCTCCAGTCCGGCACGCCAGTCAACACCCCGACACCAGGAGGCCCAGCCCGGGAGACTGCACAGCAGGCTGTGGCCAAGGGCTTCAAGTTCACTCTGGCTGTACGGCAGGTCTCCGATAAATCGACTGGCCGCCTGATGCCAGTCCGATGGAACACCCGAGAGATCATCCCGGGTCAGCCCCATGTCTGAACCTTTACCTGGCCACGGGTCAATTCGTGTCTGATCCAGCCAGAAGGCGAACAGGCTTCCGGAAACATCTTCGGCCCGCCACCGTGACTGTCTCTGGTCAAAGTAACGTGCGCAGACACGGCCGACCTGCTCCCTGACCTCCGCGGCCACGGAAGGCCGGGAATCCGGCACGGGAAAATGCTCCAGTGCGGAGAACACCTGTCTGGAACCGCCGGGATTACCCTTAAGGGCATCAATGACGTCGTCGGTGGAGATCTCCAGTTCCCGCTCGGAGATCGCCTCTCGGAGATCCTCGTCAAGGATCCTGCCGCTCTGCAGGGCGCTCAGGTAGAACTCCTTGGGCATCAACATAGCGATTCCGGCGTTGTGCTGCAGTTTCCGGGCCGCACCGATGATCGGCATGTTTCTCAAGCCCCACCACGGATTCACCGCTATCCAGCGGTCAAGCGGCCAGATCGGCGCAATGGTCTCGCAGATTGCCGACAGCGAAGCTGTTACCTCTTGTTGAGGGGCAGCCAGTGAGACAGCAAGTTTTGCGGTCATGATCTTTCTCCTGCAGTGGCGGGATAACCGGACAGGTGGTCGCGGGGTTTGTGAGGCGCAGTCAGCGCATCGCTGGCAAGTTTGCGCGTGATCTGTTCAAAAGGCTGTTCCAGTCGTAACCCCTGACTGAATCGCGCCTGGAGAACCCGGACCGCCCGGGCGCGGCCGGCAAGCAGGATCAGAGCAGAGAGCATGGCCAGCGCAATCAGGATTGCCCAGGCCACCAGAGAAGCCTCCAGTGGCGGAACCATCGCCTCATGTGCGCCAAAGGCGCCGCCGAGTACGGCATGCAACGCACCATAGAGTGGCACCAGCATCAGCGCCATCGTCATGACCAGTACCCGGGTTCTGTTGCTTGCGCCCCCGGGGATCCCGAGGATGACGCTGGCAACCGCAACGACCAGCAAGCCGGCGAGTACCGATTTGCCTTCCACCAGATCAGGCCAGAGCCAGAGGACCAGGGTTGCCGCTGCCGCACCTGTTACGGCCAGGGTGATGTTGACCCCCGACATTGCAGCCGAATGGAACGAGATGGCGGACACCTTGACCGTGCGGCCCGATGCGAGGAAGGAATGCGCCTTGTACAGGGAATGGGCAAGCAGGTGCAGCAGCGCCAGTACATAGGCTCCGAGCGCAATTTCAAACAGCATGAAGCCCATCTGGGAAATAGTGGACCAGGCCAGAGCGTGCTTGACGGACGTCTGGGTCATCATGGTGAGCACCGCAATCAGGGCAGTGACTCCACCCACCACCAGCAACAGCGCATGGCCGGCGGTGAATCCCTCGAACACCGGGAACAATCGCAGCCACAGGAAACCACCCAGGTTGATAACGCCGGCGTGCAACAGGGCAGAAACCGGAGTCGGAGCTTCCATGACCCGCAGCAACCAGCCGTGGAACGGAATCTGGGCACACTTGAGAATGGCGGCAACGGCCAGGAGCAATGAGGCATAGGTCAGTGTTGCAGAGGACTGGCCTGTAACCGCCTCTGCGGCCATCATCTCGGGCAGCCGGAAAGTGCCGTAGTGGCTCCACAGTAGCAGGACACTGGCGATGACGCAGATATCCCCGAGCCTGCTGGCAATGAATTTCTGGGCAGCGGCCAGGCGCGCCTCTGGTCGGTCACCGTACAAGGTCAACAGTTGATGCAGTGCGAGGCTGACACCGACCCAGGCGCCCGCCAGAACCAGCATGTGGTCGGTGAATACGAGCAGGAGTACACAGGCAAGCGTGGTCAGGAACCAGGGCAAAAAGGTCTCCCGTGCCGGGTCGCCGGCCAGGTAGTCCCGTGCGTATCGGAGAATGACCCACCCGATGAACGCCACCATCAGCCCCATCCAGACAGCCAGCGCATCGGGGTACAGGCCAAGACGGGCCCCCATCTCCGGCAATCCGGTGTCAACAAGCCAGGCATCCAGGAGCAACATGACGCCCACGATGCCCGTAGTTCCCAGAGTTGCCAGCAGCAGGCCTTCGGAGATTCGCCAGCAATGACGGATTTTCAGGGGGTTTCTTGTCCAGTTACTGAACACTGCTACAGCAAAGAAACTGATTGGTAGCAACAACCATCCGATCATTACCGGAGTGGATAAGAAACTGAGGCTCTGCATCATGATTAACTCCCTTCATCGCGTGCAGATAGTTTGCAGGGAGTGCAGCATCGATAAAAATGGTTTATAAATATCAAACCGTTCACTTAAAAAGAACG
>JABURI010000176.1 GCA_014762755.1 Marinobacter sp.
TTGGCTTATTTCCGCCATTTTCTTGCGAAAACCACTTTGTTTTGCCAGTCTTTATAAACGTAACAATGGATTAACGTAAAAAAACGAGCGGAGACAACCCGATGAGCAGCATGAGTAAATTCAGGAAACTGGCTGGCATTTCAGCGCTGGCATTCGCCGGCCTGACCGCGGCAAATGCCGTAAACGCCGCCAACTGGCGCTATGCCCATGAAGAATACGAAGGCGACGTTCAGGACGTATTCGCATACAAGTTCAAGGAATACATTGAAGAGAATTCCGATCACACCCTGCAGGTTTACCGCTTCGGCGAGCTGGGTGAGTCCGACGACATCATGGAGCAGACCCAGGCCGGCATCCTGAACTTTGTGAACCAGTCTCCGGGCTTTACCGGCGCCCTGATTCCGGAAGCCCAGATCTTCTTCATTCCCTACCTGATGCCGACCGACATGGATACGGTGATCGAGTTCTTCCGTGAGAGTAAAGCGATCAACAAGGATTTCCCCGAGCTGTATGCCGAGAAAGGGCTTGAACTGCTGAAAATGTATCCGGAAGGGGAAATGGTGGTCACGGTCGACGAACCGGTCACCAAGCCCGAGGACTTCAACAACAAGAAGATCCGGGTCATGACCAACCCGCTTCTGTCCGAGACCTATGCGGCCTTCGGTGCAACACCGACTCCGCTGCCCTGGGGTGAGGTGTACGGCGCCCTGCAGACCAACATGATCCAGGGTCAGGAAAACCCGATCTTCTGGATTGAATCCGGCGGTCTGTACGAAGTATCCCCGAACCTGGTCTTTACCAAGCACGGCTGGTTCACCACCGCCATGATGGCGAACCAGGACTTCTACGAAGGCCTGTCCGACGAGGACAAGAAGCTGGTCCAGGACGCAGCCGACTACGCCTTTGAAGAGATCATCGTTCACATCGACGGTCTGGCGGAAGAAGCCCTGGCCAAGATTCAGAAGGCCTCCGACGAAGTCACTGTCACCCGCCTGAACGATGAGCAGATCGAAGCCTTCAAGGCCCGTGCGCCGCAGGTGGAAGATAAGTTCATCGAAATGACTGGCGAGAGCGGCAAAGAGCTGCTGAACCAGTTCAAGGAAGACCTGAAAGAAGTTCAGAACGACTGAACTTGAAGCAACGGTCACTGCCGGCACCCGCCGGCAGTGATACAGCTTAACCCCGCCCCGCCGGGGGCTCCTTCCCGCCGGGCGCGACATGTTCTGGAGCACACCCCATGTCCGAGAATTCCCCGGATATAGAAGACGATACCGGCTCCTACGAGTCCGGCCTGCCCGGGTTTCTGGGAACCATTGACGTCTGGATCAGCAAGATAGAAGCCGTCATGCTGGCACTGGGCGTCATCCTCATGGCGATCAATACCTGTGTGAACGTAATCGCCCGTTATGTCTTCGGCGAAGGCCTGTTCTTCTCCGGAGAAATCAACCGCATTCTTATCATCCTGATCACCTTTGCCGGCATCGGTTACGCGGCCCGACATGGTCGCCACATCCGCATGTCTGCCGTCTACGACGCGATCCCCACCAAGGGACGCAAGGTGCTGATGATCATCATCGCCCTGTTCACCTCCGTGGTGATGTTTTTCCTCTGCTACCACTCCTACGGTTATATCGAGACGCTTTACGACCGTGGCCGGATCCTGCCTGCGCTGGGCTTCGAGATCTGGTGGATCTACATCTGGGCCCCGGTTGGCTTCGCCATCACCGGCATCCAGTATTTCCTGACCGCCATCAAAAACTTCACCAGCAAGGATGTCTATCTCTCCACTGGCGTCGTTGATGGTTACGCCGATACCGAATCGGAAGTATGACCCCCGCAGCTGAACTCAGGTAAGGATAAGAAATCATGGCAACTATAATGATGGTGATCATGATCGGGTTATTGCTGCTGGGCTTCCCGATGATGGTTCCGCTGATTACCGGCGCGGTAGTCGGCTTCGTAATGATGTTTGACGGCTTCGGCCAGATGGGCACATTCATCCAGCAGATGATGGGTGGCATCCGGCCGGCGTCGCTGATTGCGGTACCGATGTTCATTCTCGCCGCAGATATTATGACCCGCGGCCAGTCTGCGGATCGACTGATCAACATGGTCATGGCGTTTATCGGCCATGTGAAGGGCGGCCTGGCGATCAGTACCGCCACCTCCTGCACGCTCTTCGGCGCAGTCTCGGGTTCAACCCAGGCGACCGTGGTGGCGGTGGGTTCCCCGCTGCGCCCGAAGATGCTGAAGGCCGGTTACTCGGACCCGTTCACCCTGGCACTGATCATCAACGCCAGTGATATTGCGTTCCTGATCCCGCCCAGTATCGGCATGATCATCTACGGGGTCATCTCCGAGACCTCCATCGCCGAGCTGTTCATTGCCGGCATCGGCCCGGGCATCCTGATCCTGTTCATGTTCTCGATCTACTGCCTGATCTACGCCTACAAGAACGATGTGCCCACCGAAGAAAGGGCCACCTGGGCACAGCGAGCTGTATCGGTTCGAGACGCACTCTGGCCCCTGTTCTTCCCGGTCATCATTGTTGGCGGTATCTACGGCGGCATCTTCAGCCCCACAGAGGCGGCAGCGGTGTGTGTGCTCTACGCCTTCCTGCTGGAGTTCGTGGTATTCCGGTCCCTGAAGATGGCCGATGTCTGGCGCATCGCCAAGTCCACCGGCCTGATCACCGCGGTGGTGTTCATCCTGGTGGCCGTGGGTAACGGCTTCTCCTGGATCATCTCGTTTGCCCAGATTCCGCAGAGCATACTCGAGGCCGTTGGCGTGAATGAAGCCGGCCCGGTGGGCGTGCTGATTGCGATCTGTATAGCCTTCTTCATTGCCTGTATGTTTGTGGACCCGATCGTGGTGATCCTGGTGCTGACACCAATCTTTGCCCCGGCTATCGAGTCCACCGGGCTGGACCCGGTGCTGGTGGGTGTACTGATCACCCTGCAGGTAGCCATCGGCTCCGCCACACCGCCGTTCGGTTGCGACATTTTCACGGCCATCGCGATCTTCAAGCGGCCCTATCTTGAAGTCATCCGCGGCACACCGCCTTTCATCTTCATGCTGGTGGCGGCCGCAGGCCTGATTATCGCCTTCCCGGACATCGCCCTGTTCCTGCGGGACGTGGCATTCAGGGATTAATGGAGAGACTCAAGGGTCCTTAAGGAGACACTCATGTTCAAAAGAATCCTGGTCGCGGTGGACGGTTCCAAGACCTCGCTGAAGGCGCTGGACAAGGCCATCGATCTCCAGAAACTCATTCCCGAGGCCGAGATCTACATACTTTGCGTGTACAAGCACCACAGCCTGTTCGAGGCATCGCTTTCCATCGGCCGCCCGGCCGATATGGACATCCCGGACAAGGTGCTCTCAGAGTACGCCAAGGGAGTGGTCAATCATGCCAAGGAGCTGGCCAAGGAACACGGTGCCACCAAGGTTCGCGGCTTCGTGAAGGCCGGACGTCCATCCCGGGTGATCATCAAGTTCGCCCAGGACAAGGAAGCCGACCTGATTGTGGTCGGCACCAAGGGCACCAACAGCGACAAGGACGGCATGTTCCTGGGTAGTGTGTCCCACCGGGTGGCGTCCCACGCCAAGTGCCCGGTGCTTGTGGTCTGAGCGACCACATCCCGGGGTAACAGCTTCAGGGCTTACCCCGGGATCTCCCCATCGCCAAAACTGCCAGAATTGCAGAACCCACCATCAGCAACAGCGCCACCGCATTGAGCACGGGCGTTGAGCCTTCCCGCAAACGGTTGAACAGGGCCACGGTCAACGGCGTATCACTGCCGGTCAGCATGACCGTGGTATTGAAGTTCTCGAAAGACATCAGGAACGCCATGGCGGCAGCCCCGAGGATGGAGGGCATCAGCCAGGGCAAGGTCACCGTAAACCAGGCTACCAGTGGCGTCGCTCCGAGATTCAGGGCGGCTTCCTCCAGCTGCGGGTCGAACTTGCGCAACCGGGCGGCAATCACCAGGGTGGCCAGGGTGGCGATGAAGGTCACCTGCCCCATCACTACCAGCGTCATACCCGGCCGGAACACATCCAGCTCGATACCCCAGGTCCGGGACAGGTCGTTGGCCATACCGCTATAAAACACCAGAATGGAGACACCGAGAATCACACCGGGGATCACCAGTGGCAGGAGCATCAACAGATACAGGAATTCTTTGCCCCGGAACTCCAGCCGTTCGAACAGTACCGCGTTGACGCAGCCGAGAGCGACGCTGACCAGCGTCACCCAGAACGCAATACGGGTACTGGTCCAGAGTGCAGACAACAGGGTGTCGTCGTGGAACAATCCGGTCCGCCCCGCCGAGCCATCGGCCAGGTACCAGTCCAGGGTAAAGCCCTTCCAGGGCAGTGAAGGGAACGGCGCATCGTTGAACGCGAACACCGCGGTTACGGTCAGCGGCAGTGCCAAGTAGATGAAAAACGCCACCAGATAGGCCAGGTACAGGCCATCAAACCATCGGGATCGGGGAACGGACCGGATCATGCCCTCACCCCATCACCTTGCGCAGAGACTGGCCGGTCAATCGCAGCCCCAGCCAGACGATGATCGATGACAACACCAGCAACAATACGCCCAGGGCGGCGCCCTGCTCCCAATTGAAGCGGGTAATGAACTGGGTAAAGATCTGCTGGGTGAACCAGGCAGAATCCTTGCCACCCATGAGAATCGGCGTGAGATAACTGCCAAGCGTCAGCATGAAGACCACGATGCAACCCGAGACGATGCCCGGCATCGCCCAGGGCACGACGACTTCCCGCAGCACAGTCGCATGATTGCCGCCGAGGTCGTAGCCGGCCTCCACCAGATTCTCGTCCATACCATCAAGGGTGGTGACCAGAGGGACCACCATGAACAAGAGGCCGTTGTAGACCAGACCGATAATCACCGCCACATCGTTGTAGAGCATCTCCACCGGTCCATCGGCCCAGCCCAGGGCCTGCAGCCACGAGCTGAACAGGCCGCTCTCCCGCAACAGGATCATCCAGCCATAGGTTCGCACCAGTTCACTGGCCCAGAACGGGATCAGGCAGGCCAGGAACAGAAGCCCCCGTGCCCTGCCCCGCGCCAGACGGGCGATGTACCAGGCGATCGGGAAAGCAATCAGGAGCGTCAGGAAGGTGGTGAACAGCGACATCACCCCGGTACGGACAAAGGTGCGCCAGTAATAGGACTCGGTGAAGAAATTCTGATACTGCTCCAGCCCCCATGCCAGGGTATCCCAACTCTCCCGTACCTGGAACGAAACCCGCAGCATCTGCAGGTGTGGTACCAGCACCAGCAGCACGATCCACAACAAAAAGGGTGTGAGCAGCAGCCACAGGGACAGCCGGGCAGCACCGGAGTTCATGCTGCCCCCGGGGCAAACACCCGCGCCAGCATCGGATCCCAGGCCAACTGGAGGCTGGCTCCTTCCCGCAACCGGGGCGCCGAGCCGTCCTGGGGCAGCCGGGCATACAGGGTCTGGCCAGCGCTGTCGGCTTCCAGACGACTGTTGGCGCCATCGAACAGGGTGGCCGTTACCGAAGCCCGGAGCGACGAGTACTCGGACTTGAGCGCGTCTCCGCCCAGCACCAGGGATTCCGGACGGATGAACAGCTCGGCCCGGTCCCCGATGTTTGGCGCAGTCTGGCCGAGCCGGCCACGCACCAGGCTGCCATCATCCAGCCGGAGATCCGCCAAGCCGTCCCGCACCGATTCCAGTTTCCCGGCGAGACGGTTGTTGTCCCCGACAAACCCGGCAACAAAGGGCGTTGCCGGCTCCCGGTACAGCTCCTCGGGCGGTGCGACCTGCTCGAACCGGCCGTCGTTCATCACGGCGACCTGATCCGACATGACCATGGCTTCTGACTGGTCGTGGGTAATGTAAACGAAGGTGGTGCCGAAGGCCTTCTGCAGGTGCTTGAGTTCGATTTTCATCTGCTCCCGAAGTTTCAGGTCCAGAGCGCCCAGGGGCTCGTCGAGCAACAGCAGGGTGGGCTCGAGCACCAGGCATCGCGCCAGAGCTACACGCTGGCGCTGGCCGCCGGAGAGTTCACCGGGATTCCGGTTCTCCATCCCGGGCAGGCCGACCTGTTCCAGCACCCGGGCGATCCGGGTACGGCGCTCGGCAGAGGGCACTTTCTGGCGTTTGAGGCCGTAACCGATGTTGTCTCCCACCGACATGGTCGGAAACAGGGCCAAGTGCTGGAACACCATGTTGACCGGGCGCCGGTTGGGCGGCACATCGTTCATGCGGGCGCCGCGAATGTGGATATCGCCTTCGTCGGGGCGGTCAAACCCCGCCAGCAGCCGCAGCAGCGTGGTCTTGCCGCAGCCAGAGGGGCCCAGAATGGAGAAAAACGTGCCCGCAGGCACGTCTAGGGAGACATGGTCCACCGCGGCATTGCTGCCAAAGCGGCGGACCAGACCCGAGCAGAACAGGTCGGACTCTACTCCCATGGAGATCAGTTCGCTGCCTGGACGCGATCGAGCACCTGCCCTTCCAGGGTTTCCAGGCCCGGTGGCACGGGCGGATACCACTTGATGTTGTTGATCGCCTGGTCACTGAAGCTGGCTCGGTAGGCATCCCGCAGCTCCGTCCGCACGAACTCGTCCGCGCCTTTGGAGGCGGTGAAGTTGCCTGACGCGTTGGTGATCCGGGCAGCAATTTCCGGCTGCATGACGAAGTTGATCCACTGGTAGGCGGCATCCTCGTTTTCACTGCGGCGGGGAATAGCAAACGTATCGATCCAGCCCAGGGCACCGGAATCCGGGGCCACGAAACGGATCTCCGGGTTCTCTGCATTCAGTTTCCAGCCGCCAGCATCCCAGGCCATGGCCGCAGTCACCTCACCGGTGCGCAACAATGCCAGCAGCTGGTCGCCACCGGTCCAGTAGGTCTTCACGTTGCTCTTGCAGTCAATCAGCTTGTCTTCCACTTTCGCCAGGATCGACTCGTATTCATCGCGGTCATTGTAGGCGGCAAAGGGATCCATACCCATGGCAAAGGCGAAACCGATCAGTGTGGGGCGTTTGAGGCGGTAACTGACTTTGCCGGCTACCGCCGGGTCGCACAGATCGGTGTAGTCGGTGACCGTGTCCGCCACGGAGCTATGAACGATCAGGCCGCTGGTGCCCCAGACCGAAGGCACGCCGTAGTACTTTCCGTCGAGCCCGGTGGAATCCTGCGTCGCCTTGACCATGGACGGTTGCAGCTGATCCGTGTTGATGCGGCTGAAATCGATGGGCTTGTAGATGTTGAACTGGCGCTGCACGCCGACGATGCGGTCCTGGCTGGGCTGGGCCAGGTCAAAACCGGCACCACCGGTGGCCCGCAGTTTCGAGATCATGTCCTCGTTGTTGGAGAGGGTGACCTTCACATCGATCCCGGTCTCTTCCTCGAACTGGGCCACCACATCATCCGGGGCATAGCCGCCCCAGGTGATCAATCGCAATTCTTGAGCGGACAGGCTGCCGGAAAAGGTGACAGCGGCGAGGAAGGTGGAGCCAAGCAGTGCGGATGTCCTTGCGGTGCGCGATCCCATGATCTTTGTCTCTCCTGATAAGGGTAGGTAACAAGTTTGCTAACCAGTTGTTATCAGGAAGGTATAGACCATGTATGTCAGTTTTGTGAAACCCCATTGGCAAAAAACGGAGGCCGAAGCCTCCGTTTCATGGGTTACTCAAGCACTGACAGAAACTCACCGACCGGACTTGAGCATTTCCCAGTACTTGGCGTACACCTGCAGCGCCTCGTCGCCGATGTCCACCTGGAACTCGGCGTTGGTCATGTCCGCCGGCGTCGGGTAGCTGGCACGGTTGTTGGCCACCTCGTCCGGCAACATCTCGCGGCCAGCCAGGTTCGGAGTGGCATAACCGATTTCCTCGCTGATCAGCGCGGAGATTTCCGGCTGCAGCACGAAGCTGATGAACTGGTGGGCGGCTTCCGGGTTCTTGGCGTTCTTGGGAATCACGAAGCTGTCCAGCCAGGCGATGATGCCTTCTTCCGGATACACGTACTCAAGCGAGGGCATGGTTTCTTCGGCCATGACCGCTTCCCCGTTCCAGATCATGCCGACATCGGTTTCGCCTTCCAGGTACGGCACCCGGGGCGCATCGGAGTTGAAGGTGCGTACAGACGGCATCAACTCGGTGAGCTTCTCATAGGCCGCTTCGATCTGCTCCGGATCGGTGCTGTTGCCGGAGTAGCCCAGCACCCGAAGGCCGACATGGAAGACTTCCCGCATGTCGTTGGTGAGCATCACCCGGCCTTCAAAACGCTCGTCCCACAGATCGGCCCAGGCGGTCACCGGTTCGCCTTCGACATCGGCAGTGTCCACCGCCAGGCCGGTGGTGCCCCACAGGTAGGGAATACTGAATTTGTTGTCAGGATCGATGTCCAGGTTGACCAGTTCCGGGTCGAGGTTGTCAAAACCCTCGATCTTGCTGCGGTCGATGGGCATCAGCAGACCTTCCTGGCGCATCTTGCTGACATAGTAGGTGGAGGGCACCGCCAGGTCGTAGGCGGCGCTGTCATCCAGCAACTTCAGCTTGGCATACATGGCTTCGTTGCTGTCGTAGGTGGTGTAGACCACCTGGATGCCGGTCTCTTCCTCGAAGCGCGTCAGCACTTCCTGCGGCATGTATTCGGACCAGTTATACAGGTTGAGAACCTTTGGTTCCTCGGAACTGCAGCCAGTCAGGCCCACCGCCAGCAGGCCGGCCAGTGCGAGTTTCTTCATCGTTTGCTCCTTGTGAGTATCCATTGCGACAACATCAGCATAACCAGTGAGAACACCAGCAACAGCGTGCCCAGGGCGTTCACCTCGGGCTTGAGCCCCACCCGCACCATCGAATAGATGCGCAGGGGCAGAATTTCATAACTGGGACCACTGACAAAGGTACTGACCACCACATCGTCCAGTGACAGTGTAAACCCCAGCAGCCAGCCCGCCAGTAATGCCGGCATGATGACCGGTATCAGTACCGTCCGGGTCATGGTGAAATCGGAGGCACCGAGGTCCCGGGCCGCCTCGGGCAGGCTTTCGTCAAAGCCACTCAGCCGGGCCATGACGGTAATCACCACAAACGGCAGGCAGAAAGTGACATGGGCCAGCAACAGGGAGACATAGCCAAGCTGGATGCCCACCAGCAGGAACAGCGCCAGCAGCGAGATGGCGAGTACAATCTCGGGCGACATCATCACCACGAACAGCATGCCGTTGAGCACCTTCTTGCCCCGGAACCGGTAGCGGTGCAGCGCCAGCGCCGTCAGTGCCCCGATGATGGTGGAGACGGTGGCGGCGGAAAGCGCCAGCCACAGGGAATTCCACATCGCCTCCACCATGGCGTTGTTGTTGAACAGGGACCCGTACCAGCGCAGGCTCAGACCGCCCCAGGTATAGCCGCTGCGGGAGTCGTTGAAGGAGAACACCACCAGCACGCCAATGGGCACATACAGCAGCAGGTAGACCAGCCCCAGATAGACTTTCGGTAACCACCGGGTCATCCCGTGCCCTCCTCACCGATGCGCTGCTTACTCACACGGTGAGCCAGCATGAGGATGGCCATGGTGATGGTCAGGACAATGCTGGCAGCGGCACCAAAGGGCCAGTTCCGGGCATCGAGAAACTGGTTCTTGATCACGTTACCCACCAGCAGGTTGCGGGAGCCACCCAGGATGTCGGGTACAAAGAACAGGCCCATGGCCGGCAACAGCACCAGCATCACCCCGGCCAGAACACCCGGCAGGGTCAGGGGCACAATCACGTGAATGAAGGTGGCGAAGCGCCCGGCGCCCAGGTCATGGGAGGCCAGCAGCAACTCCTGCCGCAGGTCATCGAACACCGAATACAGCGGCAGGATCATGAACGGCAGCAGCAGATAGACCAGGCCGATGATCACCGCACCCTCGGTGTAGAGCATCTGGACAGGCTCATCGATCCAGCCCAGGCCCATCAGGGCACTGTTGATCAGGCCGTTGGTGGCCAGCAGCATCTTGAGGGCGTAGGTGCGTACCAGCGAGTTAGTCCAGAACGGCACGATGAGAAAAAAGATGAGCAACAACTGCCGCTGTTTGCCCAGTTTCGACAGGGCCCAGGCAAAGGGATAGCCGATCAGCAGGCAGACCAGGGTGGTCATCGCCGCCATGTACAGGGAGTGCAGGAAAACCTCCAGGTACAGCGCATCAAACAGCTGCCGGTAGGCATCCAGGTTCAGGGGTAATGAGATGAAGGTACCCGGATCCCGGGTCATCACACTGGCACCCACCACCAACAGGTTCGGTGCCAGCACCAGGAACAGCAACCAGCCCCACACCAGCACCAGCACCGCCGTCCTGAACGGCTGCCGGGTAATGCTAGGCATCAGTCAGCGCATCCTCATGGACAGGTTCATCCGCCTCCTCCGGGAGCAGCCACTCCCAGCCATCGACCCAGCTCACCTTCACCGGTTCGCCCAACCGGTAATCGAAGGCGGGGTCGTCCTCATCGAAAAATTCACTGGCCAGTACTTCGGTGCCGTCTTCCAGGTGGATCACCGAATCGAGGGTGCTGCCCTTGTAGTTGCGCTCGACGATCTTGCCCGCCACCCCCTGCTCATCGGCGGGGTCGAGCACCCGGATGTCTTCCGGGCGCAGCAGCACGTGCAGTGGCTGCCCTTGCTGTACCGGAAAATCCGGGCGGCGGAGGGTCCGTTTCAGGCCGAATACATCCACGGTGATGGAACCGTCGTGGATGGACTCCACTTCGCCCGGGAAGAAGTTGGTTTCACCAACGAAGCGCGCGGTAAACAGGTTGGCCGGGCGCTCGTACACCTCCCGGGGCGTGCCCAGTTGCTGCACCACACCGTCCTTGAGCACCACCACCCGGTCGGACATGGACAGGGCTTCCTCCTGATCATGGGTGACAAACACGAAGGTGATGCCCAGCTCCCGCTGCAGCCGCTTCAGTTCCACCTGCATGGTGCGTCGCAGCTTGTAATCCAGGGCCGAGAGCGGCTCATCCAGCAGCAACAGCCGTGGACGCTTTACGACGGCCCGGGCAATGGCCACCCGCTGCTGCTGACCTCCGGACAGCTGATGGGGCTTGCGACGCATGTAATCCTGAAGCTGCACCATCGCCAGGGCTTCCCCGACGCGCTCTCGGATCTCTTCCTTCGGCCGCTTTTCCATCTTCAGGCCATAGGCGACGTTGTCGAACACCGACATATGCGGGAACAGCGCGTAATGCTGGAACACGGTATTCAGGGGCCGGTGCTCCGGCGGGGTGCCGGTCAGGTCGTCACCGGACAGGGTAATCGCACCGGCATCGGGATGTTCGAAGCCCGCCATCAGGCGCAGCAGAGTGGTTTTACCGCACCCGGACGGACCAAGGAGGGTAATGAACTCCCCGTCGTAGATGTCCAGGTTCAGGGAATCCAGAACGGTTTTGCCGTCAAACTGTTTGGTGAGATTACTCAGAGAAAGCAGTGTCTTTTTCATCGGCCCGGCCCGGAAAGTGAGCCCGCTATTTTTTCAGAAAGCGTAGCAAACAAAAAGGGGCGTCGGGGTAATCCGAACCCCCGACGCCCCTTGTTATCAGGACCTTAACCGTGCCGGACGATCACTCGCCGGCAACACTGTTCAGGTAGGCCTTGTCCGAGATGTTGATCCAGGGACGCACCTGCTTGAGGTAATCGCGCTGGGAAGTGATGATTTCCTTGGCCAGCGGATCCTCTTCCGCTGCTTCCTGAAGCAGGCGGTCGGTGGTTTGACGCAGCGCATCGATAACTTCCGGCGGGAACACCTTGTGGGTCACATCCGGATAGTTCTCCTTCATCTTGTTCCAGGCGACACCGCTCTCATGCACACTCTGGATGTACATGTCGTAGGCGGCCGTGCGCATGGCGACCCGGAGCACCTCCTGCAGATCGGCCGGCAGCTTGTCCCAGGTCTTCTTGTTGATCAGGAACTGTACCTCGGCACCCGGCTCCTGCCAGCCGGAGTAGTAGTACTTGGCGATCTGGTGGAAGCCCATGGGGAAGTCGAGGGCCGGGCCCACCCACTCAAGGGCGTCGATGGTGCCGCGCTCAAGCGCGGTATACAGCTCTCCCGGCGGCAGGTTGGTAACCGCCACGCCCAGTTCCGACATAACCTCGCCGGCAAAGCCCGGGGTGCGCATCTTCAGTCCCTGGAGATCTTCCACGGAGTTGATTTCCTTGCGGAACCAACCTCCCATCTGGTTCCCGGTATTACCGCCCGGGAAGGACAGCAGACCGTGCGGCTCGTAGACCTTCTGCATAAGCTCCATGCCACCGCCATGGTAGAACCAGGCGTACATTTCCGGGGCGATCAGGCCGAACGGAATGGTGGTGAAGTACATCGCGTTGGGAATGGTGCCCTTGTAATAGTAGGAGGCGGTATGACCCATGTCGTACTGGCCGGTGCGCACCAGGTCGAAAATGCCGAAAGGTGCCTTGTGCTTGTTGGATGCGTCTATCCGCACTTGCAGCCGGCCATCGGACATTTCCTCTGCCATCTTGGCAAAGTGTTCAGTGGTTTCCCCCAGAATCGGTGAGTTCGGTCCCCAGGTCTGAGCCAGGCTCAGGGTGTACGTTTCCTGCGCCAGCGCAGACACGCTGAACGCCGACGCCGCAACAGCCACCGCGGCAAAGAAAGACTTGCGTAAATTCATGGTGTTGGCTTCCGTTTTTTATAGGTATGAATAGGTATTTCGGGTCCATGTCCATCATAGCCTGCTAACGGCAATGAGCCAATCTTTGTCACAGATCGACGGCAGACTCTGCGACATCACGCCACACAGGCACTACGCTATTATCAAATTCCCCCGACTCGAGATTCCATGAAGCAACTGTTTCTCGTACGCCATGCCAAATCCAGCTGGGCCGATGAAGACCTCAGTGACCGTGAACGCCCCCTCAACGACCGGGGCGAAAGCCAGCTCGCGGCATTGGGCCGGGCACTGGCACGGAGCAGTGGTTTCGGCGGCACCATCTACGCCAGCGATGCCTCCAGGGCCCGGCAGACCCTCGGCGGCATCCTTCCGCAGGGATTTCCCGAGAACCGGATTCACATCAGCGCGGAGCTTTATACATTCGACTATCGGCGGCTCCTGCGTTGGCTCAAAGGCCTGGATGATCGAGAGGAAACGGTCACCCTCATCGGCCATAACCCGGCCTTGCTGGAGCTGTCGGAACATCTGCTCAGACACCCGCCGGCACATCTGCCCACGGCCAGCTTTGTCCACATCCGGTTACCGGACAAGCCCTGGCGCAAAGTGGCGGCCGGCAAGGGACAGCTCGAACACTTCCTGACCCCGAAAGAGTTCAGCTACGAGCAGTTCGCCCGAAAGCAGAAGAAAAGGGCCAAAACCAGGGGCAAGGAGCCCGGACGAGACATTCCCGAGGCCCTGTCTCACCAGCTCCAGCGAATGCGGGAACTGGAACCGGGGGTCCGGGTGGGTCTGGATGACGAGTTCCTGCATCAGTTCCGGATTGCGATCCGGCGCAGCCGGGCAATCGCCGAATCGGTGGCCGAGGTCACCGGTGACAAGTCCCTGGACAAACCCGTCAAGCAACTGAAGCGCCATGCCCGTGCCACCAGCCGATTGCGGGATCTGCATGTTTTCCTGCAGGACCTTGCCGGGTGGTGCGAGCCCAACAATGAACTGCAGTCCGCGCTGGGCACCTGGATCGAAACCGAAGCCGAGCTGGAACACCACAGGCTGGTGAAACGGCTGGCAGGCAAGCGCTATCGGGACGCCATGCACCGCTGGGAGGACCAGATTCATTCCCGGGAGTTTCGCCAACTCGCGGGGCGGCTCTCGCCGGAGGACATCCGAAAGGCGGTAGAGCGACGTATAACCGAGTTCAACCGGCGTACCGCCGAGCTGCTCCACAACTCACCGGATGACGATATTCACCGGCTCAGGAAGCTGCTCAAGCGCATCCGTTACCTGATGGAACTGGATGCGAAAGGCTGGAAACGGCCGCTCAAGGCCTTGAAATACCGGCAGGAGCTGTATGGCCGGTTTCAGGACCTGCACGTACAGATTGAGCTGATCACAGCGTTCCGAGCCCGGGCCCCGGAGACGTTACCGGGGGCCGTGGACGGTCTGAAGGAGAGACTGGAACAGCAGAAAACGGACGCCCGACGCCAGATACTCGCGTTAGGAGGACTCGATGGAGC
>JABURI010000261.1 GCA_014762755.1 Marinobacter sp.
TCGACGAATTCCACCAGTTCTTCCTCGAGGCGCTTGAGGTCAGCACCACAGGCTTTGAGGACGCCCACCGCCGATTCGTTATCAAGCAGAGCCAACAGTAAATGCTCGACGGTCATGAATTCATGACGCTTGTCGCGGGCATTTTTGAAGGCCGTATTCAGCGTAATTTCAAGATCTTTGCTCAGCATGGGCCACCCCAACGTCTGTCAGTCCGCACGTTCAATCTCGCAAAGGAGCGGATGTTCGCATTCCGAGGAATACTGGTTCACCTGTGCTGCCTTTGTTTCTGCGATGTCTCGGGTATATACCCCACATACGGCTTTTCCCTGCGTATGGACGAGCAGCATCACCTGCGTCGCCTTCTCCTCGTTCATTCCGAAGAACTTCATCAATACATCCACCACGAAGTCCATGGGGGTGTAGTCATCGTTCAGAAGCACGACCCGGTACCGCGCCGGGCGCTTCAGAGCAGGCTTTTCGGGCGCGACACTGAGGTCGTCCTGTCGGCCCGGCTGATCGTCCTCCCCCTGATTCAATACTAGTAGAGAATTGTCGATAGTCCGCATGTTTCTTTACCGGTTTACTCGGTGTCCTCGGGTTAAATGTGGTTGTCTGGAGCCGGGTTTTCAAGCGGCCCGGGTCCCCGGACGTGAGATATTTATCAATACGGGGATGATACCGCTTCCGGACCGCGTTAAACCACACATAACCGCGATAGAAACTATTGACTCCAGGCGCTGATTGGTCGACAGTTAAGAGGCATTGTAAAATAATGTAAATGTATACGATGCATACGTAACCGAACGCGCAACCGAGTAACAGGATCCTGGCGGAGTGCCGGGATTCCGGGTGTACCCAATAATAAGAACTGACAGCAAAGGAACAGGGGAGTTCATCATGCCAAGAGGCAAGGTCAAGTGGTTCAACAATGCCAAGGGCTACGGATTCATTATCGAGGACGGCTGCAGTGACGATCTGTTTGCCCACTTTTCCTCGGTTCAGATGGACGGCTACAAGACGCTGAAAGCCGGTCAGGCCGTAACCTTTGAGAAAAAGCCCAGTGACAAGGGCATTCACGCAGTCAATATCGTGCCTGAGGAAATGCCGTCCAAGCAGCCCCAGGCGCCTTCCGGTAGCAGCGAAAAGAAGTCCGACACCCGCGACGAGGGCCGTGGAGACTACCCCCCGCGGGCAGTAAACGCCTGAGGCGGCAGACGGATTTTTCCCCATACCTGCCTGACAACCAGGTATGAACCGGAAGGCTGGCATCATCGCCAGCAAGGCTGTTGGAAAATCGGGCCGGGTCACGCTGGCAGCGCAAGGTCTGCCAGCCTGGAGGTTTTTGTCTGGTTTCCGGTTGCCAAATCCCGCAATTCGGGTACCCTCATTCAATCCTTTCACCGAACACCTAAGACCCCGACGACCGAGGCATGGCTGAACTCGTACTGTTCAACAAACCCTTCCAGGTTCTCTGCCAGTTCACAGATCGACGAAATGACCCGGACAAGCCCCCTCGTCAGACCCTTGCAGACTGGATTCCCCTGAGCAACGTGTACCCTGCCGGTCGCCTCGACTTTGATTCCGAGGGGCTGTTACTGCTCACCGGTGATGGCGCGCTTCAGCACCGCATCGCCTCACCCTCCCGAAAGATGCCGAAGACCTATTGGGTTCAGGTCGAAGGCGATATCACCGACCAGGCCCTCACCCAACTTGCCAACGGTGTTGAACTGAAGGATGGCAGAACCCGCCCCGCCAAGGCCGGGCGCCTGGACCATCCGGAAGTCTGGCCACGCGTCCCGCCGATTCGACACCGGGAATCGGTACCCACCAGCTGGATCGAACTGACCATCACCGAGGGCAAAAACCGCCAGGTCCGACGGATGACCGCCGCTGTCGGCTTCCCCACGCTCCGCCTGATCCGTTACCGTATCGGAGACTGGACCCTGGACAACCTGGCTCCGGGCGAATACCGCACCCTCACCGTTCACACACCGGCTCAAAAGCAACCGGCCGGACAACAACGCCGCAGGAGACGTTCGCGATCATGACCTGGACACCCCATGCTACCGTTGCCGTTATTGTTGAAGATGATCGTGGGCGCTTTCTCATGGTGGAGGAGGTCAGCAGTGGCCGGGTCGTCTTCAACCAACCCGCCGGGCACGTCGAGGAAGACGAGGCCATCCTCGATGCCGTACGCCGGGAAACGCTGGAGGAAACCGGCTGGCAAGTCGAGCCACAACATTTTCTCGGCGTTTACACCTACAAGGCACCCGCGAATGGGGTTACCTATTATCGGTTCTGCTACGCCGCTGAGGCGGTTCGCCTCCACTCCTCCGAGCTCGACGATGGCATCATCGCCGCCCACTGGCTTGAGCTCGATGAGATCCGCCAACTTGGGGACAAGCTGCGCAGCCCCCTGGTGCTCCAGTGCATAGAAGATTACCGAAATGGCCGCCGTTACCCGCTTGACGTCATCGTCGACGCGCAGACGTGATTCCGCGGAAATGTTAGAATCCGCTGTTTTAGCGGCAACAGGGCTGACATGAGCACAACACCCGAACCCAAGTCTCCGGAATCCACCCGTGTCATCGTCGGTATGTCCGGCGGCGTCGATTCTTCCGTGGCTGCCTGGCTCCTGAAACAAAAGGGCTACCAGGTCGAGGGCCTGTTCATGAAGAACTGGGACGAGGACGACGGCACCGAATACTGTACCGCCATGACCGACCTGGCGGACGCCCAGGCCGTGGCCGATGACATCGGGATCAAGCTGCACACCGCGAGCTTCGCGGCAGAATACTGGGACCGCGTCTTCGAACACTTCCTCTCCGAATACAAGGCCGGGCGCACCCCCAACCCGGATATCCTGTGTAACAAGGAAGTGAAGTTCCGCGCGTTTCTTGACTATGCCATTACCCTGGGCGCGGACTACATCGCCACCGGACACTACGCCCGCCAGCGTCCACTCGATGACGGATCCGGCAAGGCGCTGCTGTTGAAAGGTCTCGACCCGAACAAAGACCAGAGCTATTTTCTCCACGCGGTTTCCGGCGAGCGGATCGCCCGCACCCTGTTCCCGGTCGGCGAGCTGGAAAAGCCCGAAGTGCGACGGATTGCCGAGAAACAGGGCTTTGTCACCCATGACAAGAAGGATTCCACTGGCATCTGCTTTATTGGCGAGCGGAAGTTCCGGGACTTCCTGAAACAATACCTTCCGGCCCAGCCCGGTGATATCGAGACCCCGGCCGGCCAGGTTATTGGCCGGCACCAGGGCCTGATGTATCACACCATCGGCCAGCGCCAGGGATTGGGAATCGGCGGTCTGAGCGAGTTCGGAGACGAACCCTGGTACGTAGCCGGCAAGGATCTGACCCGTAACGTGCTGATTGCGGTCCAGGGCAAACACCACCCCCTGCTCTTTTCCCGGGGCCTCGTCTCAGGCCCTATCGATTGGATCGCCGGCGAGCCGCCAGCCGGACAATTCCGTTGCAAGGCCAAGACCCGCTATCGTCAGCCGGACCAGGACTGCGAGGTAACGGTGCTGGAAGGCGGCGTTAAGGTTGTCTTTGACGATGCCCAGCGTGCCGTTACTCCCGGGCAGTCCGTGGTCTTCTACGAAGGCGAGATCTGTCTTGGCGGCGGCGTGATCGAGGAAACCTGGCGCGATGGCGAACCCCTGCCCGGGCGTCTCCAAGGCACGGAACAGAAGGAAGCCAGCGCATGAGCCGTTCCCTGCATGATCAGACCCTGGCGCTGGCCGGCGTATTCCAGGCTGCCAACCTGGTGCAGCAGATTGCCCATAACGGCCAGTGCAACCCGGCATCCCTGGAGACCTGCATCCGTTCGTTGTTTGCCACGGATCCGGCCTCCACCCTGGACGTCTACGGCGGCGAATTGTCCGACATCCGGGAAGGTCTGGTTACCCTTTCCACGGTCATGAGCCAGCAAAGCAAGCAGCGGGATATCGAGGTACTCAAGTATGTGCTTAACCTGATCCACCTCGAGTCCAAGCTGAACCGCCGTTCCGACATGCTGGATGTCATCGGCAGCCGTATCGACCAGGCCCGCCACACTGCGAGCCATTTCGGCTACACCCACGCCAACCTGATCGGCAACCTGGCCTCGATCTACGCCGACACGATCAGCACCTTCCGGCAGCGCATCCAGGTAACCGGCGACCCCTCCGTGCTGCAACGGGAAGAGAACGCCGACAAGGTGCGCGCGCTCCTGCTCGCCGGTATACGCTCCGCCGTGCTCTGGCGCCAGTGTGGCGGACGCCGCTGGCAACTGATCTTTTCCCGCCGAAAGGTCATCCACCATGCCCGGGAGCTGGCCGAGAAGGCGCGCCAGCCTCTGTAACGGCAAAGCCGGGATTAACGCTGATTCAGAGGGCCTGCTGGTGTATCATTGGCAGCCCTGTTTCCCAGTTTGTTTCGATTCTTTGATCACTTGAGAGGTTTTCGATGGAACTCACCGCCCTGACCGCCATTTCCCCGGTCGATGGACGCTATGGCAGCAAAGTCAGCGTATTCCGCAGCATCTTCAGCGAGTATGGCCTGATCCGTAACCGGGTAACCGTCGAAATCCGCTGGCTTCAGAAACTGGCCGCGCACCCGGAAATCGCCGAAGTGCCTGCCTTCTCCGCCGAAGCCAACAGCTTCCTTGACAAGCTGGTCAGCGAATTCAGTCTGGAAGACGCTGAGCGCATCAAGGAAATCGAACGCACCACCAACCACGACGTCAAGGCCGTGGAGTACTTCATCAAGGAAAAGATCGCCAGGATACCCGAGCTGCATGCAGTCACCGAGTTCGTCCATTTTGCCTGCACCTCCGAGGACATCAACAACCTGTCCCACGGGCTGATGCTGCGTGAAGGCCTGGACCACGGCCTGCTGCCGGGCATGGAAAAGGTCGTCGACAAACTGACCGAACTGGCCAAAGAACACGCAGAACAGCCCATGCTGTCCCGCACCCATGGCCAGACCGCCTCCCCCACCACCGTCGGCAAGGAACTGGCCAACGTGGTTTATCGCCTGCGCCGCCAGCTGATGCAGATTCGCGAAGTGGAAATCATGGGCAAAATCAACGGCGCGGTAGGCAACTACAACGCCCATCTGTCGGCCTACCCGAACGTGGACTGGGCGGCCAACGCTGAAGAATTCATCGAAAGCCTGGGCCTGGACTGGAATCCGTACACCACCCAGATCGAACCCCACGACTACATTGCCGAGCTCTACGACGCCATTGCCCGGTTCAACACCATCCTGATCGATCTTGACCGGGATGTCTGGGGCTACATTTCCCTGGGCTACTTCAAGCAGAAAACCGTGGAAGGCGAAGTGGGCTCCTCCACCATGCCGCACAAGGTCAACCCGATCGATTTCGAGAATTCCGAGGGCAACCTGGGTATCGCCAACGCCCTGTTCGATCACCTGGCGGCCAAGCTGCCCATTTCCCGCTGGCAGCGGGACCTGACCGATTCCACCGTTCTGCGCAACCTGGGCGTTGGTTTCGCCCACAGCCTGATTGCCTACGAGGCCACTCTCAAGGGCCTGGGCAAACTGGAAATCAACCCCACCCGACTGGACGAGGATCTGGACCACGCCTGGGAAGTCCTGGCCGAACCGATTCAGACCGTCATGCGCCGATACAACATCGAAAAGCCTTATGAAAAGCTCAAGGCCTTGACCCGTGGCAAGGCAATGACGCCGGAAGTGATCAAGAATTTCGTGGAAACCCTCGACATTCCGGACGCTGCCAAGGCAGAGTTGATGGCGCTCACACCGGGCAACTACATCGGCAATGCCATCGAGCAGGCGCGCAACATCTGATAGCGGGAGCACACCATGGATATGCTTGGCGGACTGACACCTTCCGAATTTCTGCGGGACCACTGGCAGAAAAAACCCTTGGTGATCCGCCAGGCGTTCCCCGGCTTCCAGTGCCCGGTCAGCCCTGATGAGCTGGCCGGCCTGGCCTGCGAGGAGGGCGTGGAATCCCGGATCGTCATCGAGAATGACAACGGCCAGCCCTGGCAGCTCCATAACGGCCCCTTCAATCCCGACCGTTTCAGCGACCTGCCGGAGCAGGACTGGACGCTGCTCGTGCAGGGACTGGACCACTGGGTTCCGGAAATTGCGGACCTGCTCGAACATTTCCGGTTCATTCCCAACTGGCGCCTGGATGACATCATGGCCAGTTACGCTCCGAAAGGTGGCAGTGTCGGCCCGCATTATGATCAGTACGATGTGTTTCTGCTTCAGGCCCAGGGCCATCGCCGCTGGACCTTCGGCGGTCACTGCGACCATACCTCGCCCCGAGTGGAAGGCACTCCCCTGCGCATCCTGAGTAGCTGGAGCGGTGAGGAAACCGTCACCCTCGCTCCGGGCGACATGCTCTATCTGCCCCCGGGCATCGGCCATCACGGGGTTGCCGAGGATGACTGCATTACCCTGTCGGTGGGCTTCCGCGCCCCTACCATCGACGACATCCTGACCGGTTTCACCGATTTTCTGTGCAGCCAGTCCGATGCCGCCGAGCATCTCAACGATCCGGATCTCAAGATTCAGGACAACCCGGGCACCATAGCCCCGGAAGTCATTGACCGGCTCAATGGCATTATCCAGGAGAAAGTCGGCAACCGGCGACAACTGGCTCTCTGGTTCGGCCAGTACACCACCGCGCCGAAGAGTCTGGACATCGTGGTGCCCGCCGACGAGCCCGCCTCCGAGGAAGATCTGGCAGAAGCCATCGGCGCCGGCGAACAGCTTCGCTGGAACGAGGGTTCCCGGTTTGCCTTCTATGAACTCGGCGAAGACACCGCCCTGTTTGTGGATGGTGAGCAATACCTGCTCAAGGGCGATGCCCGCCCGCTGGCGCCGCTGCTCTGCGCCGCCGCCCGAATTGATATGGAAGCACTCTCAGGATTTGCCTCGGATCCGGCCCTGCTCGGCCTGCTGACAACCCTGTACAATCAGGGCTCGGTCTATTTCGAATAGGAGTGTCATGACGGTCCGGATTCGCAAATACAGCTGGCAGCTGGCTCCCGGCCATATCCGGGATATCCGTCAGCGCGTGTTTATCGAGGAACAGCAGGTACCGCCGGAGCTGGAGTGGGACGATACCGACGAGATAGCAGATCATTTCCTCGCGGTTTTGCCGGACAATACCCCGGTGGGCGTGGCCCGACTGTTCTCAAGCCTTGATGAAACCGCCCACATCGGTCGCATGGCGATCCTTCCGGAACATCGCGGCAAAGGCATCGGACAGGCGCTACTCCGGCACTTGCTGACCGAAGCCGCAGGCAAATATGACGAAGTCCGTCTGTCCGCCCAGGAACACGCCATTCCGTTCTATCAGCGGTCCGGTTTTCACGTGTGCTCGGACGTCTACGACGATGCCGGAATCCCCCATTACGACATGCGTTGCCTGGCGCCGGAACTGGCGGTTCGCGCCCTCAAGGAGCGCGACCATCCGCTGCTGCTGGAACAAGACCGGCAAAGTTGGCTGTTTGATAACGAAACCCGCATGCTGGCCCTCATGGATTCCCTGACCGGCCAGGCGGGGCAACGGATCTGGTTGTATGACCGGTTTCTGGACCACGACCTGTACGATCGTTTCCGGTTCCGGGAACTGATCTCGGCCCTGGCCCGCCGTCACCGACTCAGTGACGTTCGACTACTGATCCACGATGACAAACCTCTGGTCAAGCGCCGCCACCAGTTGGTGGAACTGATGCGTCGCCTGCCCAGTCGCATTGAGCTGAAGCTGGTTAACGATGACTACCCGGTCGAAGACCAGCCATTCCTGCTGATCGATCGGGAGGGCGTGCTGTACCGCCACGATTTCTACAAGCCTGATGGTTTCTGCAACTTTTCCGACAGTGGCCGGGTGAGACTGCTCTCGGAGACTTTCCAGCGCATGTGGGACGCCGGGCGCAGCTCCCTGGAGCTGCGCCAGTTACCGCTCTGAATGCCCCGCCTGCGACAGCTCCGCAGACTCGAAACGGGCCCCAAAGGGCGCGAACTCCGCATCCACTTCCTCCGCCACCTCGGCGATCAGCTTTCGCAGCCACTGATGGTCTGTGTTGTGCTGCAGCAGCGGACTCCAGGCCATTTTCAGCTCGAACGGAGGTATGTCGAACGGCGGCACCTTGACCACCAGATTCGGATTATCCTTCTGCAGCCAGGCGGCCCGTGACGGCAGGGTGGCAATCAGATCGTGCTGTTCAGCCAGCAGCATGGCAACCTGGTAGTGACGGGTAAAGACGGAAATCTGCCGTTTGGCCCCCATTCGACCCAACGCCTCATCGACCCAGCCCAGCCGCTGGACATCCTTGGGGTTGACCCCCACACCAACACCAAAACCGGTCTTGCTGACCCAGATGTGACTCGCCGCCAGGTAGGTATCCAGCGTGAACGGCTCCCTCAGAATCGGGTTCCGGGCATTCATCAGGCAGGCAAAATACTCGGTCCAGAGGGTCTTCTGGTGAAAGGACTGGGGAATCTTGTCGAAGCGGTTGATGGCCATATCCAGCCGCCCCTGCTCCACATCCAGGAAGCTGACATCACTGGGCGTCAACACATCCAGGGTGACATGGGGCGCCTCCTGACGGATCCGGCGCAGAACCCGGGGCATCAGGCAGGATTCGGCGTAATCACTGGCCATGATCCGGAACACCCGGTGACTCTCCATGGCCGAGAACGGCGTTTTTTCCTGAACGGCCTGCTCGATATCGGACAGGATGCCCCGAACCAGCGGCTGCAGCTCCCGAGCCCGCTCCGTGGCGGTCATGCCCTCGCTGGTCCGGACCAGCAACGGATCGGCAAACAGATCCCTCAATCGACGAAGGCCGTTGCTCATGGCAGGCTGGGTGATTCCCAGATGGTTTGCCGCCTTGGTGACATTGCGCTCCCGCAACAGCACGTCCAGATAAACCAGCAGGTTCAGGTCGACACGGGAAAGGTCCATCAGGCGCTCCGGCGTTGGTTCAGGACAACAGATTGAATGGCGGCAGCGGGCATCCCGCCATAATATTCACGATAATGATACAGCCACGATAAAAAATTCACAAAATCTATGGAAGCAATTACACAGGTCAAGCAAAACACGGATTCCATTCGCCTTTTCTGCTACCCTTGCCCTCGCGCGTTGAACAGAGACAGCAGCTACCCGTGACCAACACTTTCAAGAAGCGACTTTCCTACAGGCTGACCCGAGACACTCTCCTTGTCGCCATGGCGCTGGGGCTTGTGCTGAACCTGGTCCAGATTACCCTGGATTATTTCAGCGCCCGGGATGCCATGGAGGAGGAAATCAACGCGCTGATCGAGATCAGTCACAGCCCGGCATCCCAGATTGCGTACAACATCGATGTTCGCCTCGCCGAGGAACTGCTCGATGGCTTGCTGCGCCACCCGGCCACCATCGACGCCCGGATCATCGACAACGAAGGGCATACCATGGCGGCGGCCAGTCAGAGTAGCCCGGTGTCTCCCTACCGCTGGCTCAGTGATCTGCTATTCGGGGACAGCCGCTCCTTCCGCTCGGAACTCGAGGTGCGACAGCTTGCCAACCTGCCCCTGGGTGAACTGGTTGTCACCATTGATACTTTTCACTACGGATTTCAGTTTCTCAAACGGGCCTCCTACACCCTGTTCAGCGGTCTGCTGAAAAGCCTGGCACTATCGGGTGCCCTGTTGGCGATTTTCTACCTGGTACTCACCCGCCCCATGATGAATGTCATTGGAGCGCTGAGCCGGGTTTCTGCCGATTCCCCGGAAAAAGTCCGGCTGCCCGTACCTGCCCGTCATGAGCAAGACGAGATCGGCACCATGGTCGGCATCATCAACCAGCACCTGGAAACCATCGACACCAGCCTCGAACAGCTGCGCGATGCAGAGAGTGCGATCAAGAACTACTCCAACCAGCTTGAGCAGGAAGTGGCAGACCGCACCCGGGAGATTTCGGACAAGAATGAGGCGCTGCAACGCGGCAACCGGGCCCTGGTCCGGGCGAAGGAGGATGCGGTCCGCAGGGCCCGGTCCCGGGCCAACTTCCTTGCCAGTATGAGCCACGAGATCCGCACGCCGCTCAATGGCGTCCTGGGGATGCTGGGCGTGGCGCTGGAGGGTGAGCTGGACCCGGTTCAGCGCAACCGGATCGAGATTGCCCTGAATGCGGGCGAGAGCCTGCTTGGCCTGCTCAACGACATTCTGGATATTTCCAAGGTCGAAGCCGGCAAGCTCAACCTGGAAAACATTCCCTTCAGCATGCGCCACCTGATAGAGGAAATTGCGACCCTGCACTCGCAGCAGGCCCGAGCCAAGGGCATCGACCTGGTCAGCGAGATCGATCCCGAACTGCCGGAAACCTTCCTCGGCGACCCCACCCGAACACGGCAGATTCTCAACAACCTGATCAGCAACGCCATAAAGTTCACGGACGCCGGAAACGTCAGGATCAAGGCCACCCATTCGGGAGGAAGCCTGCGCCTGGAGGTTGTCGACACCGGTATCGGTATGTCCCGGGAAGGGCTGCACCGGATCTTCTCGCCCTTCTCCCAGGCAGATACCGACACCACGCGCCTGTACGGGGGCACTGGTCTTGGTCTGACCCTCTGCCGTCAACTGGTGGAGCGAATGCACGGACAGATCATGGTGGACTCCAGGGAAGGCAGCGGCACCCACTTTACCGTCACTTTGCCACTGCCCATTCATGAAGAACCGGAAACAACTGCCACCGGCCAGTCAATTCCTGAACAGCTCAGACAGATCGGGGTCGCGCTTGCGGTACCCACAGGCCATCCTCATCGCCTGGCGCTGGAGAGCCAGTTGCGGGCCTGGGGCATCCCGGTCCGGGGCGCAAGCCGATATCCCGAGGGGATTCTGTTGTCAACGATTGCCCCGGGTGACACCGAGGCCATGGCGTTTGCGAACAACTGGCCCGGGGAAGGCGTCATTCTCGCCGATGCCAGAGGCAACAGCGTGGAAGGCCACACCAATCATCAAATTCTGTCTCTACCCCTGAGGCGGGATGAGCTGTACCGGTGCCTGTGCCGCGCTGCAGGATTAATGCCGGCGGAAGAGCCCCGGGAACCGCGGAAAGGACAACCGGCCGGTGCGACCCGCCCATTGACAATCCTTCTGGTGGAAGACAATCAGGTGAACCAGCTGGTCGCCAGCAGCCTGCTGAAGAAGCTCGGCCACCGCGTCGACCATGCTGAAAATGGCAAGCGGGCGCTGGAGGCCCTGAAAAACGCTTCCTATGATCTGGTGCTGATGGACTGCCAGATGCCGGTAATGGATGGTTACGAAGCCACGCGGAAGATACGCGAGAATCCGGACTGGAAAGACCTGCCGGTCATTGCTGTAACCGCTAATGTCATGCAGGGCGATCGGGAGGATTGCATCAGCGCCGGCATGAACGACTACATTACCAAGCCCTACAACCGGGACCAACTCCGCGACACGATCGGTCGCTGGGCACCCCGGGAGCAACCCTCTCCCAAGGCACCGACCTGAGCCAGCGCCCCGGAAAAGTGGTGTTTCAAGGCGACTCCAACAACTCCTCGATATCCTTCCGGATCGCCTCCGGCTTCGTAGTGGGCGGATAGCGGCGCACAACCCGGCCGTTACGGTCCACCAGGAACTTGGTGAAGTTCCATTTGACCTTTTCCGATCCCATCAGGCCACGGGCTTCCTGCTTCAGGAATCGGTACAGGGGATGTGTGCCCTCACCATTCACCTCGATCTTGGCGAACATGGGAAAATCCACGCCATAATTCAGGCTGCAGAACTGACTGATGGACTCGTCGGTTCCCGGGTCCTGGTTCATGAACTGATTACACGGAAAACCCAGAACCTCCAGGCCCCGCTCGCTCAGATCCTTGTACAAGGCCTGAAGGCCCTCAAACTGGGGCGTGAATCCACATTTACTGGCGGTGTTCACGATCAGCAACACCTTGTCGCGGTATGCCTCCATGCTCCGTTCGTTCCCTTGAATATCACGAACGGTAAAATCGTAGATACTGGATTGCGCCATTCTGGTCTCCTCTGGTGAGCGCGGGGACCCTGATTGTGGCGAAGTCGGATAGAAAATAACACTTCGTTACAGGCCACTTGATCACAAAACCGCGAACTGGCCTGAGATTTACTGCCTAAATCCGCCACAATTCATCATAATTCCCCTGTTGTAGCGCCCCCTCGCTCCGCTAGAATAAAGCCTGCTGTCCGAGGGACGGCTGTATACCCGTATTACCTCTCAAGGAACCCGAATCCATGCAGAACTACTACAAGTCCGCCAAGCTCGATAACGTCTGTTACGAAATTCGTGGAGTAGTTCTGCGCGAGGCGCGTAGGCTGGAAGAAGAGGGCCACCGGGTCCTCAAACTCAACATCGGCAACCCGGCCGCATTCGAACTGGATGTTCCGGAAGAGATCCAGCAGGACGTCATCTACAACATGCACCAGGCCCAGGGCTATGTGGAGTCCAAGGGCCTGTTCTCGGCCCGCAAGGCGGTCATGCACTACTGCCAGCAGCGCGGCATCGACAAGGTCGACATCGACGACATCTACCTGGGAAATGGCGTCAGCGAACTGATCGTGATGTCCATGCAGGCGATGCTCAACACCGGTGACGAAGTGCTCATTCCGGCACCGGATTACCCGCTGTGGACCGCAGCGGTGACCCTGTCCAGTGGCAAACCGGTGCATTACCGCTGTGACGAAGAGCAGAACTGGTTCCCGGACATTGACGATATCCGCAAGAAGATCACCCGGCGCACCCGGGCCATCGTGCTGATCAATCCCAATAACCCGACCGGGGCCGTCTATTCGACGGAATTGCTGGAACAGGTCATCGAGCTGGCGCGCAAGCACAACCTGATCGTGCTGTCCGATGAGATCTACGACAAGATTCTGTACGACGGAACCCGGCACGTGTCCACCGCTTCCCTGGCCGATGACGTTCTGTTCTTCACCTACAACGGTTTGTCCAAGAATTACCGGGCGGCCGGTTACCGTTCCGGCTGGATGATCATCAGTGGCGCCAAACACCGCGCCCGGGACCTGGTGGAAGGCATCGAGATGCTCTCCAACATGCGGCTTTGCGCCAACGTGCCGGCACAGCTCGCCATTCAGACCGCCCTGGGTGGTTACCAGTCCATTGACGACCTGGTGGCGCCGGGAGGTCGCCTGTTCGAGCAGCGCGACACTGCCTGGCGGATGTTGAACGATATTCCCGGCGTCAGCTGTGTGAAGCCGGAAGGAGCGCTGTACCTGTTCCCGAAACTGGATCCCAAGAAGTTTCCCATCGTCAATGACGAGAAGCTGGTGCTCGACTTGCTGCTGCAGGAAAAGATCCTGCTGGTGCAGGGGTCCGCGTTCAACGTTGACGACAAGCAGCACCTTCGGGTGGTCTTCCTGCCACGGGCAGATACGCTCGAGGATGCCATGGGCCGCCTCGGCAATTTCCTGAGCAAATACCAGCAGTAACGGACATTTTATGGCCGACATTCACGTTGAGGAATTCTACAAGGACATTGCCATTGCCCTCGTTCAGCTTTACGGCGTGTTTCCGCGCCGGGTGAACCTGTTCGTGGAGGACATTGCCGGGCCGGACGAGCCGGATGAATTTGGCCTGCACAGTAAGCGGCACATGGCTTGTTTCGGTGCCCTGCTCTGGCTTGAGGAAGAAGGCCTGCTGCGTTATGTCGATACCATCCGTCAGGAAGCCCTGGACCAGGCCGTGCTGACCCGCAATGCCTTTATCCGGCTCAGTGCGCCGGCACCGCAGGCCCTCGCCGATGCGGCGGGGGTGCAAACCCGCGAGGCCGACAACCTCCCCCGCTCCGTTCAGCGGGATCTGTCCACCCATATCCACCTCATCCGTCAGGCGCTGAAAAGCGGCAACTCCGCTCGTATCAGCCAGGTGGTGCAGGCTACCTTTTTCGCCGACAGCAGCTACCATTAAATCGCGGTAATACTCTTGAAGCCGAGAACCCGGGCCGCATATTCCGGTCAGATGGGTGAATTGTGTCTTTGACTGAACTTTCAAGGAATTAACATGCGCATACTGCTGTTTCTGGCGACCAACCTTGCGGTCATTGTGGT
>JABURI010000265.1 GCA_014762755.1 Marinobacter sp.
TCCGGATCTCCAGCGCATCGTCGACATGATCCTGAACCGTGTCCAGCCGGATTGAAGTCCGGCTGTCACCGTCTGTCAGTGCCGGCCTGGTTGCCGGCCTGCCCTGGCTGACACTGCTTGTTTTTATCCTGACTGCAGGGATCGGAGGCCGGCCCTGGCTATTGATTCTCGCCCCGGTTGCTGCTGCCTGCGCCATCCTGCACTTCCGCCGCTTTGGCCTGCTCCGCAGCAGGCGTTCGGTAACCGGCCTGGCACTGGAAGCCGGGCAGCTGCAGGCAATTCTTCCTGGCCGTGATGCCATCCCGGTCCGGCCCTGCCGGTCCAGCCGCCTCGGTCCCACACTGACACTCTTGAAACTTCGCCCCGCAGGCACCAGATTAGGGGCGTACTACCTTATTCTCCTGGCCCCTCACGCATGGCCTGGTGGCAACGTTTGCCCGGACCAGTTCCGGAGGTTGCGCCAATGGCTTCGTCTGGGCCAGTCGCAGTCGTCCAACTGATACATGACCCGGAGTTTCCATGACCGATACGGATAGTGCTGCTGCCGAGCAACCGGAAACCGCCAGCCTGCCATTGCCCGACCGGGGCTACACAAAACTCAGTAACCGGATTCTGGTACGGGTCTCCGGCCCGGGTACCGACAAGTTTCTCCAGGGCCAGTTCAGCCAGCACCTGGACGAAGTTACCAGCGACCGTGCGCTGCGCGGGGCGGCCAGCAATCCGAAGGGGCGGGCCTATTGCCTGACCCGCCTGGCCCGCGATGGCGAAAGCGTTATTCTGGATCTCCCGACGGCATTGGCGGAGCAGACCCTGAGCCAGCTGCGCAAATACCTGATGCTGTTCCGGGGCACGACCATGGAAACCCTGGATCAGGGCATGATCTGGGGCATCCTGGGGCGGGGAACGGCCCTCGCAGCCGCTGGCCGGGATATCTCCCGGCTCCAGGCGGCGGGCGATGTACTCGGCACAGACTTCGGCCTCCTGATCCGGGTTGAATCCGATGATCGCGGTATCGAACGGTACGAACTCTGGCAGACCTCAGGTGACCAACCCGATTTCGATGCCGCACCGGAGCTGTCACTGGTAGACTGGCAGGCAACCGAGATTGCCGCCGGCGTTCCGGCGCTGGACGAAGCAGCGTGGGAGGCGTTCGTGCCACAGATGCTCAACCTTCAGCATCTGGGTGGCATCCACTTCAAGAAAGGCTGTTACACCGGCCAGGAGGTCATCGCCCGCATGCACTTCCTGGGACAGTTGAAGAAAAGCCTGTTCCGGTTCCGGAGTTCCGGGGACGTCGCGCCCGGCACGGATATCAAGTTGGGCGATCGCACCGTCGGCACCGTCGTCAACCGGGTGCCCTTCAATGATGGCTCGCTGGAATTGCTGGCAGTGGTTCGCCACGACGCCGCTGACCAGTCACTATCGGCCGGCGGTAACGTCCTCACCCTTCTGCCGCTGCCTTACGCGGTGCCGGAGCGTGAGCAGAAGGATGATCCGGAATCCTCAGCCGGCTGACACCGGTTTCCGGTAGCGGGCGATCAGGTCCGCCTTGACGGGCAGCGACCAGTCGATGGACGGCTGCCCGTTACCCTGGAGCCATTCATTGGCCCGGGAAAAGTGTTTGCAGCCGAAGAAGCCACGATAGGCGCTGAGCGGCGACGGATGCGGGCCCTCCAGCACCAGGTGCCGGTTCCGGTCGATGTGCCGGCCCTTTTTCCGGGCGTAGCTGCCCCAGAGCAGGAACACCACACCCTGGCGCTCCCGGTTGACGGTTTCAATCACCTTGTCGGTGAAGGTTTCCCATCCCTTACCCTGATGGGCGCCCGCCTGCCCCTGTAATACGGTCAAAACGCTGTTCAGCAACAACACCCCGCGTTCGGCCCAAGGCTGGAGACAGCCGTGATCTGGCGGTTCGATGCCGAGATCGTCCCGGATTTCCTTGAAGATATTGACCAGCGAAGGGGGCACCGTCACCTCGGGGCGTACCGAGAAACACAAGCCGTGCGCCTGACCCGGACCGTGGTAGGGATCCTGGCCCAGGATCACCACTTCCACCTTGTCCAGCGACGTGCTGTTGAGGGCATTGAAGCAGTGGGAGCTGGGCGGGTAGATCACCTTTCCGGCCTGCTCTTCTGACGCCAGGAACTCCGCCAGCTGCTGCATGTAGGGCTGATTGAATTCGCCGGCGAGGTGGTCGTCCCAGCCTCGGCCGGGCTTGAGTTGGCTGGCCAGGGTTTGGGCGGGGTGCATGGCCGAACTCCCGGTTTGTGGTTGGTATGAAGATGGGGTCAGATGAAGGCTTTCATCTGACCCCGTCTTAGAGCACTTAATCTTCGTCTTCCGCCTGATGGTGTTCGATCTTGTGCTCCGGACGCATGTGCGGGAACAGGATCACATCACGAATGGACGGCGAATCGGTCAACAGCATAGCCAGACGGTCAATGCCGATACCCTCGCCGGCGGTGGGAGGCAAACCGTATTCGAGCGCCATGACGTAGTCTTCGTCATAGAACATCGCTTCGTCATCCCCGGCGTTCTTTTCCGCCACCTGGGCGTGGAAGCGTTCGGCCTGATCTTCCGCGTCGTTCAGCTCCGAGAAGCCGTTGGCCAGCTCGCGGCCACCGACGAAGAACTCAAACCGTTCGGTGACGAACGGGTCATCGTCCTTGCAGCGCGCCAGCGGCGAGACTTCCTTCGGATAGTCGGTAATGAAGGTCGGCTGCACCAGCAGGTGTTCCGCGGTCGCCTCGAAAATCTCTACCAACACCTTGCCAAGACCCCAGATATCCTTCAGCTGGATGCCCAGGCCCTCGGCCACACGGCGTGCACTGGCCTCGTCGCCCAGCTGGCCGGCCTGAATGTCCGGATTGTGCTCCAGGATCGCCTCAACCACGGTCATGCGCTTGAATGGCATGCCGAAATCGTACTCCACGGTTTCGGTCTCGCCGTTCGCCAGCTCCCGGGTGTTGACCACGGTGGTGGTACCGAGCACTTCCTTGGTGATCTGCCGGAGCATGTCTTCCGTCAGATCCATCAGGTCATTGTAATCCGCATACGCCTGGTAGAACTCCACCATGGTGAACTCGGGATTGTGCCGGGTGGACAGACCTTCGTTACGGAAGTTGCGGTTGATCTCGAAGACCCGCTCGAAACCACCCACCACCAGACGCTTGAGGAACAGCTCCGGAGCGATCCGCATGTACATATCGATACCCAGGGCATTGTGATGGGTCACGAACGGCCGTGCCGTGGCGCCGCCGGGGATCACCTGCAGCATCGGGGTTTCCACTTCCATGAAACCACGGGCATTGAAGTAGTTGCGCATGCTGTTGATCAGGCGCGTGCGGATCTGGAAGGTCTTGCGGGTCTCCTCGTTGACCATCAGGTCCACGTAGCGATGCCGGTAGCGGGCCTCCATGTCGGTCAGGCCCTTGTGCTTCTCGGGTAGTGGCCGCAGGGATTTGGTCAGCAGCACGTACTCGTCCATGGTCACGTACAGGTCACCCTTGCCGGACTTCGACAGGGTGCCCCGCACACCGATGATGTCACCGAGATCCCAGTGCTTGGTTTCCTTCTGGACATCCTTGGTGGCGTATACCTGGATGCGACCGGTCATGTCCTGAACCACCTTGAACGCCTTTCGGTCCAGCATCATGCGACCAGCAATGGCCACCTTGATATCAAGCTGCTCCAGCTCCTCCTTGCTCCGGTCACCGTATTTCTCCTGCAGTTCGGCAGCGGTGGCATCGCGACGGAAGTCATTGGGGAACGGATGGCCGTGGCGGCGCATGTCGGCCAGTTTGGCGCGGCGCTCGGCAATCAGCTTGTTGTCCTCGTGCTGTGCGGCGTGTTGGGTGTGTTCAGTCATGTTGGCTCACTAGGATTCGGATTGTCCGGTTTGATCGGGTTGGACGGGAATGGCGCCGGTTACAGCGCCATCTTCAGACTGGCTTCGATGAACTTGTCGATATCGCCGTCCAGAACCGCCTGGGTGTTACTGGTTTCCACCTTCGTGCGCAGGTCCTTGATCCGGCTGTCATCAAGGACATAGGAGCGGATCTGGCTGCCCCAACCGATATCGGCCTTGGCATCCTCCGCCTTCTGCTTCTCGGCGTTGCGCAGCTGCATCTCACGCTCGAAGAGCTTGGCCTTCAGCTGCTTCATGGCCTGGTCTTTGTTCTGGTGCTGGCTTCGGCCAGCCTGACAGGCCACCACGATACCGGTCGGGCTGTGGGTCAGTCGCACGGCGGACTCGGTCCGGTTTACGTGCTGACCACCGGCGCCGGAGGCGCGGTAAACGTCCACCCGCAGATCTGCCGGGTTGATCTCGATCTCGAAACTGTCGTCCACTTCCGGCGATACGAACACGGAAGAGAACGAGGTGTGGCGACGGTTACCGGAATCGAACGGCGACTTGCGGACCAGGCGGTGTACACCGGTTTCGGTGCGCAGCCAGCCGTAGGCATAATCGCCCTGGATGTGGACGGTGGCACTCTTGATGCCGGCCACTTCGCCTTCCTGCAGTTCGACAATCTCCGCCTTGAAACCACGGCGTTCGGCCCAGCGCAGGTACATGCGCAGGAGCATGTTGGCCCAGTCCTGGGCTTCGGTGCCGCCGGAGCCGGCCTGGATATCCAGGTAGGCGTTGTTGGCATCCATCTCACCGGAGAACATACGGCGGAATTCCAGCTTCTGGAGTTCGCCGTCCAGCACCTCCAGGTCGGACTGGATCTCATCAACCGTGCCTTCGTCGTCCTCCTCCACGGCCATGTCCAGCAGGCCTTCGGCATCGTTTAGGCCGTTGGTGAGATTGTCGATGGTGTGAACGATCAGCTCCAGGTCTGACCGTTCCTTGCCCAGGCCCTGGGCCCGTTCCGGGTCGTCCCAGACACTGGGTTGTTCCAGTTCCCGCTCTACTTCGACCAGACGTTCACTACGCTGATCGTAGTCAAAGATACCCCCTCAGCGCTTCAGTGCGCTCGCGAAGCTCTTTGATCTTCGTCACTATGGGATTGATTTCCATGAAACCCTTTCTCGCTTTGGCAAATGGGGTGTAAAACAGAGGCGGAATTCTACCGGAATTCCGCGTTTAAATCAGCCGTACCGGGGAATCGTATCGCCAACTCGGAGGCTGGGCCCAAGACGGGGTCTGACCCCGCGGGGTCAGACCCCAACTTCACCAACAGGCCTACGCAGCAACTCCAACCACGAACTCCGGGGTCTGACCCCGAACGGGGTCAGACCCCATTTTTACCTACAAGGCCTCGATGTAGTCGACCAGCAACTGCAGATTCGTCCGCCCCCGAAAGGTATTGGCATCCGGCTTATAGACCACTCGCGCTCCCGACCGCGTGTAATCCGGCACCTCCGGCCCGGTATTGAAGGCAATACCGTCGATGATCCCCCCACCGTCGGCCGGTTGCAGCACGAGCTTCAGGTGGTTCTCCCCGACAATGCGCTGGCTCACCACCCGGAACTCGCCATCAAACACAGGCTCCGGGAAATGCTGCCCCCAGGGACCGGCGCGCTTCAAAAGGTAGGCGGTATCCAGGTTCAGCTCGTCGGAAGCCAAGGGACCATCGGTGATGATCGCTGCCTCCAGATCCTCGGCAGTCAGCGCATCACGCACGGCCTTGTCGAACGCCTCGCTGAATACGTCCAGGTCGTCCCTGGCGATGGTCATCCCGGCGGCCATGGCGTGGCCTCCGTATTTCTTCAGCAGCCCGGGATTGCGGGCGTCCACCACCGCCAGAGCGTCACGGATATGCAGACCCGGAATCGAGCGCGCAGACCCCTTGATGTGCTCGCCATCGTCATCCGGTGCAAAGGCGATGGTGGGCCGATGGGTCTGCTCACGGATTCGCGCAGCGAGGATACCGATCACGCCCTGGTGCCAGTCGGGATCGAACAGGGCCAGCCCCCAGGGCAGGCCTTCGATATCCAGGGACATGGACGCCAGCAGCTCCTGGGCCTGGCTCTTCATGTCCCGCTCGATGGTGCGGCGTTCGCGGTTGAAAGTGTCCAGCTCCCGGGCCAGACGCCGGGCTTCGTCCGGATTGTCCGCCAGCAGACAGGCGATGCCCACGCTCATGTCGTCCAGACGGCCGGCGGCATTGAGCCGTGGCCCGACCACGAAGCCCAGATCGGTGGAGCTGATGAGAGTATGGTCGCGGCCGGCCACTTCCAGCAGCGCCAGTATGCCCGGCCTGGCCTCACCCTGCCGGATCCGACGCAGCCCCTGCTCCACGAAAATGCGATTGTTGTGATCCAGCGGCACCACATCCGCCACCGTGCCGAGCGCCACCAGGTCGAGCAGGCAGCCCAGGTTCGGCTCTGGCTGGGGCAGCTTACCGATTTCCCGCAGATGCTTTCGCAGTGCCGTGAGTACATAGAACATGACTCCGACCCCGGCTGCGTTCTTGCTCAGAAACGGACACCCCGGCTGGTTGGGATTGACGATGGCGTCAGCATCCGGCAGCACCTCGCCAGCCAGGTGGTGATCGGTTACCACGACCCGGATCCCCATGTCCCGGGCCACTTTGACGCCCTCGATCGCAGAGATGCCGTTATCCACGGTTATCAGCAGATCGGGCAACTGCCCTTCTTCTTTCAGGCGCTCAATGATGCCGGGAGTCAGGCCATAACCGTCCGCGAACCGGCTGGGCACCCGGAAATCGATATCGCCGAGCCCGAGCATGGACAGCCCGAGCATGGCCACGGCAGTACTGGTGGCGCCGTCAGCGTCGAAATCCCCCAGCACCAGCACCTTCTGCTGTCGATCGATGGCCTCGGCCAGCAGTTCCACGGCACGATCAATGCCACGTAACTGCAGGGGAGACGCCAGATGCTTCAGGGTATAGCTGAGCTGTTCGTCCGAGGTTACGCCACGGGCGGCATAGAGGCGGCGCAGCAAGGGAGGCAGGTTTTGCCCCCAGGCCGGCGCGGTGTCCGGCCGGGGGCGACGCAGGATCTTTCTCGGTGTCATACCGGATCAGGCGTTTTTCCAGTGCTTGGCAATAAACGCCTGGACCCCGGCCACATCGTTGTCCAAGACGGTGTAGCGCTCTTCCCGTTCGAACAGATCGGCCATGTGGGCGGGCAGTTCCGGTTTCACACTGAGACCGGATTCGGCAATCGCGTCCGGGAATTTGGCCGGATGCGCAGTACCGAGGGTAATCATCGGCACCGCCGGATCACGGCGGCAGGTGCGCGCGGCACGGACACCGATAGCAGTGTGCGGATCGAGCAGGTATTCGTTGCGCTCATAGATCTCGCGGATGGTGTCGCAGGTGGTCTTGTCATCCACCGCATCGCTGTCGAACAGCTTGCGGGCATGGCGCCAGCGGTAATCCTCAATGCTGACCGGGCCCTTGGCGGCATTCTCCAGCAGCTCCTTCACCGCCGCACCGTCGCGACCATGCAGATCGAACAGCAGTCGCTCGAAGTTGCTGGACACCATGATGTCCATGCTCGGCGACAGGGTATGCTCCAGCTGGTGCTGCTCGTACTTGTTGCCGCTCATGAAGCGATGCAGGATGTCGTTGCGGTTGGTGGCGATAACCAGCTGGGAGATGGGCAGCCCCATTTTCTTGGCCAGGTAGCCGGCGAAGATATCACCGAAATTCCCGGTCGGCACCGAGAACGCCATGCTGCGATCCGGGCCACCCAGGGCCAGGGAGGCCTGGAAGTAGTACACGATCTGGGCCATGATCCGGGCCCAGTTGATGGAGTTCACCGCCGCCAGCTGGGTCTTGCCGCCCAGGAACGACTGATCGCCAAAGCTCTCCTTCACCATGCGCTGGCAGTCGTCAAAATTGCCCTTCACCGCGATGTTGTGGATGTTGTCACCCTGCACGGTGGTCATCTGCCGGCGCTGCACCTCGGAGACCCGCTGGTGCGGATGCAGGATGAAAATATCCACGTGCTCGCAACGGCGACAACCCTCGATGGCGGCGGAGCCGGTATCACCGGAAGTTGCCCCCATGATCACCACATGCTGGTTGCGCTTCTCGAGCACGTAGTCCAGCAAGCGGCCCAGCAGCTGCAGGGCGAAATCCTTGAATGCCAGGGTCGGGCCCCGGAACAGCTCCAGCACCCATTCGTTGGTGTCCAGCTGGACCAGCGGCGCCACGGCCTGGTGGGCGAAACCGGCGTAGGTCTCATCCAGCATCTTGCGGAAATCATCCGCGGGGATGGCATCGTCCACAAACGGGTGCATGACGTTGAACGCCAGCTCGCTGTAGGACAGCCCACGCCAACTGCGGATCTCTTCCAGGCTGAAATGCGGAAGCGATTCCGGAACATAGAGGCCGCCATCGCTGGCCAGACCGGTCAGAAGGACGTCTTCAAAGCCCAGGGCGGGTGCTTCGCCCCGTGTACTGATGTATCTCACTTTCGTACCTGTCAGTTGAAGTTTTCGGCGCGGATGCGGACGACTTTGCCATCGATATCCGACAGCGCTTCCATTTCCTCGATGGCCAGGTTCATCTGGCGCTCCTGAACGGTGTGGGTCAGGATGATCACCGGAATCCGGCCGTCCTTGAACTCCGACTCCTTCTGCATGATGGACTCGATGTTGATGCCATGCTCGCTCAGGATAGAGGCAATCTTGGCCAGGACGCCCGGATGGTCAAACGCCTGGATGCGCAGGTAGTAGGCGGACTGGATATCCTCCATCGGCAGGACACCAAGATCCTCCATGGCTGCCGGCTGGAAACCGAGGTACGGAACCCGAAGTGTGCTTTCGGTGGAGACAGCACGGGCAACATCGACGATATCGGCAATGACCGCAGAAGCTGTGGCTTCGTCACCGGCACCCGGCCCGTAGTACATGGTCTGGCCGACCGCATCACCGTCTACCAGGACGGCATTGAGAACGCCGTCAACCTGGGCAATGAGATGGCTCTTGGGCACCAGTGTGGGATGAACCCGCAGCTCGATACCGTCCTCACGACGGCGCGCAATACCCAGGTGCTTGACCCGGTAACCCAGCAGCTCGGCATGGGCAATGTCGTAGGGGGTGATGGCTGAGATCCCCTCGGTGAAACCTTTCTCGAACTGCAGGGGGACTCCGAAACCGGAGGAAGCAAGAATGGTCAGCTTGTGGGCGGCATCGATCCCTTCCACGTCGAAGGTTGGATCGGCTTCGGCGTAACCCAGATCCTGGGCCTCCTTGAGCACTTCGCTGAACTCACGGCCGGCGCGCATTTCGGTCAGGATGTAGTTGCCGGTGCCGTTGATGATGCCCGCAATCCAGTCGATACGGTTGGCTGCCAGGCCCTCACGCACTGCCTTGATGACCGGGATACCGCCGGCCACACCGGCCTCGTAGGCCACCACGACACCGGCCTTTTCGGCAGCCTCGAAAATCTCGTTGCCATGAACGGCGATCAGCGCCTTGTTGGCGGTCACCACGTGCTTGCCGTTACGGATAGCGGCAAGCACCAGCTCCTTGGCGGTGTCATAGCCACCGATCAACTCAACCACGATATCGACCGCCGGGTCATTCACGACGTCAAAAATGTCAGTGGTGAACGGCACATCCCCCAGAGCCAGGTCGTCGCGACCGCGACGGCTGGCCACCCGGGTAATTCGGATGTTGCAACCGGCACGACCCGCAATAAGCGCGGCGTTACGGGTCAAAACATTGAATGTACCGCCGCCAACGGTTCCCAGTCCGCAGATTCCGACACTGACGTCTTTCAAACTCTCACCTCTGATCCCGAAGGGGTGCTGATGGATTGCAATGAAGTGGCATAGTATACCGATTCAGGGCCAGCTGAATAAGCCCTGAATCGGTCAGGTGGCATGCAAAAAACAGGGCCGGGCGTGTTGCCCGGCCCTGTCACTCACAGAAGGCCCAGGCCCTTGGCCAGGTTGTCCGCCGGCACGTAGCCGCGCACCATGTTTCCGTCTTCCAGAAGAATCGCCGGCGTACCGGTTACTCCGACGCGACCACCGAGCCGGTACTGCTCCAGCACGGGGTTCTCACAACTCGCCGTTTCAACCGGCTTACCGGACTTGGCGGCATCCATGGCCGCCTGCTGATCCTCGGCACACCAGACGGAGATGTACTTGTTGAACGAGGGCGTACCCGGGCCTGAACGGGGGAACGCATAGTAATTGACGGTAATGCCGTAGTCGTTCAACTGTGGCACCTCATCATGGAGCTTGCGGCAGTACGGGCAATCGATGTCGGTGAAAACATTGATCACCGCTTTCTCGTCACCGCTGGCCGGGTAAGTGATCAGCCCCTCCGAACCGTATTCCTCCATCGCTGCCAGACGCTGCCCGGCCCGACCCTGCTCTGTCACATTGGCAATGCCATTATCGGTAATTTTCAGCAGGTCACCGGTCAGCAGGTATTGACCATCTTCGGTGGTATAGATGGTCTCACCGTTGTTGCTGTGTACCTCGTACAGGCCTTTGGCCTCGGATTCACGAACAGACGAGACTTTGAGCCCGGGGACGGCTTCGGCCAGGCGCTCGGCAATACGGTCCTCGACCTCGCCCGCTGCTGCCGCGGCAACAAACAGGCTCGCGACCAGCCCGGCCGCAACTCCCAGTGGTTTGAAACTCTTGGTAACGAACATAAATGATTCCAGTCTGATAGCGTTAGGCCCGCATGGTATTGGCGAACCGGATTGACCCTCATTGCGACAAAGGGCCGGCGCAAAAGTTCAGCGAGGATAACACATACCCGGGGCTCGCCAAGGGTCAGCCCCGGGGATGATGCTCCCGGTGCATGGCCTGCAGGCGCTGGCGCGCAACATGGGTGTAAATCTGGGTCGTGGACAGGTCCGAGTGCCCCAGCAGCATCTGCACCACCCGGAGATCCGCACCGTGGTTCAGCAAGTGGGTGGCAAAGGCATGGCGCAGGGTGTGGGGAGAGAGATGCTTATGGATACCGGCCCGCACGGCGTAGTGACGGATCCGGTGCCAGAAGGTCTGCCGGGTCATGGCCGCGGCCCGGTTACCGGGAAACAGGGCATCGCAGGGCCGCCCCTTGAGCAGTTCTCCCCTCGCCTCCTTCATGTACCGGAGCAGCCAGTCCACCGCCTCTTCCCCAAGGGGCACCAGCCGTTCCTTGTCGCCCTTGCCGGTAATTCGGATCACGCCCTGGCGGACATTGACCTGATCCACCCGCAATCCGGTCAGCTCAGACACCCGCAAACCGCACCCGTAGAGAATCTCGAGCATGGCCTTATCACGGAGCTCCAGCGGAATTGAAACATCCGGTGCCGTCAGCAGGGCCTCGACCTCTTCCTCGGTCAGCGAATCCGGCAGCCGGCGCGGCAGCCTGGGACTGTCGATTCTAAGGGTCGGATCCTCGGCGATCAGTCCCTCCCGCATCAGGAAGCGGTAGAAGCGTCGCACCCCGGACAACCGCCTTGCCGCGGTGGAGGTCTTGACTCCCTCCGCCAGGCCACGGGCCATCCAGGCCAGCAGATCCGTGCGCCTGGCAGCCGTAAGCACCGGGGCGCCCGGCTGCTGCTCCAGCCATTGCGCCAGGCGTGCAAGATCCCCCCGGTAAGCGTCACGGGTTTTCTCCCCGAGGCCATCCTCCAACCAGAGGGCGTCGGTAAACCGACGGATGATAGCGTCGTCGTCAGGTCTCACGGTACCGGTTCCCGGGCACAAAAAAGGCAGCCCCTTGAGGCTGCCTTTTTAACTGGCCCTTTGACGATTCGTCAATCAGCCCAGCTTTTCCTTGATGCGAGCTGCCTTACCAGACAGGTCACGCAGGTAGTACAGCTTGGCCTGACGTACATCACCACGACGCTTCACGCTGATGCTGTCGATCAGCTTGGAGTAGGTCTGGAAAGTACGCTCTACACCAACACCGTAGGAAATCTTGCGCACGGTGAAGGAGGAGTTCATGCCACGGTTGCGCTTACCGATAACCACACCTTCGAACGCCTGCAGACGCTCACGGTTACCCTCGGTTACACGAACCTGAACGACCACGGTGTCACCCGGCGCGAACGCAGGGATTTCCTTGGTCATCTGTTCTGCTTCAATTTGACTGATGATGTTGTTCTTGCCGCTCATCGTAATGCTCCTGATACCCAATCTCTCAATGCCCTGATCACTCAGAGACACCCGGTTCATTCAAAATTTCTTCCAGCAGCTCACGCTCTTCGTCCGTAAGCACCCGCTGCTCCAGCAGGTCGGGGCGTCGCTCCCGGGTTCGCCTTAACGACTCTTTGAGCCGCCAGCGCCGGATCTGCTCGTGGTGACCGCCCAAAAGAACTTCCGGCACCGCCTGACCTTCGTAAACTTCGGGCCGGGTGTAGTGCGGACAATCCAGCAATCCATCGGCAAAAGAATCCTGCTCTGCCGACTGCGCATGACCCAGCGCTCCGGGGATGAGGCGTGTCACCGCATCAACAACGACCATGGCCGCCAGTTCGCCACCGGAAAGAACAAAATCACCCAGTGACACTTCCCGATCGACTTCCGTCGAGATCAGGCGTTCATCCACCCCTTCATATCGCCCCGAAACCAGGATCAGCTGCTGCTCCTCCGCAAGGGATTCGACAACAGACTGCGTCAGGGTTTCTCCCTGGGGCGACAGGTAAACCACACAGGCTTTACCGGGTGCCGCCTCCCGAGCCGCATGGATGGCATCCCGCAGGGGCTGTATTTTCATCAGCATCCCGGGACCGCCACCGTATGGCCGGTCGTCTACCGTGCGGTGACGATCATGGGTGAAATCCCGGGGGTTCCAGCTCTCGAAGGTCAGCAGACCTTCCCGAACCGCCCTGCCGGTTATCCCGTAATCCGTAACCGCACGAAACATTTCCGGGAACAGACTGACAGCGCCAATCCACACCCGTCAGAACTCCGGATCCCAGTCAACAACCAGCCGGTTGCCAGCCAGATCCACTTCCCGGACGACCTGATCCGGCAGATAGGGAATCAGCCGCTCGCGCTGGTCTGCCGAGTCCCGGGTGGCGCGCACCACGAGGACATCGTTGGACCCTGTTTCCATCAGGTGATGAACCTTTCCCAGGTTCACCCCCTCAACCGTGAACACGTCCAGGCCTTCCAGCTGGTACCAGTAGTATTCACCACTGGGCAACTCCGGCAATTCTGCCGTCGGGACCAGGATTTCTGCGCCACTGTAGGTGCGCGCAACCTCACGGTCATCAATACCTTTAAGCCTGACGACGATCCCCTGCCCCTGGCGGCGACCCTCCTCAAGCCTGGCCGGAATCCTCTTACCGTCCAGGACCAGTGTCCAGTCCGGGTAGTTAAGGATTCCTTCCTTGGGGTCAGTGTAGGAAAAGACCTTGAGCCATCCCTTGACCCCAAACACCGAGGTAATCCGGCCGATCACAGTTTCCTGCGAAGTCTGCGTCATGCCAAGAACCCCGGGTTAAAGCGTAATTATTCTGCGCCTTTCAGCAGCTGGGCAACGCGCTCGGAAGTCTGAGCACCTTTTTCCAGCCAGAAGTTTACGCGATCACGATCCACACGCAGACGCTCTTCCTGGCCACGGGCGACCGGGTTGAAGAAACCGACGCGCTCGATGAAACGGCCGTCACGGGCGTTGCGGCTGTCAGTGACTGTCAGATGGTAGAACGGGCGCTTCTTGGAGCCGCCAC
>JABURI010000053.1 GCA_014762755.1 Marinobacter sp.
CCCATTGCCCATGCCGCGGCACAGACCCGGGACCCGATCAACCAGGCCATGGTGGCGATGCTGGGTACCTTCATCGATACCATCATCATCTGCACCATCACTGGCCTGGTGATCATCACCTCCGGCGTCTGGACCAGCGGCGTTTCCGGCGCGGAACTCACCTCCCTGGCGTTTGCCGATGCACTTCCGGGGGTGGGTAACTATATCGTTGCTATTGCCCTGGCGGTATTTGCCTTTACCACCATTCTGGGCTGGTCGTTCTATGGCGAGCGCAGCATCGAGTTCCTGTTCGGCGTGAAGGCGATCGTGCCTTACCGGGTAGCCTGGATCATTGCCATCCCCATCGGCGCTACACTGAAACTGGGATTCGTCTGGCTGGTGGCCGATACCCTGAACGCAATGATGGCACTGCCGAACCTTTTGGCTCTGCTGCTGCTCAGTCCTGTGGTATTCCAGCTGACCCGGGAGCACTTCGCCCGGGAGAAAGCGCTGGGCGTTGATTGAAGCGCAAGGCCTTAAGTTCCTGTTATAACGATGTAAAAAAGTGTTTGGATGAGATGGATCATTGGCCCCTTGCATTCACCTCATCCAACACCAGAATACTTGTATACACTCAAGAAACCGGAACGATCATCAGAGGAGAGAATGTATGAGTTTGCGTCTTGGAGATACCGCACCGGATTTCGAACAGGATTCAACGGAAGGCAAGATCCGCTTCTATGACTGGCTGGGTGACAGCTGGGGGGTTCTTTTCTCCCACCCGGCCGACTTTACCCCGGTATGCACCACCGAGCTTGGCCTCACTGCCAAGCTGAAGGACCAGTTCGCCAAGCGTAACGTCAAGGCCATTGCCCTGAGCGTCGACCCGGTGGACTCCCACAAGGAATGGGTGAAGGACATCGAGGAAACCCAGGGTTGCTCGGTAAACTTCCCGATCATCGCCGACGAAGACCGCAAGGTCTCCGAGCTGTACGACATGATCCACCCCAATGCCGACAGCAGCCTGACCGTGCGTTCCCTGTTCGTAATCGACCCGAACAAGAAGGTGCGCCTGATCATTACCTATCCGGCCTCCACCGGTCGTAACTTCAACGAGGTGCTGCGTGTCATCGACTCCCTGCAGCTGACCGACGAGCACAAGGTCGCGACCCCGGGTAACTGGGAACGTGGCGGTGACGTGGTGATCGTACCGTCCCTGCAGGACGAACAGGAGATCAAGGAGCGGTTCCCGCAGGGTTACAAGGCGGTGAAGTCCTACCTGCGCATGACGCCGGATCCGAAGAGCAACTGGAGTGGTGACTGAAGAATGAAGAAGGGGTCAGAAGAAAAACTTCTTCTGACCCCGGAGTCAGGTCCCAAGATGGGGTCAGATGAAAGCTTTCATCTGACCCCTTTTTATGGAGCCCGCGGGGTCTGAAGAACACGTTCTTCTGACCCCTTTTTTTAAATCCCTATCAGAATGCCGGAACCACGGCACCCTCATACTTCTCCATGATGAAGTCCTTCACAGCCTCGGATTTCAACGCCGCCGCCAGCTTCTGCATCGCGTCGCTGTCCTTGTTGTCCGGACGGGCAACCAGAATGTTCACGTACGGAGACTCGGAACCTTCGATCACCAGCGCATCTTCAGACGGGTTCAGGCCCGCTTCCAGCGCGTAGTTGGTGTTGATCAGGGCCAGGTCGACCTGGTTCAGGATGCGCGGCAGAGTGGCTGCTTCCAGCTCCTTGAAGTCCAGGTTCTTCGGATTTTCAGCGATGTCACGGGGAGTCGCAGTGATCTTGCTGGCGTCCTTCAGTTTGATCAGTCCGGCCTTCTGCAGCAGGAGCAGGGCGCGGCCACCATTGGTCGGATCGTTCGGGATCGCGACGACGGCACCGTCTTCCAGCGCGTCCAGGGAGTCGATCTTGCTGGAGTAGGCTCCGAACGGCTCAACGTGAACGCCGGTGACGGTCACCAGGTTGGTACCACGGCCTTCGTTGAATTCGTCCAGATACGGCTGGTGCTGGAAGAAGTTGGCGTCCATCCGCTTCTGGTCCACCTGGATGTTGGGCTGGATGTAGTCGGTGAAGACTTTGACGTCCAGCTCCACACCCTGCTCAGCCAGGGTCGGCTTCACGAACTCCAGGATTTCCGCGTGGGGAACCGGAGTTGCGGCGACGGACAGCTCCTCGGCGGACGCGGCAACGGAAAAAGTGGCGGCTGCGGCAAACGCGGCCAGGGTCTTCTTGAAATTCATAACCTGTTCTCCTGTGTAAGAGACATTGAGGGTAGATGGTCCTGCTGGCTCGGGGCCGCCGTCGGGCGCTGCCTCCCGAAAACGTGGAGCGCCAGGGATGGCGCGACCGAGCCCTACAGGGACGTATTCACGGGCGTTTTTCGGGAGGCAGCGCCCGACGGCGGCCTCCCCCAAACTCTGACGGCTACTTACGACTGAAATACAAAACCAGACGGTCACCGACCATCTGCAACACCTGAACAAAAATCACCAACAGGGCCACAGTAATCACCATCACGTCGGTCTGGAATCGCTGATAACCGAAGCGGATGGCCAAATCACCCAGGCCGCCGCCACCGATGACGCCGGACATCGCGGCATACGACACCAGGGTAATGGCGGTAACCGTAATGCCGGCGATGATGCCCGGCAGGGCCTCGGGCAGTAAAGCCCCGAAGATGATCTGTCGCACGTTGGCGCCCATGGCCTGGGTGGCCTCAATGATGCCCCGGTCCACTTCCCGCAGGGAGGTTTCCACCAGGCGGGCGAAGAAAGGTGCACCCCCGGCCACCAGCGGCGGGATGGCACCGGCCACCCCCAGCGAGGTGCCGATAAGCATGACCGTGAATGGAATCATCACGATCAGCAGGATGATGAACGGCACCGATCGCAGCACGTTCACGACAAAAGACAGCACGGCATAGGCCACCGGCTGTTCCAGCAACTGGCGCTTGCCGGTCAGGAACAGCAGCACCCCGATCGGCAGGCCGATCAGTACGCTGAACAGCAGGGACATACCCACCATGACCAGGGTATCCCAGCTGGCCCAGCCGATTTCGCTCCAGTCGACGTTACTCAGTAAGGCTTCCATCAGCGCAGTACCTCCACATGGACGTCGGCGGCTTCAAATTCCTGCATGGCGACATCCAGATCACCACCGACCAGGGACAGGGTCAGCTGGCCGTAGGGCGTGTCCTTGATGTGGTCGATCCGGCCGGACAGGATGCTGAAATCCACCCCGGACTTGCGGGCCACGCTGCCCAGCAGCGGCTGGTAGGTGGATTCACCCTTGAAGGTCAGGCGCAGGATTCGACCATTGGCCTTCTGCAGGTCTTCCTGCAGTTCCTCGTGATCGATGCTCTCGCTCTCAAATACGAAATCCCGGGTGGTGGGATGCTGAGGGTGCAGGAACACCTCGCTGACCGGCCCCATTTCCACCACGCGGCCGGCGTCCATCACCGCCACCCGGTCGCAGACGCGGCGCACCACGTCCATCTCGTGGGTGATCAACACGATGGTCAGGCCCAGCTCGCGGTTGATATCAGCAAGCAGTTTCAGGACCGATTGGGTGGTCTGCGGATCCAGGGCGCTGGTGGCCTCGTCGCACAGCAGGATGGTCGGGCGGCAGGCCAGAGCCCGGGCAATACCCACACGCTGCTTCTGGCCACCGGACAGCTGGGACGGGTACTTGTTGGCGTGGTCGGTCAGGCTGACCCGGGCCAGCAGTTCCTCGACCCGCTCCCGGATCTCGCTTTTCGAATAGATGCCCGCCAGCTTCATGGGAAACGCGATGTTGTCCGCCACGGTCTTGGAGGACAGCAGGTTGAAGTGCTGGAAGATCATGCCCACCTTGCGGCGGAAGGCCCGGAGCTCGGACGGGTTATAGCCGGTGATGTCCTCGTCGTCGATCAGGATGCGGCCGCCGGTGGGTGGTTCCAGCAGGTTGATCAGACGCACCAAAGTGGACTTGCCCGCCCCGGAGTGACCGACGATGCCGAACACCTCGCCGGTTTCGATGGTCATATCGGTGGGGTGCAGCGCGGGGATCGCCCGGCCACCTACCTGATACGACTTCTGTACCTGGTCAAATACAATCACAGTCAGCGCCTTGTGGGTGCAGCGTTAAAAGCCGCCGATTATAGCGCACTCAGTGACCAAACCCGAATGGGAATGAATTACAAACCGTGGCCAGGGCATGGGTAAATGCCCTTACAACCACGGTCCAAGGTGCCGGTGTCAGCCTACAGTGAGTACAGCTTGGTCACGTGCAGGATGGGTCCGGTGGGCGCACCGGTCGGTGAACCGCCAGCGGGCTCGAGACTGATGGCCAGGGTACGACTCCTGGACAACGCCTCACGCGCCTCGTCGCTCAGCCGGACCCGATGAACGCCGCCGGCGGGAATAACCCCGAGCGAGAGCGGCTGGCCGTCTTCCGGCACCACCCACAGCTCGTAGTCCTTGCCCGCCTCGGCTTCGCTGGCCGCAATCGAACGCAGCTTCAGCAGGTTCTCGGCCCCGGATTCACTAACCAGCCAGAGCGGATCTTCCAGGTTCGCCTGGACGATGGCACCGGAGAGCTGCTCGCCGGCCGGGCGGGGCTGCTGGACCATCACCACCGCAAGAACCAGAACGGCGGCAGTGGCCAAAAGGCTCCAGCTGGGCCAGAACCAGCGGCCAATACCACGAACCTCGGCCTGCGTAGGCTGCTCCTGCGCGCCCCACAGCCGTCGCTCGATGTTCTTCCAGACGGAAGCGGGGGGCTGATTCTCGGGGACGTCCTCGGCCAGGGCACCGAGCTTCTCTTCCCAGAACCAGACTTCCCGGCGCACCCGGGCCGATTCCATCATCCATTGTTCGAAACGGCGGCGAGCGGCTCCCCGCAGGGAACCGAGGACGAATTCTGCCGCCAGTGCTTCAATGCGTTCCGGTGTCTTTTTCATTGTTCAAGGCACCTTTTCAAAGCCATCAGCCCGCGCCGGATCCAGCTCTTTACGGTACCGATGGGGGAGCTCAGGGCCTGTGCCAGCTCTTCATGAGTAAAGCCACGGTAATAGGACAACAGGATGCTGTCACGCTGAACATCGGACAGCTCATCCAGGCAGCCGGTCAACTTTTCGGCACCGGACTCACGCACGGAAAATTCCAACGGCCCCTCACGACCGTCGTCCAGCTCGTTCAGGTCCTCGTCACTCACCGCCTGCCGTGCCTTACGGGCACGGATGAGATCCAGGGTGCGGTACCTGGCAATCGTCATCATCCAGCTCAGGGGCGCACCCCGATCACTGTGATACTCACCGGCGCGGTGCCAGATCTGGATGAAGGCGTCCTGCAGCGCTTCCTCCGCCAGCTCCCGCTGCCCTGAAAGCCGGAGGCAAAGCCCGAACATACGCGCCGCAATGTGTTCATACAGCTCCTGGAATGCCCGGCGATCCTGCTGGGCGATCTTCATCAGCAGCCGCATGAGTTGATCCTGATCGGCATCGGTCTGTGCCATAGCTACCCCTTTTGTCCTCGTTGTTTTCGGGTAATACGCGCCCCTGACTGTTCGAGATGCGTTTCGAGGGTATGCCGGAATTTTTTTGTGACCTTGTGCATCTTTCGATCACGCCGCCCCGTTCCCCCTTTGCAACACCAAAAAATCCTTACCTGAGGAGAACGGGATGAATAACGTACTAAAACGGTCCGGCCTCACGATTGCTATCGCCAGCGCTGTGCTGTCTGCCGGCCTTAGCCAGGCCTCCAGCCATCGCGAGGCACCCTTCATTACGGAAGTGCCAAAGGTCGATGGTACCGACTTCTACATGTTTCGCAGCTACGAATCCGGCCGTGAAGGATTTGTGACCCTTATTGCCAATTATCTGCCCCTGCAGGATGCCTACGGCGGCCCGAATTACTTCGATCTGGATGAAGACGCCATCTACGAGATCCATGTGGATAACGATGGTGACGCGGTGGAGGACCTGACGTTCCGGTTCGAACTCGAGGATGTACTGAATGACATTCAGCTGCCGGTCGGAACCGACGGCAACACGGAAATGGTGTCAGTGCCGCTGAAAAACATTGGCGACGCAACCGATAACGCCAACGTCCAGCTCCGCCAGGAGTACAGCGTGAAGGTTGTCACCGGTGACCGGAATACCGGCACGGTACAGACCGCCACCAACGTCAGCACCGGTACCGATACCTTCGCCAAGCCCCTGGACAACATCGGCGGAAAGTCCTTCGCTGACTATGTGGCCTACGCGGACCAGCACGTGTTTGGCATCGACATTCCGGGCTGTAGCACCAACGGCAGGGTCTTCGTTGGCCAGCGCAAAGAGGCGTTTGCGGTCAATCTGGGCGAAATCTTTGACCTGGTGAATACCAACCCGCTCGGACCACGCAACGGTGAAGGTCCGGGCGACCTGGCCGACAAGAACGTCACCTCCTTTGCACTGGAAGTTCCGACGGGCTGCCTGACAGGTTCGGCCGTGAACTCCAACGACCAGCCGGTGATCGGCGCCTGGACCACCGCCAGCGTGCGCCAGGCCCGCGTGCTCAATCCTGCGCCTGCGGCGAATGGCAAAGGAGCAACCGTGGAGGGGGGCGCCTACACCCAGGTTTCCCGACTGGGCATGCCGCTGGTGAACGAGGTAGTGATTGGCCTCAAGGACAAGGACCGGTTCAATGCCAGTGAGCCCAAGGACGACGGTCAGTTCCTGACCTATGTAACCCACCCGACCCTACCTGAACTGCTAGAGGTTCTTTTCCCGGTCCAGGCGCCTGACAATTTCCCGAGAAATGATCTGGTCACTGCCTTCCTGACCGGTGTTCCGGGTGTGAACATGCCCGTTGGCGTGACCGCTTCCGAGATGCTGCGTCTGACTCCCGCCATTGCCCCGACGCCACTGGACTCCCAATCCGATCTGGGTGTGCTCGGTGGTGATAATGCCGGCTTCCCGAATGGCCGCCGCCCCTATGATGACACGGTCGATATAGCGCTTCGCGTTGCCATGGGCGTGCTGGCGGACCCGACGGATGCGCCGGATGGCAGCCTTGCCTACACCGACGGCGTGCAGCTGGCAGCCGACCCGTCGACCCTGCCGGCCGACTACGAAGTCTTCCCGTACCTGGCAACGCCCATTGCAGGTTCACCCAACGAGTAAGAGGTGCGAGCCATGAGAACTCTGCTTCGATTAACAGCCGTTGGGTTACTGGCTGCCGGCCTGAGTGCCTGCTCCGGGAGCTCCGGCAATGGCCGCCCGGATCCATCGGTTGACTTCACGACCTTTGTGAAGGCCCAGATTGCCGCCACCGGCACTGTGAAGGCACCGGTGGCCATCAATCCGGTCGATTTCAGCTTCAACGATCAGAACAATCCTCAGGCCTATGATGACCTGTTCCGTTGACACCAAAGGCAACCGGTCGCTTCTTGCTCAGCGGCTGGTTTGTTTCCTCCCTGCCCTCCGGGGCCGGGCTTTTTGGATTAGGCTCGGGCTCGCTGGCCTGTTGTTGTCTCCACACCCGTTGCAGGCCTCGCCGAGTCCAATCCAAAGCGATTTCGGGGACGACACCGTCCTGGCAACGCTCCCCGAAGCCACCCCGATGTCCGATCAGCGTCCGGATACGGCGACCGGCCTTGCCGACCGGATCCAGCAGCTGATCGGTGAGGCCCGCAGTACCGGCGACCCGCGTTTTCTGGGTTACGCCGAGCGGCTGTTCCAGCAGTGGCCGGAATCGCGCCTGAACGATCGGCTTCTGGTGCTTCGAGCAACCCTGTCCCAGAGCCTGCATCGGTTCGAGCGGGCCCGGGAAGACCTGGCTTTCGTGCTCGAACGCACCCGCAACCGCCAGCACCGGCTCCAGGCCCGGCTCACCCTGGCGAACCTGGAAACGGTTCAGGGGCGTTACCCCGAGGCAAAAGAACAGTGCCGGGCACTGGCGCTGGACTATCCCGGTCTGGTTGCCGAAAGCTGCCACGCCCAGGTTGCTGCCCGGACCGGGCAGGCCAGCACCGCCTATCAACAACTCAGGACATCTCTGGCCGAAGCCGACAAACCGGGAATGACATCCCGACTCTGGGTCGAGGGCACCCTGGGTGACATCGCCGCGCAACTGGGCCGGGACGAGGCGGAAAAGCACTGGCGTCGGGTGCTGTCGGCCTCGCCCTCCGATCTCTATACCCGCACCATGCTGGCAGACTGGCACCTTCAGCGTGGGGACCACAGTGCGGTGCTGGCACTCACCGATGGCTATGAGCAGGTGGATTCGCTGGCGGTTATCCGCAGCATCGCCATGGTCCGTAGCGGTCACCCGGAGCAGGACAGGCTCACCCGACAGCTCCGGGAACGCTTCAGCGAAGCCCGCTGGCGCGGCGCGCTCCTGCATCAGCGGGACTACGCCCGGTTTTTGCTGGACGTCGAATCCCGGGCCGAGCAGGCACTGAAACACGCCCGCGAAAACTGGGCATCCCAGCGCGAGCCCCTGGATTCCCGGCTGCTGCTGCGGGCTGCGCGAGCCGCAGGTGACACCGAGACGGTGGCGCGCCTTGAGCAGTGGCTGAAACAACAGGGGCAGGCCGATGCCCGTTATCCGGAGGTTTCGTCATGATGGTGGCCAGAGCCTGGCTTCGTTGTCTGTTGTTACTGGCGCTGATCAGCCAAAGCGGCCTGGCTCTTGCCCACAAGGCCAGCGACAGCTTTATCTACCTGGATACCACCGCAGGCGAACTGAGGATCGACGTCGCCCTGCGGGATCTGGCCTTGCTGGTGCCGCTGGACCGGGACGGGGATTTACAGATCACAGGCCGCGAGGTACGCAGCCAGCGCGAAGCCATCACCCGCACTGTGGAAAGTGCGCTTGAGTTATCAGCGGAATCCGGCCCCTGCAGCCTTCAGGGACTGCAATGGGGACTGAGCCGGCACAGCGATGGCCGCTATGCGGCCGCCCGCTACCGAATCAACTGCCCGGGAGGTGGCGAGGCGGACCAGCTGCAGTATTCGCTACTGTTCGACCGGGACAGCCTGCACCGGGGGCTGGTCGAGATCACCTCGGACACCGACGTCAGTCTGGCGGTACTTTCCCCCGATCACAATGAATTGGCGTTGGCCACGGAAACCTCCGGGATGCTGGCAACCTTTACCAAGTTTCTGCGGGAGGGCGTGATTCATCTGTTGATCGGCCTGGATCATATCCTTTTCTTGCTGGTGCTGGTCCTTCCCGTCAGCCTGATCGGCAAGGATCCGGAGAGCGACACCGTCAAAGCCCGCATGGTCCGACTGGCGGGCATCATCACCGCTTTCACCGTGGCCCATTCGATGACGCTGGCGCTTGCCGCCCTCGATCTGGTTACCCTGCCCATTGCCTGGGTTGAGACCGTTATCGCCCTGTCGATCGCCGTCGCCGCGCTGAACGTCGCCTGGCCGGTTCTGGGAAAGAAAACCTGGAAGCTGGCGTTCGCCTTCGGGCTGATCCACGGGTTCGGCTTCGCCAGTGTTTTGGGCGACCTGACCAGCGGCGTGTCGGACATGGCGGTGGCATTGGCCGGGTTCAACCTGGGCGTCGAGCTGGGTCAATTGGGACTGCTGGTTCTCGGTTTTCCGGTGTTGTATCTGCTCTCACAGTGGCGGCTGTATCAGAGGGCGTTGGTACCCGGCATTCTGTTGGCGGTAGCAGGTATCAGCCTGTTCTGGGCAGCCGAGAGAGCCGTATCAATCTGATCAGTAAGTGCGGTAGCCGTTGCCGACTACCGCAGTGGGCAGGTTTCAGTGCAGGGCGCGCAGCTCGCGCGGGTAGAGCGCAGCGCTCACTTCGGGTTCCTCAAGGAGGTCCGCCAGCTCGCGATCCACTTCCGTTTCCTCACCTTCGGCCGGCAGCGGCTCAAACAGCGTGCTCAACCAGGCAGTCACCGACGGTGCCTCCTCTCGCCGGTAGTCCGTTGACAGCGCCTTGATCCGGCGGAAGCCGATGATGCGCTGGTGGCGTGGGTCCCGAATCTGCTCAAACCCCCGCCAGTAGACATGGTCCCGGGTGTGGAGCTGAACAAACAGGGTGTCGATGGGGCCGCCGGCATCGTCATCCGAAGCCGCTTCGCTGGTTTCGTTTGCTTCGCCTTCTTCGGTTTTCTTCTGGCGAATGGTGGTCCAGGCCGGGTAGAGCACCGCCACGGCGTCCGCTTCCACGTGCTCTCTTGCGGCACGGAGAATCAGTCCCCAACGGGCCTTGTCGGCATCGGTTTCAAGGGAATTAATGGGCAAGTCGTAGCTTTGCTCGCTGGACAGGACGATGGCCATCATCGGGGCGTCAAGCTCCCCCATGGCCTCGGCCTGTGCTACTGATACCAGTTCATCGATTGCCATCGGTTGGTTCATAAGACGCTCGCCTCCTCGATGCCATCTGGTGAGTCAGGAAGAAGGACCTTCCTGACTCACAGCATAGCCTGTTCCACATGCAAAGATAAACGTGGAGTTGAAGGGACCGGATCACAACCCCTCAGAAGGCATCTTCAAGACGTTCGTAATGGCTGAACCAGGGTGAGGCCTCCTCCAGCTGGGCAGCGAGCTGGAAAAGCACGTCCTCGCCGCCATGGGGCGCGCCGAACTGGACACCGACCGGCAGCCCGGCCAACGTCCAGTGCAGGGGCACCGACATCGCCGGTGTTCCGGTCAGGTTGGCCAACTGGGTGAACGGAGTCCTCGCCAGGCTTTCCATGGCCATCTGGGCTACCTGACCGGTGCGGTGCACCAGCTTGCCCGCTTTGAGCGCCAGCATCAGTTTTGCTGCGAATTTCAGGTGGGACGGCGTATCCAGTTCGCCGATCCGGGCCGGCAACTGACCCGTGGTCGGGCACAGGTACAGATCATAGCTCTCGAAAAACGTGCCCAGGGCACGGGCAAAGTCGTTCCATTGCTGACGGCGTTGGACATACTCCGGCACCGGCATGGTGCGTCCGAGCATGGCGATCAGCCGGGTATCGAGCTCGAAGTCGTTGTCGGTGGCCCCAAACTGCTGCCGCGCCCGTTCCATCAGGACCGAGACCTCTCCGAAGTACAACCCGAGATAGCAGCGGGCCAGTGCCATGCCATCAAACTCAGGCTTTGCGTATTCAACCACGTGCCCGAGCCTCTCCAGGGTGCGGGCCGTCTCTTCCACCGCTGCAATGCATTCCGGCGCCACCTCGGTATCATAGGGAGATTCGGTGAAGACGCCGATGCGCAGACGCCCCGGCGCCCTCTGCATCAGCTCCGAGTAGGGTGCCGTGGGCGGCGCAATGACAAACGGATCGCCCTGGGCAGGACCGGCCAGTACATCCAGCATGGCGGCACTGTCGCGAACGGTGCGGGTTACCACATGGTCGATGGAGGCCCCGGTCCAGGTTTCGCCCATGAACGGCCCACTGGAAACCCGGCCGCGGGATGGCTTCAGACCAAACAACCCGTTGTAGGCGGCCGGGATGCGAATGGAGCCGCCGCCATCATTGGCACCGGCCATCGGGACAATTCCGGCTGCCGCGGCGGCACCGGAGCCACCACTGGAACCGCCGGGCGTGAGATCAAGATTCCAGGGATTGCGGCTCGCGCCCCAGAGTTCCGATTCGGTCACCGCCTTCAGGCCAAACTCCGGGGTGGTAGTGCGCCCGAGGAAGACCAGGCCTCCCTGGCCTGCGCGTCGGGTATACTCGGAGTCAACCGGCGCGATATTGTTTTTCAGTCCACGACTGCCATAGCTGCAAGGATGGCCGCCCTGTTCCTGAGCCAGGTCCTTGAGCAGAAACGGCACCCCGCTGAAGGGGGCGGATTTGGGAAATGTCTGTTCGAGGGCCTCGGAGAACTGGGGGTGGCAAATGGCATTCAGGGTGCCATTGACCCGGGTCGCCCGCTCAATGGCCGCTTCGCAAACATCCCGCGCACGGATTTCACCTCGCCGGATCAGATCGGCAAGGGCGGTGGCATCAAGTCTCAGGTACTCGGATTGCTTCATGATCACGTCCGTTTGTTATTGTGTTCTCTGAATGGTGACGGGTATTACAGATATGAACCGGAAAATCCGAAGCTTACGCCAGCCTGTTCTGTTTTTCATCCTGGTCCTGCAGGCCTTTTCAGCAACCGGAGCTACGTCACAGGACGAGACCGACGAAGAAGGCTGGACCAGCGTTATCCGCGACTCACCGTACTGGGTCAGCCAGGGGGTCTATAAGAACATTCAGACCATCCGCAGCTGGGTGCTTGCCGAGAACGCCTATTGCTCCGAAGCCGAGCGTCACATCCTGTTCGACATGCGGGGCCGGTTCCTGGGCTGGATCGCCGATGACGCCGACAGTGCCGGCACCCAGAAGAAACTGAACTCAACCCGCCAGTCCCTCCACGAACGGGGAGAAGTGGACCATTGGCTGGCCGGCAGCGAGGGCCAGACCGGGTACCCCTTCGCGCTGGCCTGCGATCAGCCCCATGTCAATCTGCCGGAGGCGCTCGCACGGTACCTGGGCACCCTGCCCGCTGACCGACTCTGGGGACGCTGGGACGACCTCAGCTTTGCCAGCGAGGGCCAGCCCGGAACCCTGCACGAGGCGCTGATGTATGTCTACGAGACCCGTCAGCAACAGGGGCGGCTGGACCTGCCTGCGGCCATGCCCCGATACCTCGCCGGCCAGCTGTTGATCGAAAGTGGCGGCCAGGCCCGGGCACACTCCGCGGCCAACGCCCGGGGCATACTCCAGCTTTCCCCGAGTGCGCTGTCCGATTGTGGTCTCAAGCCCTCGAACTACTGGCACCGCCTGGCCCAGATCGACTGCGCCCTGCGACTGTCGAACCAGAATGCCCGGAATCTGCGCCCGGCCTTCGAATCCCGGTTCGGGCATCTGCCTGACGACAAAAAAGACCGGTTGTTCACGCTGCTGCTCATCCAGGCCTACCATGGTGGCGCTGCCCGGGTGCAGTCCTTGCTGGAAGATGAAATGCTATCCCGGCCCGCGGCCTATTTCGCCGAACACCAGGAGCGCTTTACCGCAGGCGACATTGCCTTCGGCATGGTCTTCCACAACCTGGGTCGGGATCGCCTCGGCCTGGCGTCACTGTATTACGGCGCGGACGTTCAGCTCGCCACCGAGGCCCTGTGCCGCAGCGCACGACTGAAGGACACGGATTTCTGCCAATGGAACTGACGCTGATCCCGGAGGCCCTCTCCCCGGGGGTAGCGGTTTTCCTGCTGGCCAGTTCGACACTGACCTCGATGATTACCGCCAGCCTTGGCGCCGGCGGGGGTCTGCTGTTGCTGGTGCTGATGGCGGGCTGGCTGCCACCAACTGCGATCATACCGGTTCATGGCATGATCCAGCTGGGGTCGAATGCCGGGCGTATGGTGCTGACCTGGAAACACATCGACTGGAGAGTCATCGCCGCCTTCGCACCCGGGGTGGTGGTCGGGGCTGCTATCGGAGCCTGGTTGCTGGTGAACCTCCCGGAACACCTGTGGCAGCTGGCCATTGCCCTGTTCGTGCTCTATCTGTGCTGGGGGCCGGC
>JABURI010000196.1 GCA_014762755.1 Marinobacter sp.
AGATTTGTATCAGACACAGCCCCCGGACTACGCCAACTAAAACGTTTCCGGGTTGATGAACGCCACATCCCGCGCACGCACTATGAGTGAAGTCTAATTCGCAGTGGAAGTGAGGCAAAATGAGCAAGAACCCGGACTGGTGGCGTGGCGCCGTCATCTATCAAGTGTATCCACGCAGTTTTTATGATTCCAATGGCGACGGCATCGGAGATCTGCCCGGGGTAACCGCCAAACTGGACTACATTGCCAGCCTGAATGTGGATGCCATCTGGCTGTCCCCGTTCTTCACCTCCCCGATGAAGGATTTCGGCTACGACGTCTCCGACTACCGAAACGTCGACCCGATCTTCGGAACCCTGGAGGATTTTGACCAGCTGATTGCCGAGGCCCACAAGCGCGATCTGAAAATCATGATCGACCAGGTTCTCAGCCACTCCTCGGATCAGCACCCCTGGTTCGTAGAGAGCCGGCAATCCCGGGACAACCCGAGGGCCGACTGGTATGTCTGGGCCGACCCACAAGACGACGGTACGCCTCCTAACAACTGGCTGTCTGTGTTCGGTGGCTCGGCATGGGCCTGGGACAGCCGGCGCAAGCAGTATTACCTGCACAATTTCCTTACCAGCCAGCCGGATCTCAACTTTCATAGCCCCGAAGTTCAGGAACAGGTGCTGTCCGACGTGAAGTTCTGGCTTGATCGTGGCGTGGACGGGTTCCGTCTCGACGCCATCAACTTCTGTTTCCACGACCCGGAACTGCGGGACAACCCGCCCAGCAAGGCGGTTCAGGAAGGCTCCATCGGTGTTCGCAAGGAAAACCCATACGCCTACCAGCACCACAAGTTCGACAAGACCCGGCCGGAGAATCTGGAATTCCTGAAACGTCTGCGGGCCCTGCTCGACCAGTACCCGGGCACAACCACTGTGGGCGAGATCGGTGATGATGATTCCCTGCAGACCATGGCCGATTACACCCGGGACGGCGACAAGCTGCACATGGCCTACTCGTTCGACCTGCTGACCGAGGAGCACGGCGCCGCATTCTTCCGCAAGACCGTCAGTACCATTGAAGCCAAACTGACCGACGGCTGGCCCTGCTGGGCTATCGGCAACCACGACGTCGCCAGGGTCGCGACCCGCTGGGGCGCCACCTCCGAGCAGCAACTCAAGGCATACATGGCGATGCTGCTGACCCTTCGCGGGAGTGTCTGCATCTACCAGGGCGAGGAACTGGGCCTGACCGAGGCAGAGCTTCAGTTCGAGGATCTGGTCGATCCATACGGAATCACCTTCTGGCCCGAGTACAAGGGCCGGGACGGTTGCCGGACACCGATGGTGTGGCACCATGAGGAAACCCACGGAGGCTTCTCCGATACGCGCCCCTGGTTGCCGGTTTATGATGATCACTACAACGCGGCTGTGGCCGTTCAGCATGCCGAGGACAATTCCCTGCTGGCGGCCTACCGAGCGTTCCTGGGATGGCGAAGAACTCAACCGGTGCTGCTCAGGGGCGATATCGAGTTCCACAACAGCCCAAAGGACACCCTGGTGTTTACCCGGACTTACCGGGGCGAGAGCCTGACCATCGCGCTGAATCTGAGCGACAAGGCGCAGACCATTGCCATGGCCGTTGCCGGACGCCCTCTGGCGGATACGCCGGATTTCGTCGGCGGCCAATGGCAGGATAATGAATTGAAACTGGAGCCCTGGGGCGTGGAAATCGCCGGGTTCTGAGTGGTTACCCTCAAACAAGAAGACTGACGTTATGGCCAGTGTAACCCTTCGCAACATCTGCAAAAGTTATGACCAGACCCAGGTCACCCGTAATGTGAACCTGGATATCGAGGACGGCGAGTTCGTGGTGTTCGTCGGCCCTTCGGGCTGTGGCAAGTCAACGCTGCTTCGCATGATTGCCGGGCTTGAGGACATCACCTCCGGCGATATGTACATCGGCAACGACCGGGTCAACGACCGGCCGCCCAAGGAACGGGAGGTGGGCATGGTTTTCCAGTCCTATGCCCTGTATCCCCACATGGATGTGGCCGAGAACATGGCGTTCGGTCTCAAGCTCGCCAAGACCCACAAGACCGAGATCAGCCGGCGGGTTGACGATGCTGCCCGGTTATTGCAGCTGGACAAGCTGCTGGAGCGCAAGCCCAAAGACCTGTCCGGCGGCCAACGCCAACGGGTGGCCATCGGGCGGACCATTGTGCGCGAGCCCGAGGTCTTCCTGTTCGATGAACCCCTGTCGAATCTGGATGCGTCACTGCGGGTCCAGATGCGGATCGAGATCTCCCGGCTGCACAAGCGCCTGGGCGCCACCATGATCTACGTGACCCACGACCAGGTCGAAGCCATGACCATGGCGGACAAGATTGTTGCCCTCGATAACGGAGCCATTGCCCAGGTCGGCAGACCGCTTGAACTTTACCATTACCCGGCAACCCGATTTGTCGCCGGCTTTATCGGCTCGCCGAAGATGAATTTCATTGACTGCTCGGTGGTTTCCGCCTCGAGCCAGTCGGTCACAGTCAGCCTGCCCGGTGATCACCAGCTGCAATTACCGGTAAACGGCAACGGGCTGAGCGAAGGTGAAACAGTCACACTCGGTATCCGCCCGGAGCACCTGAGCGAGGATCAGGAAGCAGACATGTATATGGAAGGTGAGGTGCACGTGGTTGAGCGCCTGGGCTATCAGACCCTGGTGCATCTGGACATGGACAATGTCGACGGAGTACTGACCATGCGCACGGATGGCAGCAACCCGATCCAGGAGGGTGCCCGGATGACGCTCGGGCTCCAGGCCAACAAATGCCACCTGTTCCGCCAAGACGGATCCGCCTGCCCGCGTCTCTATCAGGAGCCCGGCGTCGACTTCTGATTGTTTGGGGGCCGGTTGTCACGTTCCGGCCCCCCTTTTTCACTCCTGTTCAGTCGCCCCGATCCGCGATGTAATCGGTAATGGCTGCGTAGAACTCCATCTCGTCGAAATTGTCCGGGCCCACACCGATCACATCCAGATGATCCTGGTTGATCACGTAGCTGGACGACGTCATCTGGGTACTGTTCGGATGGTTAATGTCGCTGACATAACCCAACCCGGGCTGCTCCCAGGCATAATCAAGACAGCCCCAGCACTCGTAGTACTGCATCCGGTAACCCTGTTGCTGGCTGTTGATGCCGACCAGGCCATCGTCATCCCGGTCGCCGGCATAGCCGTCGCCCTGACCGGCGGCACCGTCGCCGTTGCAGTCATCGTAGCAGTAGCCGTCACCATCGATGTTGTAGATCAGCTCGGACAACAGCCACAGGGCCGGATTCACACCGGAGCCATTCTGTGCCGTCATCATGGACACCGAGTTGGCCACGTAGCTGGTACTGGAAGGGTACTTCTCGTTGAAGGCCTTCATGCCGGTGGTCACGCCGTCATTGGGATCGTAATCGTTATACACCAGCTGCTTGGCACCGGCGATGGCGTCGTTACCGCTGCCATAGACCACGTTGCCATAGTAGTTGGCCAGGGTTTCGGTGATCGAGTTGATGTAGTGGTCCAAAACATACTTGGCCACGGGTGAGCCCCGGTGCGGCGATGAAACACTGACGTGGGTCTGCACAACACGGTAGCCCTTGCGCTCCCGCAGCAGCCGGGCCGCCTTGCGGGAATCGATACCACCCTGGGAGTGGGAGACGATATTCACATGACTGGCGCCGGAGGTGGCCATGTAGCTCTCGATGTTGTTCGCCAGCTGGTAGCCGCGGACCTCGGAGCTCTGGAACGGCGTCACCGAGGAGACAAAGCTGCGCTGGTCATCGTTGATGTCGCCGTTGCAGTTGGCTTCAAGGAACTTGTCACAGGGGTCGAGTACAAAGGTGCCGTAATCGTCACCCCAGTAGTCGTAACCAAGAATGTCATCGAACCCGGCCATGCCATGGGCAAAAACCACCGGGTATTGCGTGCGGTTGGCATCCCTTGCCAGGGTCGCAGGTGCGATCACCATCCCGGTGACCAGCAGTATGACTGCGCCCGCCCTTGTCAGGGCACGTTCGTTCTTCATGGTATTAGCCTCTTGTTTTTATTTGTGCGCTTGACCACGGTACTGCTGCCTGATCCACCTGGACACAGGCAACCGAGTGCCTAAAAAACAGGCACTTCATTTCTAGCCCATATCCAGCCATCCCGTTGTGAGAAAGGTCACATCTGCAACAATTAGCTGACACCTTCTCATTTTTTGCATTGGCTCACACTGCCAATGACTGCAGCCTGTTACGTTTGGGTCCGGTTCATAACAACAATCAATGGTGACCGGTGTGAAAGGAAAGCAAATCCCGTTGTTGGTTATTGGTTCGGCCCTGATCGTAGCCCTGGCCTTTCAATGGTCCGGAAACGACACCCCGGCAGCCGCAACAGCCAGCATGCCCTCGGCACAGGAGACGTCAGCCAGGGAATCTGCCCCGGCTCAGCCCACGCCAGCGCCGACAGAGGAACCTCCTTCCCGGAGTAATGAACTGGAAGCCTTTCGGGACCGATTGCTGGCCCGCTTCGCGGGTCAGCTCGAGCACCCGGGAGGGCAGATCAGGTTGCTCGAGGAACTGATGCGTTATCTCAACCAGGTCGACCCCGAGCATTGGCGTGAAAGCCTGTCGGCATTGCTGGTGAGCTGGTTTCCCGATAAAAGCGACGAACTGTTGAACAGGGCTGAGGCAATGATTGCCTACCAGGATTTCATGGAACGGGAGCAGTACACCCTGCGCTCCATGGGACCGGACGAGCGCCGGGAATTTATCTGGGCCAAGCGCCGGGAACTGTTTGGCGAAGCCGCCGGGGAAATCTGGCAATCCGAGCTGCGAAATTATTCCCTGAGCCAATCGCTCAAGAACCTCGATCAACAGCCCGGCCCTACTCTTTCCAAGGCCGAGGCGTATACCCGGGCCATTCAGGACGCCTACGGCGAAGAGGCTGATCGGGTCATGGAGCGGCGGCGCCAGGAGCTGACCGACCGGTTTCTTTCCCTTACCTCCGTGCAGCAGTCACTGCACGAGCAGGCGCCGGAACAGCGTTATGAAACCCTGCGGGGCATCCGCCAGCAACTCGGCATGGAAGAGCAGGCCCTCGATCGATGGGGCCAGCTCGACCGATCAAGGGATGACCGCTGGGCACGGGGCGAGACCTATGAAACCAAACGCCAGGCCATCGTTGAAAAATACCAACCCGGACCCGAGCGGGAAGAGGCTCTGGACAACCTGAGTCAGGACATTTTCGGGGATGAAATGGCGGCGATTATCCGGGATGAAGAAGCGGCGGGTTACTACCGGTACCAGGAAAGTCGCGTTTACGGGCAGAATTAATGAAAAAGTCCCGGCCAGTGGGGGGGATTAATCTGGCCGGGTCGCAAAAGCGCAAATCGGCGTCATCCCTTGACGCCACCGGCGGTCAGACCGCCGACAATCCATTTCTGGCAGTAGAGGAAAATCACGGTAATGGGAAGGCCGGAAAGCACCGCCGCCGCTGCGAAATCACCCCACAGATAGTTCTGCTCGTAAAGGTATTGCTGGGCGCCCACCGCCAGGGTGAGTTTGTCGGTATCCACCAGCAATACCGAGGCCATCGGGTACTCCATGATGGTCATAATGAACGCCAGGATGAACACCACCACCAGGATCGGCACCGACAACGGCAGCAGGATGTAGCGGAACGCCTGCCAGGTGGTGGCTCCATCCACGATCGCCGCCTCCTCCAGGGATCGGTCGATGGAATCGAAATAGCCCTTGATCGTCCAGATGTGCAGGGCCATCCCGCCCAGCGAGGCAACGATCACGGCTCCATGGGTATTGAGCCCCAGCCAGCTGACGTGATTGCCGATCTGGTCAAACAGCGCATAGAGCGCCACCAGCGACAGCACCGGTGGGAACATCTGGAAAATCAGCATCGATTTGAGCACGAAGCCCTTGCCGGAAAAACGCATCCGGGCGAAGGCATAGGCACTGGTGGTGGACAGCGCCAGGATCAGCACCGAAGATACCACCGCCACCTTGATGGAATTCCACAACCACAGCAGCACCGGGAACGGCGGCTGGGTAGTGACACCGTCCGCGTCGGTGTAGGGAATCCCCAGGGCCAGATACCAGTGTTCCAGCGAGGGGTTTTCCGGAAGCAGGCTACCGGCCGCGAAGTTACCGCTGCGGAAGGAGATCGAAATCACCATTAGCAGCGGGAACAGGATGACCGCGATGAACGCCAGCATGCCGATGTGGGATGCCAGCACACGGTATTTCGTGGAGCGGGGTTGAACCATTGCCATGGGAAGCTCCTTATACCTTGACCTTGGACAGTTTCAGATTAATCAGCGAGAGCGCGCCCACCACCAGGAAAATTACGGTGGCAATGGCCGCCGCCAGACCGAAGTTCTGCCCGGAGTCCTGGAACGCGATCCGGTAGGTGTAGCTCACCAGCAGATCGGTCGTGCCCGCCGGCGTGCTGGCGCCGATGATATCCGGGGCACCGCCAGTCAACAGCGCGATCAGGACAAAGTTGTTGAAGTTGAACGCGAAGCTGGCAATCAGCAGCGGCATCAGTGGTTTGATGATCAGCGGCAGCGTGATGTTGAACAGGTTGTTGATGGGACCCGCTCCATCCATGGCGGAGGCCTCGTACAAGTCTTTGGGAATGGCCTGCAGCAGTCCCATGCACAGCAGCATCATGTAGGGATAGCCCAGCCAGGTATTGACGATCAGGATCATGGTCCGGGCCAGCGCCGGATCACTGAACCAGTCCGGACGCACTCCGAAGAGTCCTTCCAGCACCAGGTTGATCTCGCCAAAATTCTGGTTGAACAGGCCCTTGAACACGAGGATCGAGATGAACGCCGGCACCGCATAAGGCAGGATCAGCATGGTCCGGTAGAAGCCCTTGCCGCGGATCTGCTCCCACTGCAGCAGGTTGGCCAGCAACAGCCCCAGAGCCAGGGTAAAGATCACGGTTGCCACCGCAAATGACAAGGTCCAGATGAAGATCTGCAGGAACGGCCCGCTGATGCTGGGATCGGTCACCACTTTCACATAGTTGGCCCAGCCGATATTCACGGTCCAGCCGGGCACCAGCTTTTCGCCTTTCCCGTTGACGTAAAAACCGATCTCGTGATTCGGGAAATAGGTCTCCCCGGTCTGGTTGTTGGTGAGAGTACCGTTTTCATGCAGGGTGAACTGGGGATGGATAGCAGCAAATGAGCGCAGGCTGGCCTGGCTCAGTTCCCGATTGTCGTCGGTCACCAGAGTCAGCCCGGACAGTTCCTGACGCAGCTTGATGATATCCCGGATCTGCAAGGGCTCGCCGGCCGGAGCTGATTCCACAGGAAACAGGGGAGCCCTGCTCTCACCGGAAGCCAGTTCAAGTGGTGGCGTTGCGAGACTCTGTTGCTCGCCTTCAAGGTATAGCACGTAGCCTTCGTCCGTCCGGTACGTGCTGAAATCGTAACGAACGGCCTCGGACTGGTAAGTCCGGGACAGCAGGTTGTCCTTCACCTGTTCGAAACTCAGCAGGTTGGTGGCGCTGTAATTGGTGAAGCCGATACCGACCGTGTACATCAGCGGGAAAATCACAAACAGCCCCATGCCGGCGATTGCCGGAAAAATATAGCGGTGCGCGTAGAGCTTTTTGCTGACAAACACCGCCACAGCCGAGGCCGTCAGTACCAGGAACAGCATGGCGAAGACAAATTCACGCTGCAGGTACAACGCCAGGATCAAGTAGAGCGCCGCCGCCACCAGAACGGCGAGCGCACCCCACTTCAGGAATACTCGGATCATTGAAGGTCTGCTTTCGATTCCGGCAGAGGACAGGGTTTCCGTTATCATTGTAGTCAGCCCGATTGGCACCGTCGCACGCGCGGCGGCAGGTTCTCATTCACAGCTCGTATCGGGGAACCGGGTAGTCCACACCCGGCTCCCTGGCGCAGGTCTTGTTTACCGGGTGATCCGCTGAGCCGCTGCGTTAAGAGCATCCTCGACAGACTGACGCCCGGAGGTGATGTTCTGCAGGGCCGGCCCCATGGAGGACCAGAAGGCACCCATTGCCGGCACGTTGGGCATGGGTTCACCCAGCTGGGCATTGTCGAAGGTGGCCTTGATCTTCGGATCGGAGGACAGCTCGTCCATGAATGCCTTGTTGGCCACCGCCCCCAGCGGCACATCGTCGTTCACCATCTTCAGGCCCTTCACCGACAGGGCGTAGTTCTCCAGAAACTCCACCGCCAGGTCCTGGTTCGGGCTGGCGGAGTTCAGGGTCGCCGCCATAACACCCACCATGGGTTTGCCTGGTTGGCCGTCCACGGTGGGCAGAGTGGTGACGCCGAAGTTGATACCGCTCTTCTTCGCGTTGGCCCAGGCCCAGGGACCGTTGATCATCATCGCGGTTTCGCCCTGATTGAAGCTGGATTCCATCGCGCTGTAGTCCGCGCCCCGTGGCATCACGCCCTCTTCAATCAGCGTCACCAATGTCCGGGCGCCCTTCATGGCACCGTCGTTGTTTACACCGGTGTCCTTCACGTTGACGCTGCCATCGGCATTTTCACCGAAGATGTAGCCACCCGCGGCCGCCAGCATGGGCCAGGTGAAGTAGGTGTTATTGTAGTCCCATAGGATGGCGCGCTTGCCGTCTTCCGCCAGCTTCTTGTGGATCGCCGGAATTTCTTCGAAGGATGTCGGCGGCTCCGGCAACAGGTCCTTGTTGTAGATCAGGCCGATCGACTCGACGGCCATGGGGTAGCCGTATTTCTTGCCGTCAACAGTCACGGCGTCCCAGGTAAAGTCGTAGTTCGCGTCGATCACCTTTTGCGAAGGCTTCACTTCGGAGATGATGCCGCTCTGGGCCCACTCGCCGAAGCGGTCATGGGCCCAGATGAAGATATCCGGGCCATTGCCGGTGGCGGCGGACTGCTGGAATTTGTCGGTGGCGCTGTCCGGGTGGGCCACCTCAACGGGAATACCGGTCTCCTCGGTGAACCAGTCACCGACTTCCTGCAGGCCGTCATAGCCTTTATCGCCGTTGATCCAGACCACCAGCTTGCCTTCCTCGATCTCGGCATGGGCGGGGGCGGCCATTCCGAAAGTGGCTGCAACGATGGAAGCGGCGAGGGTACTGCGAATAAACGTTCGACGATGCATCAGGTCATTCCTCTGTCAGTTCTTGCCTTATTCTTGTTTTCCGGCCTGCCAAGAGGTCGTTCGGCCGGACTCAACGCAAAGGGTTCTTTTGCGAGTAGTCAAACTGTGTTGCAAAACGGCGTCATAAGCATCACCCCTTATTTCAATACCGGAGGCGTAGTATGGGGGAGTAGTCAGGCGTAGAAAATTCCTTCTACCGGCGCCGGCGGGAGTCTGGTTTGATGTCACGCACAAGAATCAGAAACCAACCGGAGTCCCTGCCATGTCCCGCAGATTCAGAGCACCTGCCTTGCCCGCCTTCATTGCCTCGGCTCTGCTCACCACAGGCTGTGCGTCGACCGGGGTACCGGACACCACGACCGCGGGCCCACCCTCGGTGGATCGTCCGGACATTTTCTGCGAGGCGGACTTTTCGGACATCACGATCCCCGTCGGCGATTTCATCGGCCTCACACAACGCCTGGACTACCTCCAGGACCTGGGCGTCAATGCACTCTGGATTACCCCGCCCTTCGAGCAGATGCACGGCTGGGTTGGCGGTGGCGACCAGGGTGATTTCCGGCACTATGGCTACCACGGCTACTATGCCCTGGATTTCACAGTACCCGATGCCAACTTCGGCACCCGGGAAGAATTCCGGACGCTGGTGCAGGAAGCACACAAGCGCGGCATCCGCGTCGTCATGGACGTGGTCATGAATCACCCGGGCTACAGCACGCTCCAGGACATGCAGGAATTCGACTTCGGCTCTCTGTTCGAGGGCTTCGAGAAGCACCTCCCGGAGCAATGGGGCCGCTGGCAGCCGGAATCCTGGGAAAACCTGCACGCCTATCACGCCCTTATCGACTATGACCATCCGGACTGGGGCCACTGGTGGGGCAAGGATTGGGTTCGGGCCGGCATCGCCGATTACGATACGCCACCCAACGCGTCCATTGATGAGCTGCGTGGTTAACTGGCCTTCCTGCCCGACTTCAAGACCGAAGCCACTACGACGGTGGAACTGCCCGAATTCCTGCGCCGCAAGGACGCCAGTCGCGTCTCTCCCCTGCCAGATGCCACGGTCCGGGAGTACCTGATCACCTGGCTGACCGACTGGGTCCGGGAATTCGGGGTGGATGGTTTCCGCGTGGACACCGCCAAACATGTGGAACAGGAGGCATGGAAGGAACTCAAGCTCCGGGCTCAGGCCGCACTTGATGACTATCGCGCTCGACACCCCGAGGCTGCCCTGCCGGCACCAGAGTTCTGGATGGTCGCAGAGGTGTTCCCCCATTCCGTTCAGAAATCCGGCTATTTCGATGCCAGCTTCGATGCCGTGATCAATTTCGACCTGCAGGAGGAGGCAGTTGCGGGCGCCCGCTGCCTGCCGGCGATGGAACCGGTCTATGCAGGCTATGCGGAAAAACTGAACGGCCCCGATCCGTTTAATGTACTGAGCTATATTTCCTCCCACGACACCAACCTGTTCAGCCGGATGGCCGGTAACGACCCGACACTGCAGAAACGGGCTGCCGGCGCACTCCTGTTCACCCCCGGCGCGGTTCAGATCTTCTACGGTGATGAATCTGCTCGTCCGTTTGGCCCGACCGGATCCGACCCTCACCAGGGCACCCGGTCCGACATGAACTGGTCGGCTATTGAATCCGGCGAGGTCTCTGGCATGCTTGGGCATTGGCGCAAGCTCGGTCAGTTCCGCGACCGCCATCCCGCCATTGGTGCCGGCACACACAACCTGATCAGCCAGCGACCCTATATATTTTTACGACACCTCGGTGACGACCGGGTGGTCATCGCCTTCGGGAGGAAATAACCATGACAGCAAAGGCAACCGGATATCTGGCCGATACCCCACTGATACTCGGGATGATGCGTCTGCTGGATCACCCCGAACTGCACGCACCCAAAACCCTGGCAGCCTGGATCGAAAGCCAGCTGGAGCGGGGCCTGGATGTATTTGATCACGCCGACATCTATGGCGATGGCGAGTGCGAACGCCTTTTCGGCGACGCTCTGGCAGCCTACCCCGGTCTCCGTGACAAGCTGCGCATCATAACCAAGACCGGGATCGTACTGGCCCACCAGGACACCAGCCAGTGGCAGACCAAGCACTACCGGGCCGAAGCGGAGCACGTGACCGGGGCCATCGACCGGGCTCTGGGGAGACTGCGGGTTGAGCAGGTGGATACGTTCCTGATCCATCGCCCGGACCCGCTGATGGAGGCCGAGGCGGTGGCCAGAGCACTGGAAGAAGCTGTCAGCGCCGGGAAGGTACGCCACATCGGCGTCTCCAATTTCCGGCCGGAGCAGTGGCGGTGGCTGCATAAAAACACCGATTTGCCGCTGTCCTGCAATCAGGCCGAACTCTCACTGGCCCATGCCGAGCCGCTGTTTGACGGCACCCATGAAGCCCAGCTCAATGACCGGTTACGCTGGCTGGCCTGGTCCCCCCTGGGCGGTGGCAAGCTGGCCGGCCACCTGCCCAACGATCTGCTTGAAACCGCCCGGGCGCAGACCGGACTGTCTGAAACCGCGCTGGCCATGGCCTGGATCCACCAGATTCCGGGAAAACCGATTCCGGTGCTCGGTAGCATGAACGAGGAGCGGATCAAAGCAGCCCTTGAAGGCTGCCGCTCGGAACTGCCACGCCCCCTGTGGTTCACACTGCTAGAGGCGGTCCGTGGCCAGCGGGTGCCCTGACCCGCTGGCCACGCTTGACATACATCAACTGCCTACAAACTGTTACGGAAATTTCCACCTTAGTCCCATTGTTGGCCTTATCATCTGCGTTGACACTTACGTGCGCGTAACAACAACAATCAGAAATCTTCCACCGTATCGGTGATATTGCTTCTGGAGGCCAACTTCCATGACTTTGAGAAAAGTCCTGTTTTCTGCGTGCCTGCTTATGCTGGCAGGCTCCACTGTCTATGCTGAAACCCTCAAGATCGGCTTGAACTATCCCCAGACCGGGCGCTACAAGGACCAGGGCCTGCAACAACGGCTCGGCGCTTTTCTGGCCGTAGATGAAATCAACAAGGCCGGTGGCGTGATGGGCCAGCCGCTTGAGCTGGTCATTCGCAACACCCGGGGCGAGCCCAGGCAGGGGGCGAAAAACACCGCCGAACTGATTGACCGGGAAGGCGCGAAAATGGTGTTCGGCGGTGTGTCCAGCTCCGTCGCGATCGCATCGGGCAAGGCCGCCAGGGATCGGGATACCATCTACTTCGGCACCCTCACCTATTCCAATGCCACCACCGGTTCAGAAGGCCACGAATATATGTTCCGTGAGCCCTACAACGCCTGGATGACCGCCAAGGCCCTGAGCCAGTATCTCAGCCGCAACCACGCCAACGAAGAGTACTTCTACATCACCGCCGATTACACCTGGGGCTGGTCTGTCGAGGAATCGGTGCGCAAGTTCTCGGGCACCGAGGACACCAATGCCCACCAGGGTGTGAAGACCCCGTTCCCCCGCGCGCTGATCTCCGATTTCCGAGGCGCGCTGGAGCAGGCGATGGCCAGTGACGCCAAAGTCCTGATGCTGGTGCTGTTCGGTGACGACATGGTGCGTGCCCTCAACGTGGCCTACGAAATGGGCGTTCTGGACAAAATGCAGGTTGTGGTGCCGAACCTGACCCTGGGCATGGCGCGCCAGGTCGGTCCGACCATCATGTCGGGCATTGTCGGTGCCTCACCCTGGGTCTGGAACCTGCCGTATGAGAAGAACTATGCTCGTGGCAAGGAATTCGTCGAGGCATTCTCCCAGCGCTATGAGATGCGCCCGTCCACCTCTGCGGCCTCGGCCTACAGCATCGTCTACCAGTACAAGGATGCCGTGGAGCGCGCGGGTACCACCGACAGCAAGGCGGTTATCCGGGCCCTCGAGGGACACCGTTACAGCTTGCTGAAGGACGAGCAGTACTGGCGGGAGTTCGACCATCAGAACGTCCAGACGGTTCACGTGGTGAAGGTCAAGGACCGGAACACCATCGTGGCAGACGAGTACAGCTCGGATTACTTCGACATCATCGATTCCATGCCTGGTGATGAGGCCGCCCAGACCCGCGAGGAATGGGAAGAGCGTCGCCGGGAAGCCGGCAAGCCCACCAGCCTCTGAATCCGGTCAGATTTCTTCCATAGAGTGACACTTCGGGCGGGCCTCAATCCCGCCCGAAGCCCCCCGGGCTTTGCCCGCGCC
>JABURI010000074.1 GCA_014762755.1 Marinobacter sp.
TGATCGCGTCCACCTTTTACCTGACGATCGTGCTGCTGCGTTTCCTGCTGCAGCTGGCGCGGGCCGATTTCTACAACCCGATTTCCCAGTTTGTGGTCAAGGCGACCAACCCGCTGCTGCGCCCGCTTCGCCGCTTCATTCCGGGCTGGGGCGGAATTGACGGCGCCTCCCTGGTGCTGGCCATCATCATTCAGGCCATCACGTTTTTCTTCATCCTGGTAGCTCTCAACGGCGGCATCCCGGCCATCAATCCAGTGACCCTTCTGGTCTGGGCAGTGCTGAACGTGCTCAGCCTGATTGTGAAGATCTACTTCTGGTCCGTCATTGCGGTGGTCGTCGTGAGCTGGATTGCTCCACACAGTGGCCACCCGGCCATTCAGCTGGTTGCCCAGATCACCGAACCGGTCATGCGCCCGGTGCGCAACGTCATGCCGTCCATGGGCGGGCTCGATCTGTCTCCCATTATCGTATTCCTGATCCTGAACGTGATCTCGGTTGTCATCGATCACATGAAACTGGCCGCTGGCCTGGGGTCTATCGGCCTCGGCATGTAACCTGACTGCGAAATATACATTCGGTAACACCCGGAAACGAAAAACAATGATTTCGAGCCGCGAATTCATCTTATTGATTTCGCGGCTTTTTATTATGTGATTTTGTGACCTGTTCACCGGAATGGAAGGTGAAGGTACACATGGATTCAAAAGACGGGATAGTATTACTACTTATTCATGAATTGCTGTAGTCCGCGCGCCCGACAGGCCGCGGGCGCCGGTATACCGGGAAGTCGCGCAGAAGGATACTCCAATGAACCCGCAGGGAACTCTGTCGCAGCAGGTAGAGGCTTACCATAACTGGAAAAAGGAACTGATCCGGCAGATCGGGCGCTATCGCCTGTGGCTGCAGGATAATGACCTGTTTTCCGATGACATCAGCACCCGGATTCGGAACGGGCTCGAACTGCTCATCGAGGACGAACTGACCATTGCCTTTGTCGGCGAGTACTCCAGGGGCAAGACCGAACTGATCAACGCCCTGTTCTTCTCGGAGTACGGTCAGCGCATGCTGCCCTCCCAGGCCGGCCGAACCACCATGTGCCCTACCGAGCTGTTCTTTGACCGAACAGCCAATCAGAATTACCTGCTCCTGCTCCCGATCGAGACCCGCACCGGAGAGTTGTCTCTACAGCAGCTGCGCAAACAGCCGGAACGCTGGGTCAAGCACGAACTCGACGAACGCGACCCGGAAATCATGCGCGAAGTCCTGGCCGAGGTCGCCAGGGTCAAAAGCGTGCCCCCACAGGAGGCGAGGAATCTGGGTTTTGATGAGGACATGCTTGAGCATGACCGCAACAACCCCGGTAACGTTCTTGTGCCGGCCTGGCGTAACGCCCAGATCAGCATCCGCCATCCCCTGTTCGAGCGTGGCTTGCGCATTCTCGACACCCCGGGCCTGAACGCCCTGGGGTCCGAGCCGGAGCTCACCATCAGCATGCTGCCCCGGGCCCACGCGGTCATTTTCGTGCTCAGCGCGGACACGGGTGTCACCGCCAGTGATATGACAATCTGGAAGGAGCACATCGACACCGAGCATGCCGATCACCGGGCCGGTCGGTTTGCGGCCCTGAACAAGATCGATGTGCTCTGGGACGACCTGCAGGGCGAAAAGCATACCCGGGAGGCCATCGAGCGGGTGCGCAGCTACACCGCGGATCACCTGGGCATCCGTCAGCACGACGTGATACCACTCTCGGCCAAACAGGGACTGATGGCCCGTGTCCGCCGGGATGCCGACCTGTTCGAACGCGCCAACATCGGCCAGCTGGAACAGCTGATCATCAAACGCATCCTGATGCACAAGGAGCAGTTGATCACCCAGAGCCTGATCAACGATCTGCTGGGTATGCTGCAGAACAGCCAGGCCGCCATGCAGACCCGGCTGGAAGCTCTGGAGGAGGAACTCGAGGCCTGCTCCGGCGCCACTATGGACAAAGCAGCCCTGAGCCGGCTCGCCGAGCGGGCGCAGAAGGATTACGATTTCTACTACAAGAAGCTCATCTCCCTGCGTTCCAGCCGCCGGCTGGTGGATTCCCAGGGCAAGACCCTCAAGGGCCTGGTCAGTGAGCAACGCTTCGAAGAGCATGCCGAAAAAATCCGGGCATCCATGTCAAAGAGCTGGACCACTGCCGGCATGAACCGCGCCATGGACCACTTCTTTGAATTACTGGAGGCTGACCTCACCAACCTGATGAGCGAAGGCCACCTGGCGGAGAAGATGGTGGGCGCCATCTACCGTCGCTACAACGAGGACACCCGGGCCCGGCATCTGGAACCCATCCCACTGCGCGCCGGGCGGCATGTCATCGCCATCCGGGAGCTACGCAAGAAGGCCCGGCGCTTCCGGATCAGTCCGAAAAACCTGTTGACCGAACAGTCCCTGCTGGTGCGGCGCTTCTTCAATGTCATGGTCGGAGAGGCCCGTACCCTGCACGATCGCGTGCGCAAGGACGTTGAACGCTGGCCCCATGAGGCCCTGCTCCCGATCATGCAGTATTCCATGGAACAGAAGCAGCTGCTCGAGCACCAGATCCGCCGCCTGCGCGATATGGTCCGAAGCGACCGTGATGGCCGGGCCGAGCGGGAGAAGCTCGAAGCGACGATTGCCGACCTGCGTCGCCAGCTCGAACTGGCTGACGCCATGCAACGACAGATTCGCAAGCCGGCTCCGACCCTGATCCAACAGAAAGTGGTGAATATTTCGGGGGTCGTCTAGCCCCCTTCGACCGTGAGATACTCCCGGTTGCAGCCATCCCCACCCGGCTATAAACTGCTGGGCTGGCGATGGCTTTGCTGTCGCCGCTCCAGTTACTTACGGATCGAACCAGGAACCTGTCGCGCCGATGCCCGATTCCCTGCCCGCGGATTCTGTCGGGATAGTCACCCCACAGTCTTACCACTTTGACACCCCCATCGAGCTGGCCTGTGGCCAGGCACTGGGAAGCTATGACCTGGTGGTGGAAACCTATGGCAAACTGAACGCCGATGCCAGCAACGCCGTGTTGATCTGCCACGCCCTCAGCGGCCATCACCACGCTGCCGGCTACCACAGCATGGACGATCGCAAGCCCGGCTGGTGGGACAGCTGCATTGGTCCGGGCAAGCCCATCGACACCAACCGCTTCTTCGTGGTGTCCCTGAACAACCTGGGCGGTTGCCATGGCAGTACCGGCCCGAACTCTGAGAATCCCGCCACCGGCAAACCCTATGGACCGGAATTCCCCGTGATCACGGTGAGTGACTGGGTCAAGAGCCAGGCCCTGCTCGCCGACCGGCTGGGCATCCAGTGCTGGGCGGCGGTGGTTGGCGGTTCCCTCGGCGGCATGCAGGCCCTGCAATGGAGCCTCGATTATCCCGACCGGCTCCGGCATTCGGTAGTCATCGCCTCCACGCCACGGCTTACCGCCCAGAACATCGCTTTCAACGAGGTTGCCCGGCAGGCCATCACCTCCGACCGCGAATTCCACGGCGGCCGCTATTACGACTTCGACACCGTGCCCCGTCGCGGCCTGATGCTGGCCCGGATGGTCGGCCACATCACCTACCTGTCCGATGCTTCCATGGGCGAAAAATTTGGCCGGGAGTTGCGGGAGGAAGCCTACAAGTTCGGCTATGACGCCGAATTCCAGGTCGAGAGCTACCTGCGCTACCAGGGCGAGCGGTTTTCCGAGACCTTCGATGCCAACACCTACCTGCTCATGACCCGCGCACTGGATTACTTTGATCCGGCCTATGACCATGGCGGCGACCTGTCCAGGGCTATTACCGCGGCCGAGTGCGAGTTCCTGGTACTGTCATTCAGCACGGACTGGCGCTTCACGCCCCAGCGCTCGGAAGAGATGGTCAACGCCATGATCTCCGCCCGGAAGAAAGTCAGCTACGCCGAGATTGACGCACCCTGGGGGCACGACGCCTTCCTGATCCCCACGCCACGATACACGGACATCTTCACCGCCTATATGGACCGGGTAGCAAGGGAGGTGGGCGCATGAGACCTGACCTCGAAATCATCCAGCAATGGGTCAAGCCCGGTCACCATGTCCTGGATCTGGGTTGTGGTGACGGCACCCTGCTCGACTTCCTGCAGCGGGAACGCGGGGCCACCGGCTTTGGCCTGGAAATCAACCCGGACCATATCACCACCTGTATGAGCAAGGGTGTCGCCGTCATCGAACAGAACCTGGACACCCAGGGTCTGGATAACTTCGATGACGGCATGTTCGATGTCGTACTGATGACCCAGGCCCTGCAGGCGGTTCGCCGGCCCGACAAGGTACTGGATGAAATGCTGCGGCTGGGTCGGGAAGGTATCGTGACCTTCCCCAACTTCGCCCACTGGCGGCTGCGCTGGGGCCTGGCCCTGAGTGGCCGTATGCCCGAATCCGAAGCACTGCCGTATAAATGGTACAACACCCCCAACATCCGCCTGTGCACCTTCAAGGATTTCGAGGCCCTGTGCCGCCAGAAGGGCATCAGGATCAAGAGCCGCCGGGTAGTGGACGGCCAGCACCAGAACAGCTGGTCTGCCCGGCTTTGGCCTAACCTGTTGGGGGAGATCGCCATTTACCGCATCACACGGGAGAACGAGCAATGATCAGACAACTCCGGATCTTTACAATCTTTCTGGCCACGGCCCTTCTGACCCTGACCAGCGTGCAGGCCCAGGCCGCCGGTTCCAAGGACTTCGGCGATTACCAGGTGCACTGGAGTGTGCTGCCGAGCACTTTCCTGTCACCGGAGGTAGCCCGGGCCAACGACCTGCAGCGGAGCAAAGGCATTGGTATCGTCAATATTTCCATCATGCAGGAGCAGGATAACGGCACCCTCAAACCCGTCGGTGGCCAGGTGGAAGGCAAAGTCACCAACGATATCCAGCAGGTCAAGTTCCTCGCGTTCCGGCGGATCCAAGAGGGCGACGCGGTCTATTTCATCGCCGAATACCAGTACCCCTCCGGTGAGCTGATGACGTTCAACATTACCGCCCGGCCAACCGGGCACCAGCAGGACCTGTCGGTCCGATTTGCCCACACCCTGTTCAGCGATTGAGCCATGGCACAGCAACTTGTTATCGCCAGTAACAACAAGGGCAAGATCGCCGAACTGACCGACCTGCTCGCGCCCCTGGGCCTGACGCCAATCGCCCAGGGCGAACTGGGCGTGGGCGAGGCCGAGGAACCGGCCGTCACCTTTGTTGAAAATGCCATCCTGAAAGCCCGGCACGCCGCCCGTGAAACCGGCCTGCCGGCCCTCGCGGACGACAGCGGGATAGCGGTAGACGCCCTGGGCGGACTGCCCGGTGTCCGCTCCGCGCGGTTTGCCGGGGAAGACGCCACCGACCAGGACAACGTAGAGGCCCTGCTGGACGTCCTGAAGGACATACCGGACGACGAACGAGGGGCCCAGTTCCATTGCGTGCTGGTCTACCTGCGCCATGCCGACGATCCGACCCCCATCATCTGCCATGGCCGCTGGCCCGGCCGGATTCTGCACGAGCCCCGGGGTAGCGGCGGCTTCGGCTATGACCCGATCTTTCTGGCGCCGGAACACAATTGCAGCGCCGCCGAACTCAGCCGGTCCGAAAAGGGCCGCATCGGCCACCGCGGCCGGGCCCTCTCCCAGCTGCTGGAACACCTGAAGGCGGAGCTCTGAGGCCGTGTCCGCCACGACACCGGTGGCGGTGAGCCCGCCCTTGAGCCTTTACATCCACGTGCCCTGGTGCGTGCGCAAGTGCCCCTATTGCGACTTCAACTCCCACGCGATTCGGGGTGACATTCCCGAGAAAGCCTACCTGGCGGCACTGCTGGAAGATCTGGAGCAGGATCTGTCGCTGGTTCGAAACCGGGCGATTGAGACCATTTTCATAGGCGGCGGCACGCCGTCCCTGATGTCCGGCGACTTCTATTTCCGGCTGTTCGAAGCCCTGCGGGAAAACCTCGCCTTTGCACCGGACGCGGAAATCACCCTCGAAGCCAACCCCGGCACCCTGGAGCAGGGTCGATTCGAGGCGTTCCGGCAGGCCGGCATCAACCGGCTCTCCATCGGCATCCAAAGCTTCAATCCGGACCATCTGCGCGTGCTTGGTCGCATACACGATCGGGACTCGGCCCATCGTGCCGTGGAAGCGGCCCGATCCGCCGGCTTCGACAACTTCAACCTGGACCTGATGCATGGTCTGCCCGGCCAGACCCCGGATCAGGCCCTCTCGGACCTGCGGGAAGCCTTTTCCCATGAGCCGCCTCACCTGTCCTGGTACCAGCTGACACTCGAGCCGAACACGGAATTCTACAGCCGCCCTCCGGCTCTGCCCGACGATGAGCGGCTATGGGATATCTACAAGTCCGGTGCGGATCTGTTGCGGGAGAACGGCTTCGAAGACTACGAAGTCTCCGCCTGGTGCCAGCCCGGTCGGGCTTCGCGGCACAACCTGAATTACTGGACTTTCGGTGACTACCTGGCGCTGGGAGCCGGCGCCCACGGCAAGATCAGCATGGCGGATGGCAGCATCCGGCGCTATTGGAAGACCCGCCAGCCCGAGGCCTACCTGAACCGTATCGGCAGTCGCACCGCCGGTGTCGAAGCCATTGAACTGGAAGAGCGGCCGCTGGAATTCATGATGAACGCACTGCGCTTGAAGGGCGGTGTGGCCGAATCGCTGTTTGCTGAACGAACGGGTTTACCCCTGGAGCCAGTTAGGGTACAACTTGATCAATTACGTAAGGAAGGATTGCTGGTGAGCGACCGACTGCAGGCGACGGAGCTCGGTCAGCGATATCTAAACAGCCTGCTGGAGCGTTTTCTCTGATGGACCCGGCACACGGATGGGCAGCCCTGCCAAAAACGCTGAAGACGAGCCTGATCACCACGGCGATCCTCCTGGGAGGTCTGCTGTTGGTCAATCAGCCACTGCAGACCGGCTCCGCACCCCAGGGCATTGTCAGCTTCCAGTTTGCCGCCACAGCCGACCAGGCTCACGCCATCCTTCGCAGCTGGCGCTCCGAAGGCCTGGTCTGGGCCAGGGTTTCCCTGTGGCTTGATTTTTTCTTTATCGCGGCCTATCTGCTCGCCCTGCTGCACCTGACCCGCCACCTGATGCGGGACCGCCCGGGCGTCCGGGAACGAGTGGTCGGGCGCTGGGTGCGGGCGCTGTTTGTCACGGCAGGCGCGGCGGACGTCACCGAGAACATCCTGTTGCTGAATAACTTCAACCCGCCCACCGATGTGGTCAGCCTCTCGGCCACGCTCTGCGCACTGGTCAAGTTTACGGGGCTGACCCTCGGCGTGGCTGGCCTGGTAATTATCCGGGCCGCCCGGCGACACCCCCTCGCCCATGGCTGACCAGCCAGTCCGAAATCAGTTGGTGCGATGGAACAGCAAGTCCCAGTCACCATGCCCGAGTCGTTCCCCGCGCTTTTCGAACTTGGTAATCGGCCGGTCATCCGGACGCGGTGAGTACTCACCCGGCTCCCGGGCATTGGCAAAGCCTTCCGACTCGCTCATCACTTCCATCATGTGCTCGGCGTAGTTCTCCCAGTCGGTCGCCAGGTGCAACACCCCGCCAACCCGGAGCTTGTGACGGAGCCGCTGAACGAACTCCGGCTGGATCAGCCGACGCTTGTGATGCTTTTTCTTCGGCCAGGGATCCGGGAAGAACACCATGACCCTATCAAGACAGGCATCCGGCAGGCACAGGTCAATGACATCATTGGCATCGATGTTGTAGATGCGGACATTTTCCAGGCCCCGGTCCTCGATTTCCTTCAGCAGGGCACCGACGCCCGGCAGATGGACCTCCACCCCGATAAAGTCCTGTTCCGGAGCGGCCTCGGCCATCTCGGCGAGGGACTTCCCCATCCCGAAACCGATTTCCAGGTTGAGCATGGCATCACGGCCGAACACGACGCGGGGATCGATCATGCCGTCCTCGCGGCTCAGGCCGTACTTGGCCCAGCCACGATCAAAGGCCTTCTTCTGGCCTTCGGTCATGCGGCCCTGACGGAGTACGAAGCTGCGGACACCACGGCGGGTGGTTACCGGCGAATCCGCGGCATCCTTCTGGTCTTGCGGTTCATTCTGATCGGTCATCTGGAATCCTTAACCGCAGGTTGCGGGTTCTGGTTAACAATCTGGGCCACAGTTTACCAGAGTCGGACGGCTCAGGCGGACACCCCAGAGTGTCGGCCCTGTTGCCGGTCCAGCTGGCGATACCCCAGCGCTTCCACCAGGTGGGCATGGGAGACCGTCTCCGCCGCCTCCAGATCCGCCAGTGTGCGCGCCAGCCTCAGGATACGGTGCAGCGCCCGGGCGGACAGCCCCAACCGCTCCATGGCCCCGGCCAGCATGCGCTCGCTGTCGGCATCGAGAAGACAGGCATCCTGCAGGGCACGCCCGGACAACAGGGCGTTGAGCTGCCCCCTCTCCCGCTGACGCACCCGGGCGAGCTCCACCCGGGCACGCACCGCAGCACTGGTTTCCTCTTCCGTACCCGACTGCATCAGTACGTCACCGCTTTGAACCGGCACCTCAACGTGCAGGTCGAAGCGGTCCAGCAACGGGCCGGAAATCTTCGAGCGGTATCGCATCACCTGTGAGGGCGTGCACTGGCAGTCGATGGACGGGTGACCACTGTAACCACAGGGACAGGGATTCATCGCTGCCACCACCTGGAACCGGGCCGGAAACCGCACCTGCCGGGCGGCCCGGCTGATCGCGATTTCGCCCGTTTCCATCGGCTCCCGCAACACCTCGAGCACCCGACGTTCAAACTCCGGCAACTCATCCAGGAACAGTACGCCCCGGTGCGCCAGGGAGATCTCTCCCGGGCGCGGACTGCTGCCACCACCGACCAGGGCCACCGCCGAGGCGGTATGATGGGGGGCGCGGAACGGCGGCTCGCGCCAACGTCCTTCACGAACCGGTAGGCCCGCCACCGAATGAACACTCGCCACCTCCATGGCAGCGTCGTCAGTCAGCATGGGCAGAATACCGGGCAGCCGGCTCGCCAGCATGCTCTTGCCGGTTCCCGGCGGACCGAACAGTAACAGGTTGTGGCCGCCTGCCGCGGCCACCTCCAGCGCCCGACGAGGCACCCGCTGGCCCCGGACCTCCGAGAGATCGGCCACCGGCTGACGGGCGTCCGCGGCCTGTTCCCGGGTCGTGCCGGGGACCGGAACCAGCCGGGCCCGCCCGGACAGATGCTCGCTCACCGTCAGGATATGGGCAGCCGCCAGCACGTCGTCCCGACTCGCCAGCGCCGCTTCTTCAGCGTTCGCCTGGGGCACCAGTAGTTGTCGCCGGTCGCTGCGGGCCGCCAGCACTGCGGGCAGAATACCTTTGAGAGGGCGCAGGGCGCCATCGAGAGACAGTTCCCCGACAAACTCGCAGCCTTCCAGGCTCTGCTCCGGAATCTGCCCGGAGGCCGCCAGAATGCCCAGGGCAATGGGCAGGTCAAAGCGACCACCCTCTTTGGGCAGGTCGGCCGGGGCAAGGTTGATGGTGATGCGTTTGGCGGGAAATTCGAAGCCGGCGTTCAGCAGCGCACTGCGCACGCGCTCCTTGCTCTCACGGACACCGGTTTCCGGCAAACCGACAATGGACAGAGCGGGCAAGCCGCCGGAGAGATGGACCTCCACGGTGACCGCAGGGGCCGACACGCCGATGCTGGCGCGGGAGTGAACTATCGCAAGCATGATGACCTTCCATGGTTGATTCCGGCGGGCATCCTGCCCGCCAACAGGGCATTACTTGCCCTGGAGTTTCTGTTCCAGCTCGGCTACGCGGGATTCCAGTGCCTCCACTTTTTCCCGGGTCTTCATCAGGACCGCCTGCTGGGCATCAAATTCCTCGCGGGTTACCAGTTCCAGTCGGGACAGGACCGACATCACGGTGGCGCGAGCCTGGGTTTCGAAGTCTTCCCGGGCAGCCCGGGCCATATCAGGGACGAACTGACCGAACTGGCCCTGTAGCTGAGCGAATATATCCTGCGGACCTTTCACGTTTTACCTCACTGGTTCCCAGACGTGCGGATTCCGGCGGGGCCGGACACCAAAAAACAGTTCCGGGAGTGTATCACACACGTGGGCCTGCCATACTGTTGCCTGTCAGCTATATAATGGCTGCCGCCGCTGCTCCGGGCATGGCTCCAAAATGGACCGCCGGGCGGAGAGCTGCCCTGTTTTGGTGCACCGTTTTGCGCCATTCTGGGACAGGCAATAGATAACATGTTGTTTTAAAATATTTTTTTTGCGTTGGCATACCCGATGCTAGAACACTCGTACGCAATCCGCACAATTGGTGTGCGAGGTGGCAGCATCCCGAACTCAACAATCGGCCGACGGGCCCTCACTGTTGGGACGGCTTTACCAAGGAGAAAGCAATGAAACTTGTGACAGCGATCATCAAGCCTTTCAAATTGGATGATGTCCGTGAGGCACTATCCGAGATTGGCGTTCAAGGCGTAACCGTCACCGAAGTCAAAGGCTTCGGTCGGCAAAAAGGCCATACCGAACTCTACCGTGGCGCTGAATATGTGGTGGATTTCCTGCCCAAGGTCAAGGTCGAGATCGCCATTGGCGACAACCTGCTGGACCAGGTTATCGAGTCGATCACCAAGGCTGCCAACACCGGCAAGATCGGTGACGGCAAGATCTTTGTGACCGAACTGCAACAGGCGATCCGCATCCGGACCGGTGAAACCGGCGAAGAAGCGGTCTGAGCCTGACCTGACCACTCAGTCAGCCAACGCAAAAAACCTATAACCTGAAGAGCCTTGTGCGGAGGGCTTCAAATGGAAAGCAATCTTTTTCACCTGCAATACGCTATAGATACGTTTTATTTCCTGGTGTGCGGCGCATTAGTCATGTGGATGGCCGCGGGCTTTGCCATGCTGGAATCCGGCCTGGTCCGAGCCAAGAACACCACTGAGATCCTGACCAAGAACGTCGCGTTGTTCGCGGTTTCCTGCATTATGTACCTGGTCTGCGGTTACGCCATCATGTATGGCGGCAACGTGTTCCTGTCCGGCATTGCCGACGTGGACGTTGCTGGCGTGCTGGGCGACTTCGCCGGTCGTGAAGACGGCTTCGAGGGTGGATCCATCTACTCCGGCGCCTCTGACTTCTTCTTCCAGGTGGTGTTCGTTGCCACTGCCATGTCCATCGTCTCCGGTGCCGTGGCCGAGCGCATGAAGCTCTGGGCCTTCCTGGTCTTCGCGGTGGTCATGACCGGTTTCATCTATCCGATGGAAGGTGCCTGGACCTGGGGCGGTGCTTCTGTGTTCGGCATGTACAACCTGGGCGACCTGGGCTTCAGTGACTTTGCCGGCTCCGGCATCGTGCACATGGCCGGTGCCGCCGCGGCTCTGGCGGGTGTTCTCCTGCTGGGTGCCCGTAAAGGCAAGTACGGTCCGAATGGCGAAATCCGCGCCTTCCCGGGTGCCAACCTGCCGCTGGCCACCCTCGGTACCTTCATCCTGTGGATGGGCTGGTTCGGCTTCAACGGTGGTTCTGTGCTGAAACTGGGCGATATCGCCAGCGCCAACTCCGTGGCCATGGTGTTCCTGAACACCAACACTGCCGCTGCCGGCGGTGCGGTTGCGGCGCTGATCACGGCCCGCCTGATGTTCGGCAAGGCTGACCTGACCATGCTGCTCAACGGCGCCCTGGCCGGCCTGGTAGTGATCACTGCGGAGCCGTCCACTCCGAGCGCCCTGACGGCTACCCTGTTCGGTGCCATCGGCGGTGTTCTGGTCGTACTGAGCATCGTAACCATGGACAAGCTGCGCATCGACGACCCGGTGGGTGCCATCTCCGTGCACGGCGTGTGCGGTCTGCTTGGCCTGCTGCTGGTGCCGGTCACCAACGGCGACGTCAGCTTCAGCGGCCAGATCATCGGCGCCATCACCATCTTCGTCTGGGTATTCGTGGCCAGCCTGATTGTCTGGGGCATCCTGAAGGCAGTCATCGGCCTGCGGGTCAGCGAAGAAGACGAGTACGAAGGTGTGGATCTGTCCGAGTGTGGTATGGAAGCCTATCCGGAGTTTGTCAGCGGCAAGCAGTAAGGTCGCTGTGAAGGAGGGGTCAGATGAAGGGCTTCATCTGACCCCGGGATAGCGCAGACTTCGAGTTGAACATGGGGTCAGATGAAATCTTTCATCTGACCCCTTCTTTATTCAGACCCCCTGATACAGGGCGTCGTCGGCATGGCGCAGATACAGCAGCAACTCCATCTCCGCTTCCCGCATGCTGTCGAATGGCCCCTCCATGGTTCCCTCCCGGGTCTGGAAATACCACTGACCGTTGATCATTTCAAAGCGCTTACTGCGGAACCAGTTACGCTCCTGCTCTCCCTTGCGTACATCCATAACGACTTCCTCTGCAACTTCCTCTGGCTGAATCCAACTCTGATGATCGAAAGGCGATCACTGCCTAAAGTCTAGATCAGACTCGGGAAGTGTCTAATTTTGCGTCACGCTTCTCCGGGAATCACCGGATCCTCCCCCAGGGCCTCCAGCATGAACTGGGGCATGGCCAGGGCACCGTGATGCACGCCCGGATTGTAATAGCGGGTCACAAACGGACGGTTCGCTGCATCCTCCTCCCGGAAATAGCGCAGCGGATTGGTCTTGCTGGCCATGGTGCAGCTCCACCAGCCAGTCGGGTAAACCGGCTGGGGGAATGGCAGGGTCTGCACGTGTTCGAAACCGGCCTTGCGCATGTCATCGTGAATCGACTTGATGATGCTGTCAGTGTGCAGCAGCGGTGACTCGCTCTGCTGAACGATGATGCCACCTTCCCGGAGCGCCAGCATGGCATCCCGGTAGAAATCCAGGGCGAAAAGGCCTTCCGCAGGCCCGACCGGGTCGGTGCTGTCGATGATGATCAGATCCACACTGCCGGGCTCGATGTCCCGCATCCACTGGATGCCGTCACCGAAAAAGAAGTTGGCCCGGGGATCGTCGTTGGCCTCGCACAGTTCCGGAAAGTACTTCTCGGACATGCGGGTCACTCGCTCGTCGATTTCCACCTGCCAGGCTTCTTCCACCCCCGGATGCTTCAGTACTTCCTTGAGCGTGCCGCAGTCTCCGCCACCGACAATGACCACCTTTTTCGGGTCCTTGTGGGTAAACAGGGCCGGGTGGGTCATCATCTCGTGATACAGGAAATTGTCACGGGTGGTCAGCATTACGCAGCCATCGAGCACCATCAGATTACCGAAGGTCTCGGTCTCGTAGATTTCGAGCTTCTGGAACGGTGTCTGTTCCTCGT
>JABURI010000189.1 GCA_014762755.1 Marinobacter sp.
TGAACACCAGCGACAGAAACGGCGAGATGAAGATCAGGTTGCTGACTTTCGAGGTGTTTTCCGCCTTCTTCATGGCGTAGGACCAAAGCACAAACGCCACCCCCATCTCGAATACTCCCACGTAAATGGCTGCGGTCAGGGAGGTTCCGGACGGCATCTCGAAGCCCTCGGTGACCCCGCAGATCACCGCAATCACCGGCAGCCCGAACAGGAAATTGAGGAACAGACCTACGACAGGATCGCGCTCATCTCGGGTAGCAATGATCCAGTAGGATGCCCAGACCAGGGTACTTCCCAGGGCGAAGCCAACCCCCAGCGGATCAGAGAAGGTCAGCGAGGTGACCTGCCCCCGGGTGGCGATCACGACCACGCCGGCATAGCAGACCAGACCCGCCAGGATATCCACCCGCCGAAGCCGCTGGCCCAGAAAGGGCACGGACAGATAGGCGAGCACCAGCGCCCAGGTGTAGTTCAGGGGCTGGGCCTCCTGGGCCGGCAGCCGGTCAAAGGCACCGAACAGCACGAAATAATACAGGCAGGGATTGACCAGCCCCATCCCCACGGACTGCAGGTACTGGCGGCGCGACAGAGAGAACACCAGATGCCACCGTCCCTGAAGCTTCAGGATCACCGCCATGACCGCCACCGAGGCCGTGCAGGCAATCAGCAGCATCTGTACCGGCGCCAGATCCCGCAGTGCTAGCTTGAACGCGGTGGCAACGGTGGACCACAGCAGGACCGTGGCAAGGCCGTACAACATAGCTTGTTTCTGATCAGTCACCGGCGCGTTCTCCCTGGTTTTCGAGCCAACGGTAAAGTGTTCTTCGGTTGATACCGAGTATCTGGGCCGCCCTTCTCTTGTTGCCCTCAACAGCATCCATCACCCGGGAAACATAATCCTGCTGCAGCTGTTCCAGGGTCGGCCATCGGGCAAGGTTACCATCCCCGGCTGGCGCCGGATCGGCAGCTACTTCGGCCCGGCGCTTGCGGATCCGGTCCGGCAGATGCTCCGGCTGAACGGTATCTCCCTCACAGAATGTGACGGCCCGCTCCATGGCGCTGGCCAGTTCCCGGACATTGCCCGGGAACGGATAATCCATCAGCAGACGGGATGTTACCTCACTCAACTTCATGAATCCCCGGCCCTGACGCCTGGCGGCATCCCTGAGAAAATGCATGGCCAGCAGGTCAATGTCATCTCCCCGTTCACGCAGTGGAGGAACTTTGATTGCCAACGTTTCAAGTCGGTAGTAGAGGTCCTCGCGGAAACCGCCCTCGGACACCGCCCTGTGAAGATCAACATGGGTAGCAGCCAGGATTCGCACATCCACCGGCTCCTCCTGATCAGCACCAACCGGCTTGATCCGCCCTTCCTGAAGAACACGGAGCAACTTGGCCTGAAGTGCCATGGGCATCTCGCCAATCTCATCCAGCAACAGGGTTCCGCCATCGGCCTCAGCAAACAATCCCTTGCGGGACTGACGGGCGCCGGTAAACGCTCCGGCCTCATGGCCAAAAAACTCGCTTTCCATAAGTTCTGCGGGAATACCCGCACAGTTTACCGCCAGAAAAGGCATGTCTTTACGGTCGCTCTGCTGGTGAATTGCTCGGGCCACCAGTTCTTTACCAGTACCACTCTCACCGTTGATCAGAACCGCAGCCTGGCTCCGGGCCACCTGCCGGATCTCCGCACGCAGGCGGTCCATGGCATGGCTATCTCCTAGCAGTCCGAAGGTACTGTCGCCCTGCTCCCGGCCCTTGATCTCGGCCAACTGGCGACTGATGTCCGCCTGTGCCAGCAGACGGCGAATCTTCAGCCGCAGATGGTCGGTGGATAATGGCTTGGTCAGGAAGTCATCCGCGCCCGCTTTTAGAGCTTCAACCGCCTGGTCGACCGTGCCGAACGCGGTGATCACAATGAACGGCACATTGCCGCCCTCGCTCTGGAGCCTGCCCAGGATCTGCAAGCCATCACCATCCGGCAGGCGCAGGTCGGAGACCACCAGGTCCGGGCTCACCTCATCAAGGCACTGCACTGCCGAGCCGACCGAACCGGTGATCTGTACCCGGTAGCCGTCCATTTCCAGTTCTTCGGCCAGCAACTGGCCGAGGCTTTGGTCGTCTTCCACCAACAGAATGTTTGCGCCGGGGAAATTCATTTGTCGTCCTCCCTCGGGAAAAACAGGCTCATTCGGCACCCGCCAAGATCACTGTCCGTGACCTCGACATTCCCGCCGTGCTCCTCCCCCGCTGCGCGCGAGGTGTGGAAGGGTTCAAAGATCTCTTCACGGTGATCAGGGGCGATACCCGGGCCATCGTCATCAACCCTCACCTCCAGCTGCGATTCATGCGCCAGCACACCTACCCGCACCCGGCTGCTGGCCGCCTGACAGGCATTGCGGATTACATTCAGACACGCCAGTTCCACACGGATCGGCTCCGCACGCACCTGCACCTCCAGTCCCAGACCTTCGCTGTCAAGCTGCCGGCACTGGCAACGCTCATCTTCCCGGGCCTGAGCCAGTGCATCGGAGACCATGCCGGCCAGCAGGGCTGGCCGACGTGAGTCGGGCACATGCCGGAAACAGTCCAGCAACTGCTGAATGATGGTGGTCATCCTGGAGACCTGGTGCTGAATATCACGGACCTGTCGGCGCATCGGCTCGTCCAGATCCTGACGTTCAAGAATGCTGGCCCGGCCGTGAATCACATTCAGGGGCGCGCCCAGCTCATGGGCGACACCGCCGGCGACTCTTCCAATCATGGCGACTTTTTCCTGGTGTCGTAGCTGTGCCGCCAGTTCCCGCTCCCGCTCGATCCGGGCCTCAATCTCGGATTCCGCCCTGGTCATGCGTTCGCCCATAGCGGACAGTCCGGCATGGATCTGCCGAAGCTCCCTGGGGCCGGATGCGGGTTCCGTGACCCGCCACTGCCCGGGCGCCATGGCCGACATCAGGGATAGCAGGCGACCCACATGGCGCCCGACGGTACCGTAATGCCCGAGTATCACCACCAGAATGATGGCGACCGCCAGCACTGACCAGATGGATACCGCCCAGATTCGCAGGGAAGCAACCAGTTCATGAAAGTCACTGCGCTTGCGGGTAACCTGCAGCAGGCCCTGGATCCGGCCATCCTCGGTCACCAGAGGGGTAAACTGGGAAAACACCGACTCGCCTTCAACTCGGCGGAAAGCCCCGCCCAGGCGGCCGCTGACAATCGCCTCTTCGGCACTGGCGCTGTCGGTTACATCACGGTCCGCCAGCCCCAGGCTGTCGATCCGGTTGCCCTGGTCATCAAACACCGAAGCACCCGAGATCCGGCCAATACGGAAGATGGACTTGAGCGATTCTCCCATGACCAGTTCATTGTCATCCGACAACGCCTGCGAGAGCGGCCCGCTCACCGCTCTGGCCACCAACTCCAGATCTTCCCGAAGTCGGTCATTGAGGTTCTTCTCCACGGCACCAAGACCTGCGTAGATCGCAATACCGCTGATCAACAGCAGTGGCACAACAATACTCAGCAGCAGGGTGATCTGGAGGGAACGAAAAACGCGACTGGCTTTTCGCAGCGACAGTCTCATGACTCACCTTTCGACATAAATGCCACACATTTTTGCCACATGTGCCATTTTGCCACAACACAAATTACAGAAGCGTAACCGCATAAAGAACACAACACACTGAAATTAAAGCACTTTTAAAAAATCCGAAAGTTGGCATGCCGCTTGATACCCACTGGATACACTCACACATACCGCAAACCGAAAAGGAGCATCCGATGAATAAACTGCTCGTATCCGTTACCGCTTCACTGGCAATGCTCGCAGCCGCACCGGCCGTCGCCCAGCAACAGAACCAGGACGGTGAACCGGTCGCTACAGAGTCCGATGGTTACGCCACCCCCGAGGCTGCCGGAACCCAGAAAACCAACTACAGCGACGCCGAACTGCGCCAGTTTGTGGAAGCCCAGTCCGGCCTGATGGAGGTTCGCGAGGAATATGTCGAGAAGATCGAGTCTGCCGACTCCCAGGAGCAGGCCAAACAACTCCAGATGGAGGCCAACGACCAGATGGTCGAGATTATCCGCAATGCCGGCATGGACATCCCCACTTACAATGCCATCGCCACCGCGTATAACAGCGAGCCGAAGGTTCGTAACCGCGTTGACGCCCTGATGTAAGCACGCAACTGGCAGCAACCCTGCTCATCAGCTTTGCCCCGCAGCCTCTGCGGGGCTTTTTTTATTCTTGAACCGCAGGGTAACCGATATAACCCCCAGTGTTATCTTGTGGTACCTTTGCCGGATAAACCCGACCGCCAGGAATTCACCCGGAGTCCAGAAATGCAACGCTCTCACCCGTGGATCTGGTCATTGTTTGCAGTTGTGGCAATCTTTGCCACGGGCTGTTCCGATGCCCCTGAAGACAGAGATACGACCGCCACCACAACATCCAGCCAGGACGACTACCCGGAAACCTGGCGATTTGCCCTGGAAGAGATTGAAGGCAGTGTCCAGCATGCCTATGCCGAAGCACTGAAGAGCCACATTGAAGACGCCTCCGATGGCAAGGTGGAGCTGGACATCTTCCCCTATGGTTCCCTGGGCACCTCTTCCCAGCTGACCGAACTGGTGCGAAACGGCTCCGTTGATCTTGCCTTCGCATCCCCCGGGCACCTGGCAGACCTGATTCCGGAAACCGGGATCTTCACGTTGCACTATGTCCTGCCGGACAACGACGCCGTCACCCGTGCCCTGTTTGACGGGAATGAACTGACAGGACTGTTCTCCGCTGCCTATAACGAAAAACACCTGACGCTCCTGGGGTTTGTGCCCGAGGGGTGGATGGCCTGGACCGCCAACAAGCCACTAAAGACACCCGCGGATTTCGATGGCCTGAGGATCCGCACCATGACGTCACAGATGTCCGCCGAGGCGTTCCGAAACTATGGTGCCGATCCACGCCAGACTCCCTACTCGCAGGTCTACACCGACCTGCAGCTGAAACAGATTGATGGCCAGACCAACCCGATCTTCGCCATCGAGGAAATGAATTTTTATGAGGTACAGGACACCCTGACCATGGCAAGGGCCGCCCACTTCATTTCTTCGGTTGTTGCCAATCCTGAATGGTATGCACAGCTGCCTGAGCAGCAGCAGGACTGGCTGGCACTGGCTCTGATCGAAGTTGGCCAGGAAGCCTGGGATATCCAGAAGGAGCTTAACGGGACCAGACTGGAAGCCATGCTCGAAGACGGCCAGCTTGCGGTAACCAGGCTCTCCGAGCAGGAACGCACTGCTTTCCGTGAGGCAAGCAGGCCCGCGCTCGACTTTTACCTGCAGCAAACCGGTGAACGGGGCCAACAGATCCTGGAATCACTCCGGAACAGGATCGCCGAGCTGGAGCGCCAGCAAGCCTCAGGCAATGGCAGCGACGGGAACTGAGGCAAACCGGAGGCCATCCGCGGCCAGCACCTCCGCGCCCCGTGCCGTCAGGTCACTGATAAACCGGAACTGGTCCCTCGGCTCCAGGGGATAGGCCTTCAGCCGATAGGTCATGCCCCAGGACTTGTTGGCGACCACGACCACCACCGGCTTCATGGTCTTGGTGTAAGGCGAAGCAAAGGCCACATCCCTCAACAGCGCCATCACCCGGCGGACATCATGATCCGGAGCCAGGTGGAATTCCGCCACACACATGAGGTTGTCCGAGCCATCGTTGCCGTTGGCAATCAGCGCGTTCCACAAGGTGCTATGGGGTATGACGACGACCGTGTCATCCGGCGTCACAATCTCCGCGGCGCGGGTTCCGATGGAACGGACCTCTCCGTATTGACCCTCCACTTCAATCCAGTCACCGGGTCGGTACGGCATTTCATAGAGAGTGACAATCCCCGCGATCAGGCTATTGGCGTAATCCTTGAACGCAAAACCGAGCGCCAGGCCAAGGGCGCCGAAAATAGCGACCATATTCTCGAAGGACGGCTCCACCAGAATCGGCACCACCACGATGACGGTGACAACAATGATCAGCAATCGTGCCAGCGGCACCGAAGCCAGCAGGTACAGGCGAGCCTTCCCTCCGAGTTTACCGGCAAGCCCCGGCACCAGCTTCTGGATCAGGAAGATCAGCAGCACGGCCGCGCCCACAACCAGCGCCGCCTCCACCAGTGCGACCCAGGTTATGGCTGAAAAGGCCTGTTCCAGGCCCTGCCCCATATCTTCCATAAATCCTCCTCAGAATGCATCCACCGGGTAACCCCAGCTTTGCAGGTGCCGGCGCACAGTGGGATAGCCCAGAGGGGTAACGTGCCAGCGCCCGGAGGCCTCCCCCAGACCCACCACATCGGCGCGTGACAGACGGGACAGGGCAAGCTCGAGCTCCGGCTCGCCAACCCCCGTGACCAGGGTAATCCGCTCTGCTTCCAGTCCGTCATGGAGCAGCAGGGCATGGAGAATAAAGCCTATGGACCGGTCGCTGCTTTGGGGCATGGCTGGCAGGCTGAGCTGATCCAGCGGAACCACCCAGCAGTTCCGGCCTCGGGTGCCCTGTTTCTGGTTTCCCGGGTCCTCCTCCATGTCATCTTCCGGGCGGGCCCGCAGAGAGCGCTGCCAGATTGCCAGTGCCACGCCGGGAATGCCTCGGGATGCGGTAGCCAGATCCCGCAGAAACCCCGAATGTTTGCGTTTTTCCGCATCCGACGGATTCTCCACCGGCAACACGTAAAGGCCATCATCCGTCATCCTCGCGGTGACCGCTCGCTCGTCCCGGGAGGTAGCAAGGAATTCCAGCCACTGCCCCAGCCTGTCTCCATCCAGAGGCGCCAGGGTCAGCGGACTGAGGTGGGCATCCGGCAGGTAACTTTCCCAGAATTGCCAGCACCAGCTGGAGCAGCCCACCAGCCCGGGCCCCACCTGGCCTGCAGCAATACGCCGCAACAACTCGCTTATCAGGGAAAAACCGGAAGAATGACGAAGCCAGAAATCCGCGAGTTCTGGGATGACCCAGGGGCCGGTCAGGTCCTGCTCATCCCACCACCGGCGGGCTTCTTCCCGATTCATCAAAAGATTGTCCGGAGGTGCAATCAGGTGCCAGGATTCGGCAGCATCCGATCCACCCCTGAGGCCGGGCAACCGAACCAGCGCCTCCCTGAGGCCGGAAAACGGTGGCGCAACCACCATGGCCACTTCCCTGCGAAGAGTTTCCGATTGCCTGAGCTCATCAAGGGACTCAAGTACAGCCTGCGCCAGCGAGGTAAAATCCGGATGGGGAGCGATATGCTGGATCTGTTTGTCCGTCAGTGAAGGCAGATTATCCAGGCTCTGAAAAGGCTCCTCTTCAGGCGATATTCCCGCGCGAAGCTGGGCGGTGAGGTGGCGAATGGCATCCTTGAGGGTCCGCTGTACGGACATTTCCGGCAGCTTCCACTGGTCCACGGGGATCAGGCCGCCGGGTAATGAGGGGGAACTCTCTGGGGTGTTCTCTTCCTTCAAAAAGCCGCTCCTGCAATCTGTGGCCCGAGTCTATTCCGGAACCAGCCAGCCCAGCTCATGCCGGACATTGAGCGCGTCCACACCGGACACGTCATCCATCATCGCACCGAGGCGTTCATCAAATCCCCAGGGCGGATTAACCACCAGCATTCCGGAACCGGTCATACCGCGTTCCGGAGGCTGGTTGAGGTGTATCTCGCTACGAAGAATTTTCCGGACCGGTCCGGACCGCAGCGCGTCGGTGAGCTGCTGCTCGAGACCGGAGGTCAACACCGGATACCAGATAAGATAGACGCCATGGCGGCATTTCTGCCACGCCTTTTGCAGAGTTTTGGCGACCGCAGCGTAATCCGCCTTGATTTCATAGGAAGGATCGATCAACACCAGCAGGCGCGGCTGTTTCGGCGGCAGCTGCCCGAGCAGGCCCTTGAGCCCGTCCTCGCGCAGTACCCGGATCTTCTGACCAGCCCAGCCGGCCAGCTGCTCACCCTCTGACGGGTGCAGCTCGAAAGTGGTCAAGGCATCATCGGGGCGAAGAAACTGGCGAAACCAGAACGGCGAGCCGGGATAGGTCGTCAGGTGACCATCGCCGGCGTTCAGCTTGCCCAAAAGCTCCAGCACCGGCTGCCAGTCCGGTGACTTCACCTGTTCACGCAACTGCCAGAGCTTCTGCACGCCCGTATCCGCTTCGCCGGTTTTCCTGGCCCGCTCACTGCCGAGATCGTAAACCGCACTTCCGGCGTGAGTATCAAAGCAGGCAATCCCCGAGGGCTTGGCCTGCATCATGGATAACGCCAGGGTCAGCGCGGCGTGTTTCTGGACATCGGCAAAGTTGCCGGCGTGGAAAGCGTGGAGATAGCTCAGCATCAAAAAGCTCCATGGTTTGCGACCTATTAAGCCCGAGCGCGGGCCGGCCGTGCAAGCTCCCGGACTTTACTCAGATTATGGTCTGAATTCAGGGGGATGGCGTACCCCGCCCTTAAGGGATCCCACCTTTACTGGTATCCTCATTGCCAAATTTCTTCCCGGAGGACGGCCACTTGCCACCCAAGAAGCAGGACACTATCGACCAGCTGTACAGCCTGATAGCCAACGAGGAGGACGCCCGGGTCTGTAAGGACATTCCGGAGGAAGCCTGTCGGGAAGTACCCCGCAATTTCTTTCTCATCCTCGCCAGCAACGTCCTGACCAAGCTCGGCGACCTGCTGATCAGCCCCAAAACCGTCCTGGCCTGGTTGATGAGTGCCGTGGGTGCGCCGGCGCTGGTGGCCTGGCTGGTACCCATCCGGGAATCCGGCTCCATGGTACCGCAGATGGTGATTGCTGCCTGGGTTCGCCGAAAGGCGGTGCGTAAATGGTTCTGGACCCTCGGCAGCTTCGGCCAGGCGGTCAGTGTCGCCGCTATGGCCGGGAGCGTCTGGTTCCTCGAGGGCTATGCCGCCGGTGGCGGTATTGTCGCGGCGCTGATCGTATTTTCCCTGGCCCGGGGGTTCTGCTCTGTCTCCATGAAGGATGTCCAGGGCAAGTGCATTCCCAAGACCCGCCGGGGACGGCTGTCTGGCCTGGCCACCACCATCGGTGGCACCGCCACCGTCATCATGACCGCCCTTCTGTTCTGGGACCGGGGCGATCCCACCCCGGCCTTCTACACGGCCCTGCTTCTGCTGGCGGCCGTGCTCTGGATGATTGCCGGCTTCCTGTTCGCCAACGTCGAGGAATATTCTGGTGAAACGGGCGGTGGCGGTAACGCCCTGACCGAGGCCATTCACAGCCTTTCCCTGCTGCGGGACGATGCCCCGTTCCGGCACTTCGTGATTACCCGGGCGCTGCTGCTGTGCTCCGCCCTGGCCTCGCCGTATTTTGTCGTTCTCGCCCAGAAAGAATCTGACATCGGCTGGATGCTCGGGGTATTCCTGCTTGCCAGCAGCCTGGCCAGCTCCCTGAGCGCCAGTTTCTGGGGCTGGGCCGCAGATACCTCCAGCCGCCGGGTCATGATACGGGGTGCCGCCATGGCCAGCTTTGTTTGCCTTGCGGTGGGAATCACTGCCTTGTTGGTCGGCACCGACATTGGAAGCGTCTGGTTCTATCCGGTGGCCTTCTTTGCCCTTAGCATTGCCCACGCCGGCGTCCGTCTGGGCCGGAAGACCTACCTGGTGGACATGGCTGGCGGCAACAAGCGCACGGACTACACGGCAGTGAGCAACACGGTCATCGGGGTTCTACTACTGGCCACCGGCGGGCTGACGGCCGCGATTTCAGTGTTCTCCGAGGTTGCCGTCATTATCGTACTCGGGCTGATGGGGCTGGCCGGCATGTTCAGTGCGATCCGGCTCAAGGAAGTAACCGGAGACTGATGCCTCACCGCATCAGAGCGTGAATTTTCCGGATATATTGCCAGGCATGGATCTGCACCTTCCCCGCATTCATGCTGGCAGAAGACAGGCAGGCCAGGTAGCCCTTGTCAAAAATCGGAAACAGGGTGACGGCGCCTGATTTCGACCGGATGTAGATTTCCTCGATGTCCTCAAGGTCAAACTGGGCGATGATTTTCTCGCAAACCACCTTGAGCTCGGCGAAGAAAGCTCCAAACAGATCCGGGTCCCGCACGCTGCCATGGTGTGCCAGTACCAGGCCATCCGTCGAAACCACCATGCTCAGCCAAAGCTGGTCCGAGCTCTCACAGAGACTCTCCAACAGATCGTTAAGGGTAGAAGCTGACATGGGAACACTCGGCAATTAGTCATCAGATAACAAACACTATCGCATTGAGCCCCTGAAAACAGCATCAACAATGTTTCTCTGTGTGACCGGCCCTATCGGGTCGGGATGACAGGTAACGTTGACTCGTTTGCCCGGCACGCGCGTCAGTTCAAACAATTCAGCGACACTCTGTTTAGCGTAGATTGTCTGACAGGATGCAGCGAAAAGGGATATTCGGTTCTCCAAAAACACGTCCGGAGCACGGCCCATGAGTACTGGCAAGATTGACCCGCAGTTCGATCCACGTCGATTCGTAAAGACCCCGGTCGGCTGGTATGCCCTCACCCGCGAGCCCTATGATCTGGGACCATTTCCAACGAAACCGGAAGCCTTTACCGCGCTGAATGCGCACATCAGGCTGCATGCGGGACTTAACCGGCGCAACCCGGATGATCGTTTCACAGGCTTTTCCGTCCACGACGCCGGAACGTGCGCAAAGAATAATTGCGGGAGGTGTGCCGAGGCTTTGGAGTTCCCGGTGGTGCCGGCCATCGCCTAGTTGAACCAAGTTCACGATCCGGAATATTTTACATATTTTTATTTCCATCCGGTCGTTATGTTCTATAGTTGATCCAGGAGATGTAGCCCGACAGGGAAGTGTCATTTCGTCTAGTTGTTATCCAATCCGGAACAGGGTTGAATATGCGAATCGACAGACACGGGCAAGAATTCGAAGCCCGTCATCGTCCAGTCCTTCATGCAGCTCGACATACTGCCGGGCCAGCCCTCCGATCCCCCTCCAGTTTCTCCGAACCAACCCCCAACCCAAGCTTTCCGCTTCTGATTCCTGAAAGCCGGAAGGCTGCTTCGTCTCTTTTTCAGAAACGGCCACGAGGGTGACCTTATGAGTGGAGTAACCGAAAACAGTGTCGTGCAGTACAGGCTGGTACCACGACATCGGCGGATGCGGGTAATAACTGCAGTGCTCGTATTGTTGGTGGGGTTGGCTTCGGTGAGTTGGGTGGGGAGTCAGCTTTAACAAAAAGGGCCGGCGTGTTGCCGGCCCCATGCCTAGTTATTCTTCGTTACGGTGTTAGAACTTCCGTTTTACTCGCACATACCGCACTTACTTGAATTTGCTCCAACAGAGAAACAAGCGTCGAGCTGCTATATATCTGAACCGTGTCGAATCGCTTGCTGGTTTGAAGGATTAAGAACGTAGTCTCGTTGCCATCTATTACTCCGGACAGGCCCAATAGATCGAGATCAGCGTTCAATCCACCACCACTATCTTCCTGAACGACACCGTCCAAGAGGGTGCGGACTGCAATATCCCCTCCCAACAGATCCAACTGCAAAAGTTCACTCGTCTCATTGAATGCAACGCCCACAACATTAGCGCCTGGATAGGCGAAGCCTGAAGTGGCGGCAACATTCAAACGAACCTCTGAAGGGATTAGCACCCCCAATAGGCTGGTATTGGAGATTGTCGCAAAGTCGGTCAGCGGCAATTCAACAACATTCTCAGGGTTTTCAACGTTACAGGTTAGACTTCCAAGACCGCTCAGCAAGCATTCGTTAGAATCAAACTCTGCTGTTGCAGCAATAACTGGGTCAGAGGCGAGCATAGGTTCATATTGTTCGCCACTAATACCGCACTGATAGGTTGAGTTATCAACCGCGTCGCACGCATCTCCGATGTTATCGCCATCTGTATCAACTTGTTCAGTGTTCTGAACAGAGGGACAATTATCGCCACCTAACTCGACAGGAATCGCCAGGAATGTAAGTGGATATTTATCATCGACAGTATCCCCATCTTGATCGGTATCACAAGCATCTCCAACGGTATCACCGTCCAGATCCGACTGGCTGGGATTAGCCACGTCGGGGCAGTTATCCCCAGAGACAACACCATCTCCATCAGCGTCCACTGGATTCAGACCACCAGTCTCGCAAGCATCGCCGATGCCATCACCGTCAGTATCAGTTTGATCGTTGGGTTCGAGTGGGCAATTATCGCCAGGATCCGTCGGATCTAGTGGGTCCTTCGGACTGAACGTGCCATCGCCATTGTCGACTTTGTCATCGACTCCATCACCGTCCGCATCGGTATCGCACGCATCTCCCGGTCCGGTCCCGTCGCGATTGGCTTGGTCAGGATTGGGAACCAGCGGACAGTTATCGTTACCCTCTACAGTCGGATCAAGGTCGGTAAAGACACCATCACCGCTTCCCTGTTTATCCTGAACACCATCACCATCAGCGTCGGTATCGCAAACATCACCCTTCAAGTCAGCATCGATGTTTGACTGATCCGCATTGGGAGTCCGAGGACAATTATCGTTTGAGTTGAGGACACCGTCATTATCGAAGTCCTGATCGTTGGAAATCTCAGGATCACAGGCATCGTCTATGCCATCGGCATCAGCATCAACACCATCATTAATCGTATTCGGACAAGAATCCTCATTATCCGGAATACCATCCCCATCGGCATCAAAAACCTGAGAGTCGCCACCGACGCCACTATCAGAAACAACCATACTGTCCGACTTACACCCTGCCAGCGACAGGAGCGAAGTGACCAGCAGAATCAGAGGCCAGTTATATTTGTTAAGTCTCATATTCAAACTCCCTCTACATCTCACTCGGAGACAACATTGAATTCAACGCGACGATTCCGTTCGCGGCCTTCCTCGGTGTCGTTGCTGCGAATCGGTTTGGATTCGCCATAGCCGACAGCGGTCAGCTGGTCGGGATCAACACCGAGATCCAGCAGGTAATTGCGCACCGAGTCCGCACGGCGTTGCGAAAGCTGCTGGTTGTATGCTTCGGAGCCCACACTGTCGGTGTGGCCGGCCAGTTCCACTTTCAGGTCCGACTGGCCCTTGAGAGCATCAGCGGCCGGAATAAGGATGTCCCGGGCGTTGGCAGTCAGGCGGTCGGAGTTGAATTCGAAGGTTACGCCCTGCAAAACCACGGATTGGGCTTTATCGGTCTCGACACAGCCCACGGAGTTGACTTCCAGGCCCTCCAGGGTGTTCGGGCACTGGTCGACACCATCCACCACGCCGTCCTTGTCGGAGTCGGCGAAGT
>JABURI010000030.1 GCA_014762755.1 Marinobacter sp.
TGGTAGCGGGGGCAGGATTCGAACCTACGACCTTCGGGTTATGAGCCCGACGAGCTACCAGACTGCTCCACCCCGCATCAAAACTGGTTGTCTTTCGGGGCTGGCCCCGATCAACGTGGCGCGTATATTAAGGACCGGGAGCGGGTCTGTCAATTGTTAATTTTCGAACAAATCCGTGGGGAAGATGAGCTCCTCCGCGGGCGCTTTACCGGGGGCCTTGTAGACCCCAACGGTATCGATCACTTCTTGTACCGGGCGGAAGGAGCGCCGGTGTTCCGGGGTGGCTCCCAAACGCCTCAGGGCCTCAAGATGAACGGGTGTGGGGTAGCCTTTGTGTTTGCCCAGCTCGTAGCCCGGGTACTGCTCTTCCAGTGCTTCCATCTCCCGGTCTCGGGTGACTTTGGCGAGGATGGAGGCGGCGCTGATTTCGGCGACTCGGCTGTCGCCCTTGATCACAGGCTCGGAGGGCCAGTGCCATTTCGGGCAGCGGTTGCCGTCCACGAGTACGTATTCGGGCGGGATGGCCAGGCCGGCGACGGCGCGCTCCATGGCGAGCATGGTGGCCTGGTAGATATTGAGCCGGTCGATCTCGTTGGCCTCGCAGCGGCCAAGGCTCCAGGCGGCGGCTTTTTCGATGATTTCGTCGTACAGGGCGAGGCGCTTTTTCTCGGTGAGTTTTTTCGAGTCCGCCAGGCCGGCGATGGGTTTGTCCGGATCGAGGATTACGGCGGCTGTGACCACTGCGCCGATCAGGGGGCCGCGCCCGACCTCATCGACACCGGCGAGCAACCGGCCCTGGTAGCGGCATTCGAAGGGGGGCAAAGGATCTTTGGCCATCAGGCCCTCTCCTCCAGCAGCCCGGAGACGGCCTCTGCCGCCTTTTCGTCGGCATTCTGGCGCAGGGTCAGGTGTAATTCGGTGAAAGCTTGCTGCAGCCGCTCCCGTTCCTCCAGGTTCTCCATTCGCTCCAGTACGGCCGCACCCAGGGATTCCGCGGTGGCGTCGTCCTGGAGCAGTTCCGGTACCAGAGCTTCCTTCGCAAGCAGGTTGGGCAAGGCCACGTGGGGCACCTTCACCAGCCGGGACAGAAGCGCATAGCTCATGTTGCTCAGGCGGTAACCCACCACCATGGGTTTCTTCAGCAACATGGCTTCCAGGGTGGCGGTGCCAGAGGCGAGCAGGACTACATCGGAGGCGGCCATGACTTCCCGGGATTGGCCGCGCACGATGGTCACCGGCAGCTGCACATCCAGGGACTCAACCAGGTCCCGGACCTGATTTTCCCGGTCGCGGTTGACACAGGGGATCACCAGCTGGATATCCGACCGACGCTCCTGGATCCACCGGCAGGCCTCCAGGAACAGGGTGCCGAGGCGTTCCACCTCCCCTCCCCGACTGCCGGGCAGGACGGCCAGCAGCGGCGCCTCCTGGCTCAGGCCGAGCTGTTCCCGTGCCTTGCCAGTCTCCGGCTCAAGAGGAATGCGATCAGCCAGCGGATGACCCACGAAGGCCACTGGCACTTTGTGCTCTTGGTAGAAGCGGGCTTCGAACGGGAACAGAGTGAGCATCAGATCGACGGATTTGGCGATCTTGAAGATGCGTTTCTGACGCCAGGCCCAGACCGAGGGGCTGACGTAATGCACCGACGGTATTCCGGCCTCGCGGCAGCGCCGTTCTATGGCCAGGGTAAAATCCGGGGAGTCGATGCCGATAACCACATCCGGCCGGTTGGTGAAGAAGTAGTCCATCAGGCGGGCGCGGATGCTGAACAGTTCCCGTATCCGGCCCAGCACTTCCACCAGGCCCATTACGGAAAGGCGTTCCATGGGCACGAGGGAATGGAAGCCTTCGGCGATCATTTCTTCACCGCCAATGCCCACAAACCGGGCTTTCGGATAGCGGCGCTTCAGGGAGCGGATCAGACCGGCACCGAGGATGTCCCCCGATGCCTCGCCGGCGATCATGGCGATGGTGAGCTGGCGCTCGCTGATAACGGTTGGCTTGGTGGGTTCCGTCACCGGAAGGCTCCGGCAAGTCAGCGAATGATGCCGCGGTGTGCTCCGCGCAGGGATTCAATGAGCGGACGCACTTCCGGAACGTCGCCGTAGTTCTTCTCCAGCTCCTCGAGCGCCTGTTCGGTGGTCAGGCCCTGGCGGTAGATGGCCTTGTAGGCCCGCCGGAGTGTGAGCAGTGCGTCTTTGCTGAATCCGCGGCGCTTGAGGCCTTCGGCGTTCAGGCCGTGGGGCTCGGCGGACTGGCCGCTGGCCATCACATAGGCCGGAATGTCCTTGAGCACGATGCTGCCACCGGCGGCCATGCTGTGAGGGCCGATGTTACAGAACTGGTGCACCATGGTGCCGCCACCGAGGATGGCGAAATCCCCCACGGAAACGTGGCCGGCCAGGGTCGCGCAGTTAGCCAGGATGGTGTTGTCACCGACGATGCAGTCGTGGGCCACGTGCACATAGGCCATCAGCAGGTTGCCGCTGCCAATGCGGGTTTCACCCCGATCCTGGACGGTGCCCCGGTGAATGGTGCAGTTCTCCCGGATGACGTTGTTGTCTCCGATCACCAGGGTGGTGGGCTCGCCAGCGTACTTCTTGTCCTGGCACTCTTCCCCGACACTGGAAAACTGGAAAATCCGGTTGTTGCGGCCGATAACGGTCGGCCCCTTGATTACCACGTGGGACAGGATCTCGGTACCTTCACCGATTTCCACGTCCGGGCCGATATAGCTCCACGGGCCAACGGTTACGTTGTCCGCCAGCTTGGCTGATGGGTCTACAATCGCTTGAGGATGGACACCCGACCAGTCATTTGTCGCCATCAAACTTCTCTCTCAGCGGTCAAGATTTCTGCCGTGCAGACGACTTCCCCGTCGACCAGCGCTCGGCATTCGAATTTGTAGATGCCGCGTTTGCCGGAGATGAATTCTGCTTCCATATCGAGGCGGTCTCCGGGCAGCACAGGGCGCTTGAACCGGGCCTTGCTGGACCCGGCGAGGTATTGTACCACGCCGTCAGCAGGTTTCCGGCCCACGGTCACAAAACCGAGAATGCCTGACAATTGTGCCATGGCTTCGATGATGAGAACGCCGGGCATGATCGGGTTGTCGGGAAAATGGCCCTGAAAGAAAGGCTCATTGAAGGAAATGTTCTTGTACCCCTTGATTGAGGTTCCCTTCTCAATCTCGGTCACCCGGTCCACCAGCAAGAACGGGTACCGATGTGGCAGGTATTCAAGAATTTCGTTGATTTTCATCATGTTGATCGGCCTCAGCCCTCTAATTTCTTTTCCAGTTCTTTGACCCGCCGTGCAAGCACATCGAGCTGGCGGAAGCGCACGGCGTTCTTGCGCCATTGCCGGTTGGTATCCGCGCTGGTGCCCGAGGAGTAGACCCCCGGTTCGCGGATGTCGCCGGTGACCAGGGTCATGCCGGTGAGGTGTACCTGGTCGGTAATTTCGAGATGGCCCGCCACACCGGAGGCGCCACCGAAAACACAGTGGCGACCAATCCGGGTGCTGCCGGCAATCCCGACCATGGCCGCCATGGCGCTGTGTTCACCAATATGGACGTTGTGAGCGATCTGGATGAGGTTATCGAGTTTGACGCCATCGCCGATGACGGTGTCATCCAGAGCACCGCGGTCGATGGTGGTGTTGGCGCCCACTTCCACGTCGTCTCCGAGTACCACGCGGCCAAGCTGGGCAATGCGGTGCCAGACGCCCTTTTCGTTGGCAAAACCGAAACCGTCCGAACCGATGACGGCACCGCTGAGAATATGGCAACGCTGTCCGACCACGACGTCATGGGCCAGGGTTGCTCTCGGTTTGATCACGGTGTCACGCCCGATCCGGCAGCGGGCACCGATGACGCTCCCCGCCCCCACCACAACATGCTCGGCAATCTCGGCTTCCGCCTCGATCACGGCGTTGGGGCCGATGCTGGCGCTGTCTGCAATCCGGGCAGACGGATCCACGACCGCGCTGGCGTGTATGCCGGGAGCCGCGACCGGCGCGGGATCAAACCAATGGCTGAGGCGAGCATAGCCCAGATAGGGGTTGTCCAACAGCAGGACATTGGTCGGAGCATCCTTGGCGGCCGCCGGTGAGAGGATCACCGCGGAAGCTCGGGTTTCCGTCAGGTACTTGCCGTAGGCGGGGTTGGCGAGAAAGCTGATCTGGCCGGGACCGGCGGCTGAGAGGGTGGCCAGCCCGGTGATCTGCACCTCGGGGTCTCCCTTCAGCTCTGCCCCCAATGCCTTGGCGATATCACCAAGCCGGTAGGACTTTTCTGTCATGACATACTCCAGAGCATCATACGGGGCCGAGGTGCCCCCACCAGTTAACGGTTCAGCTTGTCGAGCAGCTGAGACGTAAGGTTCATTTCCGGCTTCGCGTAGACCACCGCCTCACTGGGCAGGATCAGGTCCAGATCGTTTTCTTCCAGCAGCTCCTTGACGGCTGCGTCCACTTCCGGGCGGGCGCTCTCGAGAAATTGCTGCTTGCGCTGGGCCACGGTGTTGTCCAGGCGCTGCTTGAGCATATTGAACTCCTGGACCTTTTGCTGGAACTGGCCGGTCAGCTCGTTGCGCTCGGTCTCGTTCATCATGGCACCGTCCTTCTGCAGGCGTTCCTGCAGCTTGCGCGCTTCTTCCTGGGCTGCCCTCACCTTCGCTTCCTCTCCGGCGAAGTCCTTCTGCAGCGTTTCACTGAAGGCCTTGGCTTCGTCAGAGGAAAACAGTGCCTGACGCAGGTCGACCACGCCAATGCGGGTCTCGGCAAACGCCGGCAGGCTGACCGCCATCAGAGCTGCTGCAAGCAGGGTAATCATACGGGACATGGTATTTCTCCTGTGTTTCATCCTTTACTGTTGTTATGCGGCCATCAGAAGGTCTGGCCGAGGGAGAACTGGAACACCTGGGTGTCGTCCCCCTCCTTGTCATTCAGCGGTTGGGCAAGGCTGAAGGCCAGCGGACCCACCGCGGTGATCCACTGGAAGCCGACACCGGCTGCCAGGCGTACTTCACTCAGCTCCGGATCGAAGCCGCGCTCTGTGTCGAATACCTGGCCGGCATCCAGGAACACCGAGGTCCGCATGGACCGGCTGTCGCCCGCGAACGGGGTCGGTGTAATCAGTTCCAGGCCACCCTCGGTAAGCAGGTTGCCGCCGAACGGATCCGGTTCAGACAGGTCAAACTCACTGTTGGTTGCCCGCAGACCCAAAGAGTTGGCTTCGTAGCCACGAACCGAACCGTAGCCGCCGGAGTAGAAATGCTCGTAGAACGGCATCTGAGTGCGGTCGCCGTAACCATCACCATACCCAATTTCGGAACGGGCCCGGAATACCCAGCGATTGTCGTCGCTGATCGGGAAGTAGAAGTCGGTCTTGTGTGTCGCCTTGTAGAAGGTCAGGTCACTGCCCGGTACGGCCACGTCGACGGACAGCGAGTGGCTGTAACCGTCGGTGGGCAGCACGCCCCGGTTCAGGGTGCTCCGGCGCCAGCTGCCGAACAGGAAGTAGTTGTCGAAGGAATCCCCTTCCTCGGCGATGAAGTCGCGGACTTCCTGGGAGGTGAACAACCCTTCCTTGATGTTGGAGCGGGTGTAACCCAGGCCGAAGTTCAGGCGGGTGATCTGGTCCGTCGGATAGCCGAAAGTCAGCCGGCCGCCGTATTCGTCCAACAGGTAGGAGGAGATGTCCTCTTCCTCGTAGTCGGTCTCCCGGGCAAACAGGCTGAAGCCACGGCTCACACCATCCACCGTGTAGTACGGATCCAGGTAGGAGATGTTGGCGCTCTTGACCGAATCACTGACGTTGACGCCGAAGGAGACCCGCTTGCCCGAGCCGAAGAAGTTGTTCTCGGAAACGTTGGCACCAAGGATGACACCGGAATCCTGGGAGAAACCGATGGAGGCCGACAGGCTGCCGGTGGGCTGCTCTTCTACGGAGTAATTCACATCCACCAGGTCATCAGTGCCCGGCACCGGCACGGTTTCCACGTTCACCGTGCTGAAGAAGCCGAGGCGTTCGAGTTTGGTCTTGGAGAACTCGATCCGGTCGGAGGAGGCAACGCCGCCTTCCATCTGGGTCATTTCCTGGCGCAGCACGTCGTCCCGGGTGGAGACGTTGCCGTCAAAGTTGATCCGGCGAACATAGGCGCGTTTGCCCGGCTCGACGTAGAAAGTGACGGACGCAGTATTGTCCTCGGCCGGCTCTGGCACGGCGTTCACGTTGGCGAAGGCATAGCCTTCCTTGCCCAGCCGGAAGGACAGCGCCTCGGAAATGGCGGTCATGCGAGCCCGGGAGAAGACATCGCCTTCCTTGACCGGGATCAGCTTGCGCAGCTCCTCTTCACCGACGATCAGGTCCCCTCTCAGGTTAATTTCGGAGATGGTGTACTGGGGGCCTTCGTTGATGGCAATGGCGATAAAGACTTTCTGCTTGTCCGGCGAGATCGACACCTGGCTGGACTCAACGGAGAAATCCAGATAGCCACGGTCCAGATAGAAGGAGCGCAGGCTTTCCAGGTCACCACTGAGGCGTTCCCGGGCGTATTTGTCGGAGTTGGTGATCGAGTTCCACCAGCTGGTGGTTTCCAGCTCGAACAGTCCCAGCAGCTCTTCTTCGCTGAAATCGTTGTTACCGACAATATTGATGTGGTGGATGGCTGCAACGGTGCCTTCGTTGATATCCAGGCTGATGGCCACCCGGTTCCGTGGCAGTTCTTCGGCGGTCGCTTTCACCCGGGCGTTGTACCGGCCCTGGGCAATGTAGGAGCGGAGAATCTCGAGTTCCAGGCGTTCGAGGGTGGCACGGCGAAATACCTGCCCTTCCTGCAGGCCGGCTCCGGCCAGGGCATCCATCAGCATGTCGGTTTCGATGTTCTTGTTGCCCTCGATCTCGATGGAGCTGATGGAGGGACGCTCACGCACGGTAATGATCAGAACACCGGCATCGCGGCTGGCCTCGATATCCGTGAACAGGCCGGTACCGAACAGGGATTTGATGGCATCGGCGAGTTCCGCCTCATCCACCTGTTCACCAATGTTCACCGGAAAGGCGGCAAAAACGGTACCGGCCGAGACCCGCTGCAGGCCTTCGACTTCAATATCCGCTACCGTAAATTCATCCGCCAGCGCTGGCTTCATGCCCATAGAGGCCACAGCGAGGCCAACGGCTACACCTAGAAGAGAACGTCTCATTCAATTATTTCGCCTGGTTAATGCGCGTAAGGAGCCCGCAATTCTCACAACCGCATCAGGTCGTTGTAAAGAGCAAACACCATTAAAGTCAGGATCAATGCCATACCAATCCGTAATCCGATGGCCTGGGCATGCTCGGAAACCGGCTTCCGACGAATGGCTTCGATGGTGTAATACACAATGTGGCCGCCATCCAGAACCGGGATCGGCAACAGGTTCAATACACCCAGGCTGACACTCAGGTAGGCCAGGAAACGGACAAAATCCTCAAAACCGGAACTCACACTGGCCTCGGCCACCCGGGCGATGGTGATCGGCCCACTGAGGTTGGTGGGCGACAGCAGCCCGGTAACCATCTTCTTGATGGCGACCAGGGTGAGCCGCGTGTCGGACCAGGTTTCGCCGATGGCCTGGGGAATCGCCGCCAGGGGGCCATAGCTGATCTCCCGGAGCACTTCGTCCGGCCAGGACACTTCCTGCACGCCCACACCGACGAAGCCAATAACTTCCCCGTTCTCGAGGGTGCGTTCAGCCGGGGTCACCTCAAGCGTCCTTTCCGTTCCGTCCCGAAGCACGGTAATGTCCAGGGTTTGCTCCGGTGAGTTACGAACAATTTCCACCAGCGCACGCCAGTCCGAGACCGGCTCGCCATCCACACTCAGAACACGGTCTCCGGTCCGGAGGCCGGCTATCCCACCACGGCCACCCTCGGCAATCTGGCCCAGCACGGCGGGGATCTCGGGACGCCAGGGGGTGATGCCGAATTCACCCAGCGGGTCCGGGGTATCGTCGCTGAGCGTCCACCCGCCCAGCTCACCACTGACCGTGCCCCGGGCTCCGTCCTCGGAGACCTCCAGTGACACTGTGCCCTGTTCGCCCGTGCGCTCCAGCAAGCGCATGTTGATATCGCGCCAGGACGTGACTCGGTGCCCATCCACTGCGTGAATCTCCATGCCCTCCTGCAGGCCCGCTCGCTCGGCGACACTGCCCTGGGCTACGTCACCGACGATGGGCGCGACAGCGGTCACACCCACCACGCTGATCACCCAGTAGGCAAAGATCGCAAAAAGGAAGTTGGCAATGGGGCCGGCGGAGGCAATGGCGATCCGCTGCGCCGGGGTCTTGGACATGAACTCCTGGTCTTTCAGTTCCTCGGGAACCGGGCCCTCGCGCTGGTCGAGCATCTTGACGTAACCGCCCAGGGGGATGGCGGCAACCGCAAACTCGGTGCCATGGCGGTCATACCAGGAGAACATGGGCTTGCCGAAGCCCACGGAAAAACGCAGAACCTTCACCCCACAGCGCCGGGCAACCCAGAAATGGCCGTATTCGTGCAGGGTGACAAGGATGCCCAGGGTCAGCGCCAGGGCCAGGATGGTCTCAATGATCTGCATAGCGTTCCCGGTTAGTGACTCGAGCCAGGCAGCATAACCGCCGACGATTTCAGACAGTCAGCAGGCCGATCTGTTCCCTGGCGTGGCGGCGGGCCTCGGCGTCCTTTGCGAAGATGGTTTCGAAACTCTCCGCCGACACTACCTCAGTCGCCGCCAGTGTCCGCTCTATAATAACGGGGATATCGGCAAAACACAGTGTTCCTTCCAGAAATGCCGCCACCGCAATCTCGTTGGCAGCATTCAGCGCGGCCGGCGCGGTGCCGCCAGCCATGAAAGCTTCCGCAGCCAGCCGCAGACAGGGAAAGCGCACCAGATCCGGCCGTTCAAAATGGAAGCGGCCGATGGCGAACAGGTCCAGCGGTGCCACGCCGGCGTCAATCCGCTCCGGCCACGCCAGACCGTTGGCGATGGGCGTGCGCATGTCCGGGCTGCCAAGCTGCGCCAGCACCGAGCCGTCCGCGTACTCCACCATGGAATGAATAATGCTCTCGGGGTGCACGTGCACCTCGATCTTCGCCGGCGTGGTGTTGAACAGCCAGCAAGCCTCGATCAGCTCCAGCCCTTTGTTCATCAGGGTTGCCGAATCCACCGAGATTTTCTGGCCCATGGACCAGTTGGGATGAGCACAGGCCTCGGCCGGTGACACACAGCGAAGCTGCTCGACGGTATGGGTGCGGAACGGTCCGCCGGAGGCAGTCAGCAGGATCCGGGTAATGCCGGCACCCTTGGGGTCCCGGACTTTGTCTGCTGGCATGCACTGGAAGATGGCGTTGTGTTCGGAATCGATGGGCAGCAGTTCCGCTCCGGATTCGGCCACCGCGTCCATGAACAGCTGCCCGGACATCACCAGGGCTTCCTTGTTGGCCAGCAGCACCCGCTTTCCGGCCCGGACGGCCGCGAGCGTCGGCGGCAGGCCTGCAGCACCGACAATGGCAGCCATGACGGTGTCAGCCCCGGGCGCGGAAGCCACTTCACACAAACCTTCCTCGCCGGCCATCACCTGGATGTCCGGAAGGTCGGCAATCAGTTCTCGCAGGGTCTCCGCGGCCTCGGCATCGGCCATGACCGCCACCGCCGGCTGGAATTCCCGGCACAGAACGGCGAGTTCTTCGGCCCGGGTACTGGCGGTCAGCGCATAGACGGAGAACCGCTCCGGATGGCGCCGAATAACATCCAGGGTGCTCAGTCCGATGGAACCGGTAGCTCCGAGAAGGGTGACGGTGCGTTGTGCCATGTTTACCAGTGCCCGGTGGTCAGCCAGCCTAGCTGGGTGATGATCAGTGCAAAAACGGGGATAGCGGCGGTGAGGCTGTCGATGCGGTCCATGATACCCCCGTGACCCGGCAGCAGCTGGCTGCTGTCCTTGATACCGCGGAAGCGCTTGAGCATGCTTTCCAGCAGGTCGCCCAGCACAGACACCAGACCGGTGAACAGGCTGGCGATCACCAGCAGCAGGGTTTCGGTGACGCCGGCGGATGCCAGGCTGCTGACAATCACGGCGAAGATGCCGACAGCGACCAGACCACCCCAGACGCCCGCCCAGGATTTACCGGGACTGACCCGGGGCGCCAGCTTGGCCTTGCCGAAGGCGCGGCCGGCAAAGTAGGCGCCAATATCCGCCACCCAGACAACGCAAAACACATACAGGATGACCCAGAGGTTATTGGCCACCTCTCCGAACTGGAAACCGCCCGTGCGCAGGTGATTCAGACCAACCCAGGCGGGCACCAGGACGAACAGGCCCATCAGCGCGCGGATGGGCAGGCTGCCCCAGCGTTCAGAGCCCTGCGGGTAGCTGCGAACCAGGAGGAAGCAGATAAACCACCAGGCCAGGGCCAGCCAGAGCACCAGCACCGCCGGCACATTAAGCAGGGCATAGAGAATGGCGGCAGTCACTGCGGCATAGGCCACGCGGCCGCCCTGCCCTTCAATGCCGGACATATTGGCCCATTCCCAGGCGCCGATGGTGATCACGGCGCCGGTGAACAGTGCGAATCCCAGGGGGGGAAGGAAGAAGATACCGCCAATGGCGATGGGAGCCAGTATCAGGGCTGTAATAATTCGGGTCTTGAGCACGGTCGGAATCGCTTATGCATCATTATTGTTGTGCGGCCTTGGCCGCGATCTGGTCGTCGGTCTGACCAAATCGGCGCTGCCGTCCGGCATAGGCCTCGAGAGCCTTCCCCATTTCTTCCTGCTTGAAGTCGGGCCAGAAGACCGGGGAGAAGTAGAACTCAGTGTAGGCAAGGTGCCAGAGCAGGAAGTTGCTGATCCGTTGCTCACCGGCGGTACGAATCAGCAGGTCGGGCATGGGCAGGTCGCCGATACACAAATGCTCCTGGATCAGGTCATCGGTGATGTCCGATGGCTCCAGATGGCCGGCGCGGACCTTCTCGGCCACCTGGCGGGTGGCCTGGGTGATGTCCCAATGCCCGCCGTAGTTGGCGGCAATCACCAGGGTCATCTGGGTGTTGTTGCGAGTCAGCTCCTCGGCCTTGTCCATGTGCTCCTGGAGCACCGGGCTGAAGGCAGAGCGGTCGCCGATGATCCGCAACCGGATGTTATTCCGGTGCAGTTTGCGGACTTCCCGCTCCAGGGCGATGAGGAACAGGCGCATGAGTGCGGAGACCTCGTCTTTCGGCCGGCGCCAATTCTCACTGGAGAAGGCGAACAGTGTGAGCACCTCGACACCCTCGCGGGCGCAGGTCTCGACCACGGCCTTGACTGCATCTACGCCGGCCTTGTGGCCCGCCACTCCTGTCAGCCGGTGAGCCTTGGCCCACCGGTTATTACCGTCCATGATAATGGCCACATGCCGGGGCCGGCTGTCCGCCGACACCGGAATTTCCGCGGTTACATTTCCCGTCATGAAATCCCCTGCGCGGTCCGGGTCAGCTGTCCGGACCGTCTGTATACTTTTGAGAACCGCGACGGATCAGACCGCCATCAGGTCCTCTTCTTTGCTCTTGAGCATTTTCTCGACTTCGGCGATGTACTTGTCCGTCAGCTTCTGGATCTCGTCCTCACCACGGCGCTCGTCGTCCTCGGTGATTTCCTTTTCCTTCAGCAGTTCCTTGATCATGTTGTTGGCGTCGCGACGGGCATTACGGATAGAGACCCGACCGTGCTCGGCGTCTGCCTTGGCCTGCTTGACCATCTCCCGACGGGTTTCCTCGGTGAGCATGGGCATGGGCACGCGGATCACATCACCGCTGGTGGCCGGGTTCAGGCCCAGATCGGAGGTCATGATCGCCTTCTCAATGGTCGGCACCAGGTTCTTCTCCCAGGGGGAGACTGTCAGAGTGCGGTTGTCTTCCACATTGACGCTGGCCACCTGCTTGAGCGGCGTTTCCTGGCCATAGTAGTTAACCATCACGCTGTCCAGGATTGCCGGGTGGGCGCGGCCAGTCCGGATCTTGTTGAACGCCGAGTGCAGAGCCTCAAGGCTCTTTTTCATTTTCTTCTCGGCTTCTGCTTTGATGTCGTTAATCACTTCAGCATCCTCGATTCGTCGATTCATTCCGTTCGGCTGCCCCGGATACCGGGCCGGCCTGATGAGTTATTCGATCAGTGTACCTTCTTTTTCGCCGGTCACGATGCGTGTCAGCACACCCGGGCGGTTCATGTCGAACACCCGCAGCGGCATACCGTGATCCCGCGCCAGGCAGATGGCGGTCAGGTCCATCACGCCCAGCTTCTTGTCCAGCACCTCATCATAGGTGAGGTGATCGTATTTTTCGGCGGTCGGATCCAGGTTCGGGTCCGCCGAGTACACGCCATCCACCTTGGTTGCCTTCAGGACCGCATCCGCTTCGATCTCGATGCCCCGCAGACAGGCCGCGGAATCGGTGGTAAAGAACGGATTGCCGGTGCCGGCGCTGAAGATCACCACATCGCCTTCTTTCAGATCGCGCACCGCGCGGCGGCGATCATAATGCTCCACGATACCACTCATGGGGATGGCCGACATGACGCGGGTGCGGATGTTGGAACGCTCCAGGGCGTCCCGCATGGCCAGGCCGTTCATCACGGTGGCCAGCATGCCCATGTGGTCGCCGGTGACCCGGTCGAGGCCAGCCGCGTTCAGGGCAGCGCCGCGGAACAGGTTACCGCCGCCGATCACCAGGCCAACCTGAACACCGATGCCGATGAGGGCTCCGATTTCCAGTGCCATGCGATCAAGGACTTTGGGATCAATACCGAAATCGTGATCGCCCATCAGGGCTTCGCCACTGAGCTTGAGCAGAACACGCTTGTATCTGGGCTGGTTTTTCGAAGATGTCGGCATGGTGATCCCCTTTTCGTCTGATGGCTATCCGCGTACACGGTTTCAGGCTTGTATCTGACATACTCCTCGCAAAAGGGGTATCTCAGATACAAGCCCGCCACGAGAGCCGGGTTTCCCCAGCTAACGTGGCAGACTCAGGTTGGTGCCGGAGCGCTGCCCCGGCACCGTCAGGAAGGATCAGGCCTTGCCAGTACCGGCTGCGGCAGCAACCTCGGCAGCAAAGTCGACTTCTTCCTTCTCGATGCCCTCACCTACTTCCAGGCGAACAAAGCCAACCAGCTCGGCGCCGGCGGACTTGATCAGTTCACCTACAGTCTGGTCCGGGTTCTTGACGAACGGCTGCTCAACCAGGCTGTTCTCGGCCAGGAACTTCTTGATACGGCCGCCCATCATCTTCT
>JABURI010000098.1 GCA_014762755.1 Marinobacter sp.
CCCTGGCGGAGATCGTCGGCTGTTACCTGCCCTATCTCTGGCTTCGCGAAGGCAAAAGCATCTGGCTACTGGTGCCCGGCGCCCTCAGCCTTGCACTTTTCGCCTGGCTGTTGTCACTGCATCCGACAGCGGCTGGCCGGGTGTATGCGGCCTATGGCGGGGTGTACGTCTTCATGGCGATAATGTGGCTCTGGGCGGTCGACGGTATCCGGCCGACCGGCTGGGACATCCTGGGCTCTGCCGTCGCCCTGCTGGGGATGGCGATCATCATGTTTGCGCCGAGGAGCAGCTAAACCGGTTCACCTCTAGAATAAAACCTGCTGTCGATTTTGCGGTGCCCCACACGACTACTGGTTGCATAAACGCAAACCAGGAGGAATAACTCATGCGAAAAGTGATTGTTGGCGCCATGGTGTCGCTGGACGGTGTAATGCAGGCGCCTGGCGGGCCTGAGGAAGACCCCACCGGAGGATTCGGCTACGGTGGCTGGGTGGCCCCGATGATGGATGAGGTTTTTGGCGAAGAGATTGACCGCATGTTCGGCCAGCCCTTCGACCTTTTACTTGGACGCAAGACTTATGAGATTTTCGCCGCCCACTGGCCCTATGCCGAGGACGGACCAGACGATTCGATCGCCAAAACCTTCAACTCCATCAACAAGTATGTTGCCACCCGGAAGGGACTGGATCTGACCTGGCAGGGCTCGGTGGCGCTCAATGACGCGGCAGCCGATGTTGCCCGGCTGAAGCAGGAGGACGGCCCCACGCTGGTTACCCAAGGAAGTTCGGATCTGCTCCAGACGCTTTTTGCGAACGACCTGGTCGATCAGGTCAACGTATTCACCTTCCCGGTAGTGCTCGGCCACGGCAAGAAGCTGTTTGGCAAGGGCACCAAACCAGCCGCATTCAAACTGGCCGCCAGCCGGATTTCACCCAGCGGCATCGTCATCGGGCGCTACGTACGTGATGGCAAAGTGGCAACCGGCGACTTTGCCATGGACCCACCCACCCCGGCGGAAATTGCACGCCGCAAAAAACTGCGCCAGGAGGGTTAACGCGATGGAACACGCAAAAAACACCATTTGCCTCTGGTTCGACGGCGGCGCCGAAGAGGCCGCCCGCTTTTACGCCGAGACCTTCCCGGATTCATCGGTGGGTCGGATTCTCCGTGCGCCGGGTGACTTTCCATCCGGCAAGAAAGGCGATGTGCTGACCGTACAGTTCACGGTCCTGGGCATCCCCTGCCTCGGGCTCAACGGCGGGCCCGCCTTCACCCACGACGAAGCCTTTTCCTTCCAGGTGGCCACCTACGACCAGGAAGAGACCGATCGCTATTGGAATGCGATTGTGGGCAATGGCGGCGAAGAGAGCGCCTGCGGTTGGTGCCGGGACAAATGGGGCATCTCGTGGCAGATTACGCCAGTGGCTTTGACCGAGGCCATTGCCGACCCGGATCCCTCTGCCGCCAGACGGTCATTCGAAGCGATGATGGAAATGGGCAAGATCGATATTGCGACCATTGAGGCGGCGCGAAGGGGCTAGTTGCGACGAACGGCACAAATGATGTCATCTGCGAGGAACTCAAGAAATGAGTGAGTTACTGGAGTTTGGAAAGAAGATATTGAGAAACCAGCCATTCAGCGCCCTGCTTGGCACCGAGCTGGAGACCTTTGAGCCCGGCACGGCGTCATTGATAAACACAAACGCCACGAGGAAACCATGACGGACATCGCTGACACTCCTGCCCCTCCCTACTACGCCGTGATCTTCAGCAGTCATCGCTCGGAAGGAGACAACGGCTATGGGGAAATGGCTGAGCGTATGGCTCAGTTGGCGTCCCGGCAACCCGGTTACCTGGGTATGGAATCTGCCCGGGAAAGTCTGGGCATTACGGTTTCCTACTGGGAAAGCCTCGAGGCCATCCACAACTGGAAAAAGAATGCCGAGCATCAGGAGGCCCAGCGATTGGGCCACCAGGTATGGTACTCCAGCTTTCGTGTGCGGGTGGCGAAGGTAGAGAGGGAATATGGTATCTGACGATGGATAAAATTTGAGCGCTGAAGCAGCAGTGTGAGTCAACTCGTACTATTTTCTAGTGAGTGACCAGCGGAATGATTTCGGCCTGGTCCCCATACACGCAGGGAGCTCACGCCTTATGACTAATCTACCCGATGTCGGAGAAAGAATCGGCGCCGGCGAATCCGCCAGCATCGAAAACACCCATACCGCCAAACTCTCAATCAGCCTGTTCTGCGGTGACGCTTGCCGCGTGGATCTTGATCTGGGGCCAGGCCAGGTTCTGGAGTTTACCGCCGGCAATTCAGACGCGAAGGTTGTCCTTCACCATGGTGATCCTGCTAACCTTCTGATCATCAAACCGGAATCTGCATCCTGAATACAAAGCTACCAGATATGAAAACCATTGGCCTTCTCGGCGGAATGAGCTGGGAATCAACCCAGACTTATTATCGGCTGCTCAATGAAGGCGTGAAAGCTCGCCTGGGCGGACTGCATTCTGCAAAACTTATTCTCTACAGCGTCGATTTTGCCGAGATCGAAGCACTCCAGCACCAGGGCAATTGGTCCGGGACCGCAAGCATTCTGTCCCGGGCCGCTCGCTCACTTGAAGATGCCGGGGCGGATTTTCTGGTTATCGGCACCAATACCATGCACAAGGTGGCGCCCGAGATCGAACAGGCCATCGGGATTCCACTGCTTCATATTGCCGATGCAACGGCCGGCGTTCTAAAGCGGGATGGTGTATCCAGTGTTGGACTGCTGGGTACACGCTTTACCATGGAGCAGGACTTTTACCGAGAGCGCCTTGAGAACTGTGGCATCCGAGTGATCGTTCCGAATGACCCGGAGCGCGAACTCATCCACAGGGTCATTTATGAGGAATTGTGCCAGGGCTCAATCAACCAGGCCTCAAAACAGGCTTACCTGGAGATTGTCACTTCCCTGGCCGACCGCGGCGGCAACGCGGTCATCCTCGGCTGTACCGAGATCGGGCTACTGATCCAGCAATCGGACACGCCGGTAGCCCTCTATGACACGACTGAAATCCACGCTGCTCAGGCCGTTGAGAAGGCGCTTAGTACTTGATTGAGGTTTTCCCATGCACCTTCCCTTCTGGCTGACCACCGCACTGCTCTTCCCGGTACTGCTGTACCAGGGCAAACGTGCCCGGCGGGACACGCCACGGCTACCGGAAGCCCAGGGTTCCCCTGGCGGCCAGTATGGCGAGGGCGTGCCAGTATTCCGGGTGCTGGTTATCGGGGAATCCACGGCCGCAGGCGTGGGTGTGTCTACCCATGACCAGGGCCTGGCCAGTCAACTGGCGTCGCAGCTGCACGAACGCTCCGGAGAGCCCATCGCCTGGCATACGTTTGGCGTGAACGGCATCCGTCTGGGCGAGCTGAACGAAAAGCTGGCAAAAGCAGATTTGCCGGAAGCGGATGTGGTGTTACTCAGCATGGGAGTTAACGATACTACTGGTTTCACCCCTCGCTACCAGTTCCGAGAGCAGCTGTGGGCGCTTCGTGAACTCCTCTCCCAACGCTACCCGGCACCCGTGTATCTACTGAGTGTCCCACCCATGCATCTCTTCACGGCACCGCCATCGCCCCTACGTCACGTCATGGGTTGGCGTGCACGGCAGCTTGACGAGTTGTATCGCAACCTGGCCAACCAGTCTCCGGACGATTTCCGCTATCTGACCTACCCGACCATCACCGACACCTCGTTGCTGGCCAGCGACGGCTATCATCCGAGCGAGAAAGGCTACCGGGCTATTGCCGTGGCCTTGGCGAACGGAAATATGGAATTAGCTTATTCCAACTTGAACTCCAATTCAGACGCCGCATAATCAGGGGAGTTCTCCTCCACCATAAACGGCCAACTCCATGAGCAAAGACTACTTCGCCCACAAGGCAGACACCTACGAGCAGAATCGCGATCGCGTCGATAACGTCACCAACATCGCCAACACCATTCTGGAGAAGGCGCACATCGAGCCCTCCATGCACCTGATGGATTTCGGGTCTGGAACCGGGCTGTTGCTGGAGCGGATCGCGCCTCACGTGAAGAAAATTACGGCGGTGGATATTTCCCCTTCCATGAACCGCCAGCTCTCTGAAAAACGGGCCTCTCTTAACTGCGAGCTGGAGATCAAGGAGATTGATCTGGAGAAGGAGTCCATTGACGAGCGGTTCGACGGCATCATCTCTTCCATGACCATGCACCATGTGCGGGATATCGACGCCATGTTCCGGCGCTTCCGGGAGCTGCTGAAGCCGGGTGGCTTTATCGCCATTTCCGATCTGGACAAGGAAGACGGCACCTTCCATAGTGAAGACACCGGCGTTTTCCATTTCGGTTTTGAGCGGAACGAGATCGCCCGTGCTGCAGAACGGGCAGGCTTCTCCGGAGTGGAGGTGGTGTCCGCCAGCGCCATTGAAAAAGAAGACCGGAGCTATCCGGTGTTCTTGCTGACCGCGAGCGCCAATTCAAATGAAAACAGCCACCAATAACAGCAAGCCCATCTTCTGGCGAGACGCCCGTCTGCCCCATGTGGAGCTGCGCAAGGTCGCAGACGGGCGCGAGGTTTGCTATGCCCCCCATACTCACGCCCAGTGGTCGATGGGTGCTATTACCGGTGGCGAGAGTACGTTTGAGTACCGGAGTGATCATTACCGGGTCCAGGCCGGGGATCTTGTGCTGATGAACCCTGAGTGGGTACATACCTGCAATCCCATCGACAATCAGCCGTGGGCTTATCTGATGTTGTATGTGGATACCGCGTGGCTGACGGACCTTCGGTTCCGGGCGGGACTGCTGCCGGAACGCCGGTGGCGGGACATCTCCACTGCAGTCATATCGGATCCGATCTGGTTCGAACGCTACTGCAACCTGGCTGAATGCCTGCTTGAACCCGAGTATGAGTTGCTGGAGAAACAGTCGCAGGTTGTGGAATTTCTGTCAGACCTAATGCATGAACTGGCGAGCCGACCCGTCGCGGCAGCACCGAAGGCTCCGGAGATTCTCACGGACCTCGCCCGCTTTCTGGACGACCACGCAGCGGATGATGTCTCGCTTGATACCTTATGCGAATTGTCCGGATTCAGCCCGGGCCATCTGATAAGGGGGTTCAAACAACATTTCGGACTCACACCCCACGCCTACCTGGTAAACCGTCGCGTGCAGCTGGGCCGCCAACAACTGAGAAGCGGCACGGCCATTGCCGAGGCCGCGCTGAATGCCGGCTTCGCCGACCAGCCCCATTTCCAGCGCGCCTTCAAACGGCTGATGGCAGCAACCCCAAACCAATACCGACGCGCGTCAGCCGACCACAAGGTACAGGCAACTGGCCGCCAACAGTAAAGCCAGTACCCGGTTTACGGTGGCCAAGACCACTGGCCGCTGAACCTGTTGCCGGAGGAAGGCACCGGCGTATACCCAGCAGGCCAACGAGAGCCAGCAGATGGGCAGATACACCGAAGCGAACAGCAGGACCTGCGGCAAGTCGTTGGCGCTGGTGTAGGCGCCAATGCCAGACACCGAAGCCAACCAGGCCTTGGGATTGAGCCACTGCATCAGCGCCCCCGTCCCGAAACCAGGCGCCTTTTCTGCTGCCTTTTCAGGCAATTCACCGCTGTCCAGGGCCAGCTTCACACTCAGATAAAGCAGAAACGCCACCCCCGCCCATCTCAACACTGCTTCAAAAGCCGGTATCAGGTTCAGTAGTGAATAGAGCCCCAATCCCACTGCAATGAAAAGTGCGATAAAACCAATGGTGGCGCCGCTTACGAAAATCAGTCCGCGAGAGACGGGGTAACGGGTTCCGCTGCTGAGGCATACCAGGTTCACGGGGCCCGGCGAGATGGATGCGGCCAGGGCAAAGGCGGACATGGGCAGAATCAGTGAAAGGCTCATTTGAAAGGGTCTCCGTTCGGGTTACACGGGAAGTCTGCCCCGAACGGAGCTCATGGTATTGAACAAAATTGCGGGTGGACACTAGTAGGGAATATAGTCCTCCTCATCCCCCACGACTTTCGTAAACCGCCCCGCCCGCCAGTCATCCTTGGCCTGCTCGATGCGCTCCTTGCGCGAGGACACAAAGTTCCACTCGATAAAACGCCGGCCCACGGGCGCACCGCCAATCAGGGCGATTCGGGTATCTTCCGTCGCGGTAATGCTGACGCCGGGCTCCGGAGCAAACACGGTCATACTGTGAGTCGGTAGCTCCGAGCCGTGCGCCTTAAGGGCCCCGCTGGCGACGTAGATGGAACGCTCGGGGGATTCCGGCAACTCCAGGCTCTGACCGGCTTTCAAAGTGGCCTCCAGGTACAGGGTTTCGCTGAAGCTACGCACCGGGGAAGTCACCCCATAGGCGCTGCCGATCATCACCCGCACGGGAACACCGTCGATATCAATTGCCGGGATATCGTCACTGGGATAATGATGGAAGGCCGGGTTGGTCTCCTCTTGGGTTTCCGGCAGCGCCAGCCAGAGCTGCAGGCCATGCAGTCGGTGGTCTTTAGCGGTGATTTCCGGGCGCTCCCGTTCCGAATGGGCGATGCCCCGGCCGGCAACCATCAGGTTGATGTCACCGGGTCGGATCGGCTGGTAGCTGCCCACGGAATCGCGGTGCAGTATCTCGCCCTCGAAAAGATAGGTCACCGTGGCGATGCCGATATGGGGATGAGGACGCACGTTGATGCCCTCCCCGGCCGGGAAAGCCGCCGGCCCCATTTCATCAAAGAAGATCCAGGGGCCGACCATTTTTTGTTTCGCCGTTGGCAGCAGTCGGCGGACGGAGAACCCACCCAGGTCAGCCACACGAGGGGTAAGAATCTTCTCGATGGCTGGGCACGGCGCGTTGATGGCATCGCACTGCTGTTCTGCGACCTTTAAAACGTTACTCATGGAACCTACCCCCGGTATTAACAGACTAAGCTTAACCTACCGGGAAATCCGGAGGCTAATCGCTTTGATCTGTGTCATGGACGTTCATCAGATCTGAGTACAGATTGGGACTGGCATCCGCCCCAGGACGGAGGATATCCAAATGAAAGTCAACGAATTAATGGTGACTGAAGTGGCGAGTTGCTCGCCGCAAACGTCCCTGCAAGACATCGCCATGATGATGTGGAACAACGATTGTGGCGCTATTCCGCTGGTGGATGATCAGGAACATCCACTGGGCATTATTACTGACCGGGATATTGCCATGGGCGCTGCGCTGCAATCGAAACCCTTGTGGGAAATTCGTGCAGAGGACATTGCAAGCCACCGGGAATTGTATTGTTGCGGACCAGACGAAGATATCAACAAAGCTTTGGAGTTGATGGAAGCACACGAAATACGGCGCCTGCCTGTCGTCAACCAGTTCAACCAGCTTTGCGGTATGGTGAGCATGGGAGACATCGTCTCTTTCACTGGCGCTGAAACTGTCGCGAAAGCCGGGGACAAACAGATCTCCTCGAAGGAAACAATGGAGTTTCTCCGGCACATCAGTGCGCATCACGCAAGCCACAAGGCTGCCGCGGCAGTCTGACAAGCCCTCCCATACCTTGGTCGACCGCCTGCCAAATCGGTCGACCACATCCTTGGACCTTGACTAACATCTACTCGCTGTCAGTTATCAAAAAACGGTAACCTGTTACCCCAATTCCCGAGACAGGAGTAACGAGCGTGTCCGATTCCGAACAGTTCGCCAGCGATAACTACAGTGGTGTCTGCCCCCAGGCCTGGGCTGCCATGGAGCAGGCGAACCGGATGGATGAACCCGCCTACGGGGAGGACAGCTGGACCCAGCGGGCCGCGGACGGCCTGCGTTCGTTGTTCGATACCGACTGCGATGTGTATTTCGTGTTCAACGGTACCGCCGCCAATTCCCTGGCCCTGGCCTCCATCGGCCAGTCCTTTCACAGTGTGATCTGCCACGAACTGGCACACATCGAGACCGATGAATGCGGCGGGCCGGAATACGCTTCCAACGGCGCCAAACTGCTACTCGGTGAAGGTCCGGATGGCAAGCTCACGCCCGCGAGCATCGAGCACCTGGTGACCAAGCGCACCGATATCCACTACCCCAAGCCCAAGGCCCTGAGCCTGACCCAGGCCACGGAGGTGGGTACGGTCTATGCCCCGGAGGAGCTGAAAGCCCTCCGGGCCGTGGCGGACAATCACCGGTTGAACATCCACATGGATGGCGCCCGTTTCGCCAATGCTGTGGCAGCACTGGATGTTCATCCCTCCGAGATCACCTGGAAGGCCGGCGTGGATGTGCTGTGTTTCTCCGGCACCAAGAACGGGCTGGCCCTTGGCGAGGCGGTGGTGTTCTTCAACCGCGACCTGGCCGAGGACTTCGAGTGGCGCTGCAAGCAGGCCGGGCAACTGGCCTCCAAGATGCGGTATATTTCCGCGCCCTGGTGCGGGCTGCTGGAAAACGATGTCTGGCTGGCCAACGCGCGCCACGCGAATGCCTGCGCCGCGCGACTGGAAAAGGGCCTGGCCGGCCTGCCGGGGGTTAGCCTGCGCTACCCCAGGCAGGTGAACGGGGTCTTCGTGGAGATGCCGGAACCGGTCCAGGCCGCACTGAGGGCAAAGGGTTGGCGCTTTTACAACTTCATCGGCGGCTGCGCCCGGCTGATGTGCTCCTGGTCCACCAGCGAGGCCCAAGTGGACCGTTTCCTTTCCGATCTGCGGGAACTGGTGGCCTGATTGCGGCCATTCTGCCGTTTGACTAGAAATTGAATGAATCTGGAGAACCTGTCTTGAACGTCCAGGACCGTTTTATTGATGTCCCCGGGGGTGAGCTGTTTGTTCGCACCTGGTCCCCAGCCGGCACCGAAGACCGCGCGCCCATGGTGCTGCTTCATGACTCCCTTGGCAGCGTGAAGCTCTGGCGCGATTTCCCCGAAGCGCTGGCGCGCCGGCTCGAACGCCCGGTGATTGCCTACGATCGGCTCGGTTTCGGCCAGTCCTCGCCGCGCCAGGGGCTGCCCTCCCAACGCTTCATCGAGGAAGAGGCGGAAATCTATTTCCCCGCCCTGCAGGAAGCCCTGGGCTTTACCAGGTTCATGCTATTCGGCCACAGCGTCGGTGGCGCCATGGCGATCATGATTGCCGGTCGGTTTGGTGAGGACTGCGAACTGGTCATTACCGAGGCCTCCCAGGCCTTTGTGGAGGAACACACCCTGGACGGCATCCGGGCCGCGAAAGCCCAGTTCCAGAAACCAGGGCAAATGGACAAGCTGGCCCGCTACCACGGCGAAAAGGCGCGCTGGGTGCTGGAGGCCTGGACCGAGGTCTGGCTGGACCCAAGCTTCCACCACTGGAACCTGGAGCCTTTCCTGCAGCATGTGCACTGTCCGGTATTGGCCATTCATGGCGACCACGATGAATTCGGTACCCTTGAGTTTCCCCGGCGAATCGCAGAAGGGGTTCAGGGGCCCTCCGCCCAGGCCATTGTCGAGCGCTGTGGCCACGTTCCCCACCGGGAGCAGCAGCCCAAAATCCTCGAAACGGTTGCCGCCTTCCTGACAGAACATCTGGCGAAATAATCGAATTCCCGCCCATTGGCGGGATTCGTCCCCTTCAACCACACTTTCCCCGGTATTGGTCCGATCTGCGATCGGCCAACGTACACCCCTGTATCCACATATCAGTCACCGGTTCAGGAGCCTGCACCATGGGAAAGCCAGTCATTGCCGACAACAAGCCCACCAAGGTCAAGCTGGAGAAAGGCGAGGAATATCTGTTCTGCGCCTGCGGCCGCTCGGATAATCAGCCGTTCTGTGATGGCTCCCACGCCGGAACCGGCATCACGCCCCAGAAATTCGTGGCAGAAGACAATGAAGAAGCGGTGCTGTGCCAGTGCAAGCAGACCGCCAACCCACCGTATTGCGACGGCACCCACCAGCAATTCAGTGATGATCTGGTGGGCAAGGAAGCACCGGAAACCTCCGGCGATTCCGAGGAATCCGGCAATTCCGGAGAACAGGGCAAGGCCCCCAAGGCCAAAGCGACCAAAGAAGAGCCCACGGTGGAGTTCATCCATCAGCTTGCTCGCGAAGGCCTCGATAGCATGGGGAGCCACGGCCCCGTCACCGCCATGGGCGTGCCGCGCCACACCCTGCCCCACTGGGATGATCTGCAGATCATGGTGGCCCAGATGGCCAACAAACCGTTGATGGAAGACGTGGATGTTGCCACCGAGTTGGTGGTGGGGCCGGAAGCGAAGAAGCCGCTGACGCTGAGCATGCCTCTGCTCGTGTCCGACATGAGTTTTGGTGCTCTGTCCGAGGAAGCCAAGATCGCCCTGGCCCGGGGTGCGGAACTGGCCGGCACCGGCATCTGCTCCGGCGAAGGCGGCATGTTGCCGGAGGAGCAGCAGGAGAACTCCCGCTACTTCTACGAACTGGCCAGTGCCAAATTCGGGTATGAGGAAGAGTTGCTCAAGAAGGTCCAGAGCTTCCACTTCAAAGGCGGTCAAGGTGCGAAAACCGGCACCGGCGGCCATCTGCCCGGCAACAAGAACACCGGCCGGATCTCCGAGGTGCGGGGCATACCCGAGGGCGAACCAGCCGTGTCGCCACCCACGTTCGAAGATCTGAATTCCGTGGAGGATTTCCGGGACTTCGCCGGTCGGGTCCGGGAGATCACCGGCGGCATTCCGGTGGGCTTCAAGCTCAGCGCCAACCACATCGAACGGGATGTCCAGTTTGCCCTGGATGCCGGTGCCGATTACATCATCCTGGATGGCCGTGGTGGTGGCACCGGTGCAGCGCCGGAGATTTTCCGGGACCACATCAGTGTGCCCACTATCCCGGCCCTCGCCCGGGCACGCCGTTACCTGGATAACCATGGCGCCAGCGGTCGCGTCACCCTGATTGTCACCGGTGGCCTGCGTGTGCCAATGGACTTTGTGAAGGCCCTGGCCCTGGGCGCGGACGGTATTGCCGTCGCCAACAGCGCCATGCAGTCCATCGGGTGTGTCGCTGCGCGCATCTGCAATACCAACAACTGCCCGGCCGGCATTGCCACCCAGAAAAAGGATCTGCGCCAGCGCCTGAACGTGGACAAATCCGCCCATCAGCTGAAGAACTTCCTACAGGGTTCGGTTTCACTGATGCAGGTGATGGCGCGGGCCTGTGGCCACGACAGCCTGGGCAAGTTCTCCATTGACGACCTTTCCACCTGGAACCGGGATATGGCGCTGCTCAGTGGCGTGAGGTACGCTGGGGTATTGGATCCTTCCACCTGAGCATTCGGTCTGTCCGGATATTGCAAATTTTCCGATCCTGCCTGGTGTTCGGGGTATCCGGCCCGTGTTCCTTGACGTCGGTCAATAACCCCATGAATGCCTGTTCATAGGATGGTTTCGAAACCATAACTAGAAACAGCAATACAGGGGAGATACCGATGACATTCTGGCCGTGGAGTAAAGAGCTTGAAGTCGGAATCGGAGAGATTGATGAGCAACACAAGTGGCTGGTGGATCTGACCAACCAGCTGCATGACGCACTGGAGGGAGGCGCAGATCAGGAGAAAACCAGCGAGATTCTGGAGTCCCTCATGGATTACACCATGAACCACTTTATTGTGGAGGAGGACCTTTTCCTGCGCCTGGGCTACCCGGAGACGGACGCCCACAAGGCCGAACACAACAAGTTCACCGGCCAGATCATGAGTCTGATCGAACGCCACGAGAACGGCGACTCAGCCGGCGAAGAAACCCTGGAGCTGTTGAAGGACTGGCTGACTCACCACATCCTGAAAGTCGACAAATCCTACGTGGAGCACTTCCGCGCCCACGGAGTGGGCTGAGTCCGGAGCCCGCTCAGGCGGGCTCCTCTGTTGCCTGCTCTGCCAGCGTCCTCACCCGCTCGAAGTCTTCTTCGGTGAAGACCCCGTTCACACCGGAGATGGACGCCAGTTCCATGCCGTGCTTCAGGCCCAGCTTGTAGATTTCCCGCACTTTCTCCCACTCGATATTCCGGCCCAGGGTGAAGTTCTCGAACCGCCCTTCCAACGCCAGCACGATCGTTTCCGCCAGGCAGGCATAGGCAATGCCTTTGGGCAGCCCGATGTCCTTCATCTTCGGGTTACCCGGCAGCTGGATTTCCCCGGATTCAATGACCAGCACGTCCGGCCGCTTGGCGACATCTTCCGCCGGGATGTCCAGGGGCCGGGCCACATCGGTGATCACGCAACCGGGCTTCACTTTCATGATATCCAGGATGCGCTTGCCGGCGCCGGAGGTGGCGGTCACGATCATGTCCATATCCGCCAGGTCCCGGTTCGTTGTTGCTGCCACGTGGACCACCGCGCCCGGTGTTTCCTGCTCGATGCTCTCCTTGAGGGCGAGCAGTTTTGCCGCCTCCGGCGCTACCAGGTAGATTTCATCCACCGCCTTGGCCAGCAGCCGGGCACAGACCGAACCAATCGCCCCCGTAGCGCCCACCACCATGGCTTTGCCGGCCATTTTGCCGCTTTCACCAACATGAACACGACCTACCTTCTTCGCCGCATCGTGGGCGGCCCAGAGAGCTCCGGAGGCGCTGTAACTGTTACCAGTGGTGATCGGCAACGGCGCCCGCTTGGCCACGGTGATGCCCGCATCCCCCACGACCTTTGTGAACGCGCCGAGCCCCATGATCTGGGCACCCAGCTTCTTGGCCAGTTTGGCGGCCGCCAGCAACCGGCTGTAGGTGAATTCCGGGCCATGGGCCATGATCTCCCTTGGCGTGCCGCCTACCGTAATCAGCCAGCCTTCCACTTCATCGCCGGTCGGTGAGCGGATGCCGGAAACCTTCGAATAGACAAACGGCGGCGTGTAGGCAATGGCCTTCTCCACCAGATCCATGACTTTCGGTGGCGATACGCTGGCAATCCAGTCCAGCGGCGGGGTCTTGGTCAGGTATTGCTGGGACAACGGATGGATGACGAAGGCAAACCGGTTCACCCGCCGGTAACCGTTCGGATACAGGATCCGGGGCTCGATACCCAGGCTCTGGATAACGTCGAGGAAGTCGTCCGCGCCCAGTTGCTCGGGGGTCCGTGACAACGCCGCGCTGATCATCGCTTCCATGACGTTCACACCGATGGGGCGGCCCTCCAGCCAGGGGCTGTAGTCCACCACCATGGCCACCCGCCGGGACCGCA
>JABURI010000142.1 GCA_014762755.1 Marinobacter sp.
GTCTCTTGTGTCTACCAATTTCACCATCCGGGCATTCGGAGGGAGGTTTTGAGGGGCAGAATTGTATAAGGCCATGTGCCGTAACGCAATTCTGAATCCGGGTGCTGTCAGGCCTCTGCAGGCTTTACTGCCCTGCCCTTGTAGATGTATCCGGCGATTTTCGGGGCACTGGGAATGTAAAGGTTTTCCAGTTCCTGTATTTCAAAGCCGGCTTCGCGGATCAGGTCTGCGATGTGACGATTCAGGTGGCACCCGCCGGCCACTTTTCTCCAGGTGGGGGTAATGCGGTGCTGCCATTTTCGCACGCCATGGTGTTCCGATTCCCCGTGTTCCAGGAAGATCAGCTCCCCGTCTGGTTTGAGGACACGTTTCATCTGCTGCAGTGCAGCGTACCAGTCCGGAATGGTGCACAAGGTGAAGGTGAGCAAGACCGTGTCGACCGTGTTGTCCTCGAGGGGGATCTTCTCGCCTGGCAGGTCCAGCCATTCGACCTTTACCGGTGACCGCTGCAGATTCGGCTGGGCCTTTCGGCGCATGCCTTCCGATGGCTCCAGTCCGTAAACGAGGTCGACCTTGTCTGCATCGTAGAATTCCACATTAATGGCCGACCCCATGCCCACTTCCAGCACGGTTCCCCGGGCGTTTGGCACCACCTGGCTCCGGAGCTTCATCACCTGGCCCATGGAGCAGGCCTTGTCTATGATGTGTGGGAGTATCCGGTCTTCGTAAAAGCTCATTGGCTTCACCATAATTGTTTTAAATCAAGCAGTGCGACAATCTGACCTATCGGCTTTGTCGCGCTGTTTAGTAGCATGTTACCCATCTGCCGGTAATTACAACATAACAATATGAGCTAAGGCAGCGGCTGGGCGGGTGCCCGTAGGGCTCGCTCTATTTGTGATGTGTGGTTTTACCGGAGGTTCCCATGGAACTTGATCCTCTCCTACTATCGCGAATCCAGTTCGCGTTCGTGGTGTCATTTCACGCCATCTTTCCGGTGTTTACCATCGGGCTGGCCTCCTATATTGCCGTTCTGGAGGGCCTGGGCTTCAAGACCGGCAATCCGGTGTGGCTGAAGCTGTCTACTTTCTGGACCAAGGTCTTTGCCGTGGTCTTCGGCATGGGCGTGGTCTCGGGCATCGTGATGTCGTTCCAGTTCGGGACCAACTGGAGTAACTTCTCCCAGGCCACCGCCAACTTCCTCGGGCCGGTACTCAGCTACGAGGTGATCACCGCCTTCTTCCTGGAGGCTGCGTTCCTTGGTGTGCTGCTGTTTGGCCGGGACAAGGTCCCGCCCGGTGTGCACCTGTTTGCCGCCATCATGGTAGCCACCGGCACCTTCATCTCGTCGTTCTGGATTCTCGCCGCCAACAGCTGGATGCAGACCCCCGCCGGCTTCGAGCTGCGTGACGGGATCTTCCACGTCACCTCCTGGAGCGAGGCGATCTTCAATCCGTCCTTCCCGTACCGCTTCATGCACATGGGCCTGGCCTCGTTCCTGACCGGCAGCTTCGTGGTGGCCGGCGTCAGTGCCTGGTACCTGCTTAGAGGCCGCGAAGTGGAAGCCAACCGCAAGGCGCTGTCCATGTGCCTGTGGCTGATCCTGTTCATCGCTCCGGCCCAGCTGGTGGTCGGTGACTTCCACGGACTGAGCACCCTGGAGCATCAGCCCACCAAGGTGGCGGCGATGGAAGGCAACTGGGAGACCTCCTCCAACGTGCCGCTGCTGTTGTTTGCCATTCCGGACCAGGAAGCCCAGACCAACCATTTCGAGATCGGCATTCCCAGCCTGGCCAGCATGATCCTGACCCACGAGTGGGACGGGGTTGTTCCGGGCCTGAAGGACGTGCCCCGGGAGGAACAGCCACCGGTGGCCATCGTGTTCTGGTCGTTCCGGATCATGGTCGGCATTGGCACCCTGATGATCCTGGTGGGCCTGACCGGCCTGGCGCTGCGCCGCGGCGGCCGCTACTTCCAGTCGCCCTGGTTCCTGCAGGTGCTGCGGGTGATGAGCATTGCCCCGTTCATCGCGGTGCTGACCGGCTGGTTTGTCACCGAGGTGGGCCGCGCCCCGTGGCTGGTGTATGGCATCATGGACCAGGCAGCGGCGGTGACCCCATCGCTGACCGGGGGCATGGCACTGTTCACCCTGATCGGCTACATCGTGGTCTATGCGGCAGTGTTCTCCGCCGGCGTCTACTACCTGATGCGGGTGCTGTATGTGGGGCTTGAAGATCAGCATGGCGAGGAAGAACACGAGGCCGAACGCCCGGCCCGGCCGTTCTCTGCCGCCCACGTGCCGTTCGAATACGGCGATGACGACCACAGCAACCCGGCCAAGCAGGGAGGTCACTGATTATGGAACTGTTTGATCTGCCCCTGATCTGGGCATTCATTATCGGCTTCGGCATCATCATGTATGTGCTGATGGATGGCTTCGACCTCGGGGTCGGCATTCTCTTCCCCTTTGCCCCCAGCGAAGAAGACCGGGACACCATGATGAACTCGGTGGCCCCGGTGTGGGACGGCAACGAGACCTGGCTGGTGCTGGGCGGAGCCGGGCTGCTGGCTGCCTTCCCGATGGTCTACTCCATCTTCCTGCCGGCCCTGTACATCGGCGTGTTCCTGCTGTTGGCTGGTCTGATCTTCCGGGGCGTGGCCTTCGAGTTCCGGTTCAAGGCCCGCACCTCCCGGTACCTGTGGAACTGGGCCTTTGCCGGCGGCTCCACCATTGCCTCCTTCGCCCAGGGCGCTGTGGTCGGGGCCTACATCCAGGGCTTCAACACCGTGGACGGCGTGTTCGTCGGCGGCGCCCTGGACTGGCTGACCCCGTTCACGGTCCTCACCGGCCTGGGTATGCTCGCGGGCTATGCCCTGCTGGGTTCCACCTGGCTGATTATGAAAACCGAAGGCCGGCTGCAGGAATGGGCCTACAGGATCACCCTGCCTCTGCTGGCGGCGGTGCTGATCATCTTCGGCATCATCAGTGTCTGGACGCCGTTCGTGGACGATCTGGTGCGCGAGCGCTGGTTCTCCAACCTGACCGTGATCTGGGTGCTGCCGGTGCTGACCCTGCTGTGTGCGTTCCAGATCTTCCGGTCGGTGCGCAACCGCCTCGAGGGCATGCCGTTTGTGGCCACCATGGGGCTGTTCGTCACCACCTACCTGGGCCTGGTAGTGAGCCGCTGGCCGTACGTGGTGCCCCCGGAGTACACCCTGTGGGAGGCGGCCTCGGCCTACGAGTCCCAGCTGTTCCTGCTGCTGGGCCTGCTGTTCGTAATCCCGATCGTGCTGACCTACACCGCCTGGACCTATTGGGTGTTCCGCGGCAAGGTACGTGCCGGTGAGGGATACCACTAAGTGACGGCTCCGGAGCAGCGAAACGTTCGCCGCTGGCTCACGGAGCTTGCCACGGGCAATCGTCGATGGGTGCAGGGTGCCGTATTGACCGGCACCCTGGCCGGCATGGCGACCATTGTTCAGATGATCCTGCTGGCCCGCATCGTTCATCTCGGGGTGATCGAGGGGGTTGCTGTCTCTGAGCTGACAGGCCTCTTTATCGCCCTGATCATCACCCTGGTTATCCGGGCACTGTTCCAGGGACTGCAAACCCGGCTTGCGGCCCAGTGCAGCAAGCGCGTTCGCCGGACTGCCCGCCGGCAGATTCACCGGCATTGGCAGGCCGTGGGCCCCGTTGCCATGGGCCAGGAGTCCGCCGGGGCCCTTGCCCGGGAGTGGATTGACCACGTGGAGGCCCTGCACGGCTACTACGCCCGCTTTCTGCCCCAGATGCAGCTCTCGGTGATCGTGCCCTTGCTCATTCTGGCACTTGTGTTCTGGCTCGACTGGCTGGCCGCCGTGTTTCTGCTGCTGTCCGCACCGCTGATTCCCCTGTTCATGGCCCTGGTGGGCATGGGCGCGGAAAAACTGAATCAACAACATTTCGAGACCATCAGCCGGCTGTCCGGGCAGTTCCTGGACAAGGTGCGCGGCCTCACCACCCTGCAGCTGTTCGGCCAGACTGAATCCGCCGCGAACCTCCTCGCCCTCCGTTCGGACCGCTACCGGGTGGTCACCATGAAAACCCTGAAAATTGCGTTTCTTTCCTCGGCGGTCCTGGAGTTCTTCGCGTCGGTGGCCATTGCGGTGATCGCCATCTACATCGGCTTTGGTCTGCTGGGGTACATCAGCTTTGGGCCTGCGGATGAGCTGACCCTGTTCACCGGATTACTGATTCTTCTGCTGGCACCGGAATTCTTCCAACCCCTGAGGACCCTGTCGCAGTATTACCACGACCGGGCCGCGGCGCTTGGTGCCGGTACGGAAATTCTAGCGAGGCTTCGGGAGTACCCTGCCGGTTCCCATGACTTGAAACCACAGCCGGCCACTGACACCACCGCAGGGCCGGCCAATCTCATCACGCTCACCAATGTGTGCTATACCCACCCGGGCGATGCTTCGCCCTGGTTTACGGATCTGAACCTGAAGATCGAAAAAGGCCACGCTGTTGCCCTCACCGGACCGTCCGGCGGCGGGAAATCCACCCTGTTGTATCTGCTGGCCGGTTTTCTGGTGCCGGACTCGGGGGAAATCCGGGTGTTCGGGCAGCCGCCGGGAAAAGCTGGTTTTGGCTGGCTGGGCCAGAAAGGTTTTCTGGTTCACGGCACCTGGGCCGACAACCTCCGGCTCACTTCTCCGGATGCCTCCGACATTGCCATTGACGCGGCGCTGCGGCGCGTTGGCCTTGGCGATCTGGTAGACAGCCGGGAGGATGGTATCTACAGCTCGGTTTCGGATCAGGGGCGGGGCCTGTCCGGTGGTCAGGCGCGGCGCCTCAGCCTGGCCCGGATTTTCCTGGCGGACTACGACCTGATCCTCCTGGACGAACCCACCGCCGGCCTCGATTCAGCCAGCGAGATCTTTGTTCTTGAAAGTCTTCGCAAATTTTCAGAGGCGGGCAAGACCCTGGTCTTCTCAACCCATCATCACGCCCTGCTCACCCTTGCGGATCGTGTCCTGGCTGTCGACACCGGGGAGGTAGCGGATGCGTGAACTGACTCCCTGGCTTGCCCTGATCTTCCAACGCCCCTGGCGATTGGTCCTGGGCGGCGTGCTGATTCTGGCAACCCTGGCATCCGGCATCGGCCTGCTGGCATTGTCCGGCTGGTTTATCACGGACACCGCCATTGCCGGCATCCTGCTTGCGGCCGGCACCCAGGTGGCGGTCAATCTTTACGTTCCCGGCGGCGGCATCCGGTTCTTTGCCGTCTCCCGGACGGTGGCCCGGTATCTGGAACGGGTCTATAACCACGACACCGTGCTGCGGTTGCTCACGGATATCCGGGTAGCGCTCTTCCGCAGGCTGGCCGGAGCCAGCCGAACCGGTCAGTCCAGATTATCGGGAGCCCAGTGGCTGTCGCGCCTGACCAGCGATGTGGATGCTCTGGATACCATCTACCTCAGGGTCATCGCGCCTGCAGCCCTGGCAGGGGGTATCACCTTGCTTGTGGCCTTGCTCGCCTGGGTACTGTTCAGTGGCGCCGTGGCGCTGGGTCTGCTGGCTATCACCACCCTCGCCTTTGTGCTGGCCACGGTGGCCGTTTATGTCCGTACCCGTGAACCTTCCTATCGGCAAGCTGACCGTCAGGAGGCACTGCGCACCGCCGTGGTCGAGCATATTGAAGGCTTCGCGGAATTGCGCGCTGCCGGGCGAACCGGGCGTCACGGTGCCTGGTTGCTGCGCCAGGCTCACCAGATGAATTCGGAGCAGGTTGACGTGGATTCAAAGGTTGGGTGGCACCAGGCCATCAGTCACCTGCTGATCAACCTGAGCGCTGTGTTTGCACTATGGGCCGGCTACGGGCTATTCGAGATCGGGGCCATCTCGGGCCCGGTGCTGGTGCTGCTCCCGATCGCGATACTGGGCCTCGCCGAAGTTTATTCGATGCTGCCGGAAGCCTTTGGCAAACTTGGCAGCACGGTCTCCTCGGCCGCGCGTCTGAATCGGGATGCAGTGCCGGCGGCAGAGGGCGGTAAAACCGAAACGGCAGAACCGCCCGATGATCTGGCCCTGGCGGCGCGGGATATTGCCGTTCGACACGAGGGCTTCGCACCTATTCTGACCCATTTCGACCTCACCCTGACACGGGGAGAGCGGATCGGAATTCTGGGCCGCTCGGGCAGTGGCAAGTCATCCCTTGCGGATACTCTGGCTGGGCTGTTACCACCCTCCCGGGGAGATCTCGCCCGGCAACCCTGTGCCTACCTGACCCAGCAGACGGTACTGTTCGATGACACCCTGCGAGCCAATCTGGAACTTGGTAACCCGGCCGCCACCGATGCCGAGTTGTGGCAGGTGCTGGAACTGGTGGATCTGGGGGACCGGTTTGCCCGGGAGCCCGAGCAACTGGATACCTGGATAGGCAATACCGGCAGCCGCCTTTCCGGCGGTGAGGCCCGCCGGGTGGCGCTGGCGCGGGTGTTGCTGAATCCGGCGCCGCTGGTGATCCTCGACGAACCTTTCACCGGTCTCGACGCAGACACCCGAAGCCGTATCAGCAAGCGCCTGGAGCGCTGGCTGGAAAGAAAAACGGTGGTCAGCCTTGCCCACGGGTCGGAGGCCCTGCCGACCACCGACCATGTGATTCACCTGGAGTAATGACCGTCCTAGCGGGTTTCGACCACTTCGAAGGTCAGGCCCGCTTTTTCGGTCAGCCGTTTCAGCAGGTCCCCATCGAGCAATGACGCCGGCGTCCAGAATCCGCCGGGTTCGTCGGCAGGCACATCAAACGCCAGGCACATACCGGCTTCCCCAAGCATCTTCGCGGTGGAGCCATAGCCGGGGTCACGATCGCCGGTGACCTTGGTGATTATGGTCTTGCCATCTTCAGTCCGCCCGACAAAGCGGATATCGAAGAATCCGGTGCGCTGTTCTTCAGGGCTCGGGCCCTCACCGGGCTTGGGTACCAGCTTCTCGACCATCCACCGGGTGGGCTTGACGGCGGAGGCCGTGAAGAAGGTGCCCAGTGCCGCTGTCATTGCGTAGGCACTGGCCCTCCCCTTCAGGCCGCGACCGGTCATCATGGCTTCGTCGTAGGTGAATTCCTTACCGTAGCGCGCGTCCTGCAACGCGTTGGAACGGTGCACCACGCGGGTGTTGATGGCACCCATCACGAACGGCGCCAGCCAGACCTGGAAGTTCCTGTCGAACTCGGCGGTTTTCAGGCTCGGCTGACGGGTTTGTGAGCGGTGCTCCGCAGGGCTGATAGAAAACGGATTGGCCAGTTCCTTGCGCAGTGCCGGGTCGGCGCCCGCCTCTTTCGCGATATTGATCATGGACGCCACGGTACCGCCGGAAAGCCCGCCTTTGGCGGCCTTGACCCGCATACGAACATCCTTACAGGGGGTGCCGAAGGTCTCCTCAGCCTGCTGCTGCAGGTACGAGACCCCGAGGTCGGAGGGAATGGAATCGAAACCACAGCAGTGCACGATGCGAGCGCCCGAGGACTTGGCTTCCTCCTCGTACCGTTCAATCATCTTGCGGATCCACTGGACCTCACCGGTCAGATCGCAGTAGTCGGTACCGGAACGGACACAGGCCTGCACCATCGGCTCACCATAGAGCGCGTAGGGGCCGACGGTAGAGATCACCGCCCGGGTCTGGCCACACAGTTTTTCAAGGGAGCCCTGATCGGAGACATCGGCGAGGATAACCGGAAGATCCCGGGCTTTGTTGCCCAGCTCGCTCTTCACGCCTTCGAGCTTATGGCTGGAACGGCCGGCAATGGCCCAGTTGACCGATTGCCCCACACCGTAGGTCTCGAGCAGGTAGCGGGTCAGTATCTGCCCGACAAAGCTGGTGGCCCCGAACACGACGAGGTCATAATTGCTATTCGTTGTCTCTGCCATCGGAGTTCCTCTCCTTGTATTCAGAAATTGAGTATAGGGCTCAGGCGTTCGGGCGTGCGCCCATCAGGCGCATCAGAACCGCAACCCCCAGCCCCCAGAAACCATTGAGTATCAGGCCGCCGGTCCAGGTCTGCGCGGTCACCTCCAGACCCTTGAGAGGAAACACCATAAGCATGGCGACAGCAGTCGGTGCCAGGGCGCCCAAAAAAATATGGCCAAACCAGAACCCGATTCCCGACAGCCGACCCAGTATCAGCCAAAGCACCATGCCCCACAGGCCGCCAAAGAAAGCCAGGGATACAACCTGGGGCACACCAAAGGGCGGTACGGGTGCCATGTTGAATGGCTCGGTGGGCACCATGCCTGCGAGGTAAAACACCATGAACAGTCCCTGGTGGAAAATCAGGGTTGCCAGAAATCCTGCTATAAACGCCTTGATCCAGACCATTGCTGGGTTCCTTGTAATATGAAGTTACGCTAACCGATTGATTCTCCGAATATGACGCAACAGCTGCAAATCAAGGTAGCAGCTTTGTGCATTGCTTCCAGTTTCCGAGTTTCTCCGGAGGCTGCGTCGGTTCGGCCAATCGTTTGACTTGCCGGTTGCTGCACACTGGCCGCTGACCCCGAAAACCAGGCTGGAGGCCTCCGTTGCTGACATTATTACTGATCCTCAGCGTTATTCTGGCCCTGTTCAGCGGCTTTCTTTTTTGGCAGATCCTCGAGCAGAGGAAAGTCATACGTCAGATTATGGAACAGGACAGCATCGATGAATCCGGCTCCGATCCGGAACTGGTGCTTACGCTCAAAGTGCTCGACCCGATTGCCGTCGCCAAGCGGGAATCCCGCTCTGCGCGCATCCTGGCGGACCGACTGCCGGTCATGGTCAGCAAGATGGTGTACCAGGAAGTCATGAAAGAGCTCGAACAAGAGCTTCAGGACCGGGAAATCGACGTTTACATGCAGCTCGAATACCGCTGAGGCTTCAGGGCATGGTTACTGAACTGCTTATTTCCCTTCTCCTGCTGGGCACTTTGGTCGCGCTGGTGCTGGTATTCCGGCAACTGCAGGCCTGCCGTATCATGCTCAGGCAAGTCAACAGCCACCGGATAGTGGCCCGCAGCGCCATTCAGAAGAGCCGGATGGACCTGATGGAAGTGCGCAACCGGGCAAAGCTGCTGGAGGAGACCGTCTCCGGCGGAACAAGTGCCGTGGAAAAGGTCCACAAGGCCATTTCAAACACCACTTTCGGGCTGATCGACCTGTTTTCCAGGGACGAAGACTTCCGGAAAAACGCCATGAAGGCCCGGACGACCCACGATCAGACCAGCAGCGAGATATATAGCGCAGTCCGGACCACCAACCGGGCCCTGCACATCCTGGCGGATACCCTCGTCATCAGTAAGGTCGAGAAACGCATCATCTCCCGCCAGAGTCGCCGGCCCCGGAACACTGACGACCAGTCCCGCTAAGCCGCGCGAACTACCACGCCAGCTCAAACGATCCGTCAGGCCCCTTTTCCAGGGCCGTCCCGTACTCCCGGCAAACCTCATTCAGCCGACCATGCAGCCAGTCCTGCTCCTGCCCGGTGGCATGATTCAACCGGAACCGCTCCATACGCATGGGAACCATCGTAAGACTCGTCAGCAGCCCGCTGTCAGCATCAATGGTTGGCAGATACAGCAGGGATAGCTCGGGGTGAAAGGCCTCATAACCGCGGATACCCTCGTAATCGTTGATCAGGTCACCACAGCCATAGAGAATCAGCCGGCCTTTCCAGACCTCGATACCCCGGGGATGGTGGGAGGAATGCCCGTGAAACACATCGACACCGACCTCTTCAATCAGCCGGCGGGCGAACAACCGTTCCTCGTCCTCCACGTAATAGCCCCAGTTCCCACCCCAGTGGACCGACACCAGAACACGGTCACTGGGTTGCCTGGCCTGGCCGATGATCCTCGCAACCTCGTTCACCGAGGCGTCGCCCAGACCCGGTAACAGGAAAACCCCACTGCGGCCCGGGCCTGCCGCCCAATCCTCGGGGATTCCGCTCGACGTCAGGCCGCAGGCAAGCACCAGCAGCCTGCCCCCTCCAGCAAGCCGGAGGGCCGCCGGAGCTCTCGCTTCGCTCTCATCCCGACCGGCGCCAGGCGTGTGTAGCCCGACAGCGTGGAGTACTCTCAGGGATTCCTCGAGTCCTTCCCGCCCCCAATCGAGAACGTGGTTGTTGGCCAGCCCACAGATATCGAGGCGTGCCGCCAACAAACAATCCAGATTGTCCGGGTGCATCCGGTAATGAATGCCCTTGCCAGGCCAGGGCTTGCTGGCTGTTGTGACACTGGTTTCAAGGTTCACGATGCGAACGTCGGGGTTGAGCCGATCCAGCTCTGCCAGAGCGTCGCCCCAGATATAGTCTCCGGAAACGTCGCGGGGTATCGGGCCCGAGGTCCGTTCCGCCAGAGCAATGTAGTCCCGCGCGTCCATCACACAGGACTCGTAGAGCCGGGGATTCGAGGGAACAGGCAGGATCTGGTCGATGCCCCGCCCGGTCATCACGTCACCGGCGAGAAAGAGTTTCAGGGGTTGCTTTTTCATCGCTTGTCCATCAGCTATTGTCTATAAAGTAGACGATGAAGGACCATTGGAGGAACTGCTCATGCTTGATGTCAATCCGGACACCGTCTGCCACCTGGTCCAGCTGGCGCGGGAGTTTCATGCCCAGGAACAGGTGGTCATTCCGACCGATTCCGGTGATGCAAGCGAAGACTGGCATGTCCAGATGCTTGCCTCCCACGCCGGAGATTCCACTCTGGAGGAGTTCCGCTCGGTGATTACCGACCTGGAGCCCGATCAGCAGCAGCAAGTGGTGGCGCTGCTATGGCTTGGTCGCGGCGATTACGATGTCGAGGAATGGAAAGCGGCTCTGAATTATGCGGCGGAAGCATGGAACGAAACGACCGCCGATTACCTGATCGCCCACCCGCTGTTACCCGATTACCTGCTCGAAGGTCTGTCCCTGATGGGGTATTCCTGCGACGAATAAACGGTCAGCCTTTGACCACACCCAGTGGACGCAGCCGGGCAACCCGTCGGGCCAGCCCGGCCATTTCGGCGGATTCCACCACCTCGTTGACGTCCTTGTAGGCATCCGGCGCTTCCTCGGCAACCCCACGCATACTGGGGCTCCGGACATGGATGCCCCGCCCCCTCAGATCATCCACCAGTTTGCGGCCCTGCCAGAGTTTCCTGGCCTGCCTGCGGCTCATAGCCCGGCCCGACCCGTGGCAGGCAGACCCAAAGGACCTCTCCTCGTTTTCGGCCAACCCCGCCAGTACATAGGAAGCTGTGCCCATGGAGCCGCCGATCAGGACTGGTTGGCCGGTCTGCTGGAACTCGGGCGGCAATTCTTCGTTGCCCGCGCCAAATGCACGGGTTGCGCCTTTCCGGTGAACCAGCAGGCGGCGCTGCCGGCCATCAACGGTATGGATTTCTTCCTTGCAGGTGTTATGGGAGACATCGTACAGCAGCGTCAGGTCGGCCTCCGGTACCATCTCAGCAAACGTCTGGCGCGCCAGGTGCGTGATGATTTCCCGGTTTGCGAGCGCACAGTTGGTCGCCGCGCGCATCGCGCCCAGGTAGCGCTGCCCCACCTCGGAGTTTGCCGGGGCGCAGGCCAGTTCCCGGTCGGCAAGCGCAATCCCGGAAGCCTGGGCCGCTTTCGCCATTTCCACCAGGAACTCGGTCCCGATCTGGTGTCCCAGGCCCCGTGACCCGCAATGAATACTGATCACGACGTCTCCGGGGTTCAGTCCGAACCGTTCTGCGGTCCCTGGGTCATACAAATCAGCCACCTCCTGCAGTTCCAGGTAGTGGTTTCCGGAACCAAGCGTGCCCATTTCATCGCACTGGCGGCGCCGGGCGTGCCGGGAGACATGTTCTGGCATTGCACCAGCCATGCGCCCGTGCTCCTCGATGTGATCCAGGTCTTCCGGCCTGCCCCAGCCCTGCTCAACCGCCCACCAGGCGCCGCCCCGGAGCATTTCGCTCATGCGCAGATCGGTCAGATGAATCTGGCCGACACTGCCAACGCCGGCGGGAATCGTGTTGAAAAGAGCATCCATCAGATCAGGAAGGATTGGCCGAACCTGCTCGATGTGCAGTCCCGTGTGCAGCAGGCGCACACCGCAGGAAATATCAAAGCCAACGCCTCCGGCGGAGACCACGCCACCTTCCTCCGGGTCAAAGGCCGCTACGCCGCCAATGGGAAAGCCGTAACCCCAATGGGCATCCGGCATGGCATAGCTTGCGCCCACGATGCCCGGGAGGGTCGCCACATTCCGGACCTGCTCGTACACCTTCTCGTCCATGGCCTCGACCAGGGCCCGGGAGGCATAGAGAATTCCGGGTACCCGCATACTGCCCTTTTGAGGCAACTCCCATTCGTATTCGCCACGTTGGATCAGCCTGGATAGGTCCATTGCCAGCCTCCCGGTGCCAGTTGGATGCGTTCAGACGTCGACCACGCACTGGGCTTGCCAGTGCCCGTCTTTCTGCCCGACAAACAGCTCTGTTGCCGTGGCGCCCTTGACCTCCACCGCCGGTTGATGCCGCCCGATATCCACCGGCTCACCATGGGCAACGCCTCTCAGGTGAGAGCCTTCGATAGTGACGTCAATGTGGTGAAACAGCATCCGGCGGACGGCCATCTCGTAAATGATGGCATTCAGGAAAGCGAGAAAGAGGAATTTTGGATCGTCGTCAGTGACTTCGATGGAAACGGGAATGCGCGGAGCAACCAGTTCAGGCTCGGTGACAACCGCCGTGAGGGCAATAGCCGCCTGTTCGAAGGCCTCGGCAAGGGTTTCGCCCGCTCCCCGTATACCTTCATCCGCTTCGTGGTAGAACAATTCCCAGCCCATAACAGGTGGCTCCCTGCCATCTCTGCCTCAAATGATTATGGGTGCCGGGGCAGGAAAAGATCAATAAAAAAGGCGCCCGGAGGCGCCTTCTTTTAAGCTTTTCAGAAAGTTACAGAACTTTCTTCAGCTCTTCTTCCAGCTGCGGAACTGCTTCGAACAGGTCCGCGACCAGGCCGTAGTCGGCTACCTGGAAGATCGGGGCTTCTTCGTCCTTGTTGATCGCCACGATCACCTTGGAGT
>JABURI010000262.1:0-45512 GCA_014762755.1 Marinobacter sp.
TTTTCGGATTTACCTCTTGCCCTGATGTTTGCCCCACTGCTCTGCAAAAACTCAGTCAGGCCGTTAGCGGCCTGAGCCCGGAAAACCAGGAGGAGGTACTTACGCTGTTCGTCAGCGTTGACCCTCAGCGCGATACGCCCGAGCGCCTGGCAGAGTATGTCAATTTTTTTGGTGAAAGGATCGTCGGGCTGACCGGCAAAACCTCTGACCTACGCACACTTACCCAGCGATACCGGACCACGTTCGGGCATGAAGAACCGGACGCAGAAGGTGATTACGCCGTCACTCACAGCGGCGCAGTTTATGTGTTTGATCGTGAGGGTAATCCACGCCTGCTTATCCGACCGGAAGATTTAAGCGCTCAAGCCATTCGGCAGGACCTTGTTGCCCTTCTTGAAGAAAGTTCCTGAATGACTGAAGGATTCGATAGTGTTCTTTGCAAGGGCGTTTGTAAAGGCCCTGTTCGACAATCCTCAAGTCCGATAGTCTCCACGCATTCCTGTTCGCATGAGGCACAATAATCGCTGGCGCATTTTCCTTCCATCTCTGCCGTGCAATGATTTAGCGTTTCCAACTTGTTCCGGCAATGATACCGGATGAAATGGATGCGATTTGCCTGGAGGCACTGGAGGAAGCCCTGACTCGAATGTTCGCTTTTGTTTAAAACCGGACAGTTGCAGGCAGACTGAACCAGGCATGGGTTCAGCAGATCTAACTTACTGTTTTAAAGAACTTTGTCGGGAATCGAGAAAGTACCAAGGCCCAATCGAACAACTTCCGACTCGTTACGACCTTTTTCAATACGACGGCGGCCTGCACGAAAGGTACTGGCTCAAAGGCTCTGGCAACTGCTATCGCTGGCTGGTACACGGGCCATGTCGTCTGTGACACAGGAGATCACGTGGCCAAGAGGGGGGGGGGGAAAACTGGTACACAACCTGGTTTCGAAACTTGATCCAGACGCTGAGCATGTCATTTCCCCCGATAGCGAAAAAACAGCTCTGGAAGCTGAAACTGATCTGTAAATAAGAATCAGAGCTGAGGCGCCGCCTTCAGCTCTCATAGATCGCATCTTCCAGAATGCCGACGCCACCGACGACATCAATCATCTTTCGGGGCGACAGGCCACCGAACAGTGAATCAGGTGTATCAAACCAACGCTCAGCTTTCGTTCTGGAGCCGAATTTTTCCTCAGCCCCCAGGAGCAGATCCGCTTCAATCATCTGCCGGATTTTTCTCATCGGCAAATAGAGAGTTTCTTGACCATGGAACGAGCGCCCAATTTCCTGAAAATCATATTTCCGGAAAAAGTCTTCACTTTTCTGGGTTAACGGGTCAACGACTACGGCAACACCTAGCTGAGTGTGGGTAAAAAGCTCCCAGGACTGAAGCAGTGCCTCCACTAGCAGTTCTTCACCAACGCGCATTGGCGTGCCCTGATATTCATTATGAACACCGAACCAGGCTAACTTAAAAGCGGGTAATGGGTAGTGGGGGTAGTTCCCCTGGATGTCTGTATGAGCCACCGTACAACTGGTTAGAGTGTAAAACCCAACTATTGGCGCTGGATGGCGATCCACCATTTCATCATCGAGTGCCACCCAAGTTCGATTGATGGATTGCTGAGCTTGCCGACTCGCCCGCTTTTTCAGGAATTCATTGACGTCAGCAAGCCCGCAATCAAAAGCTTTACGGTCGTGAAGTTTCTTGTTCAGTTCTTCTATAAAAAGCACTTTCCTGTTTCCGTTTATGTCGGCGGCGCATGGCTGCTGACAACGCTTCATTTGCTGTCTCTGGTGACTCGCATGTCGCCTTAAAGGCAGCAAAGGCCTCGCTGTTCAACCGCACAACTTCTGCTTCCTCGATTGCTCGACTGGCTTTTTCGCGAATTGCTTGCACTACAAAATCGCTCAAAGTTTTCGAGCCCACTAAAGCAGAAGCCCGCGCCGCAAGGTTCTTGATGTCTGGATCCAATCGTAGGTCCAGCCTTGCGACTTTATGCTGCATCTTTCCATCTGCTGGGAATTGCTCTGTAAAAGAGTTTTCCTCAGCATCTCCCGTTGTTGTGTTAGACAATATTTCTCTCTTTCTCCCGTGCCTTTGAAAGACACACATGAATTGTACGGATAATTACCGTACAGAGCAAGAAGCCATTTATTGTTTGAAGACCGCGCTCCTCAGCCTGTAACACACACCAGGCAGGTTTCAGTTCTCATAGCAGCGCCGAATCGAAACCAAGTCAGGCAACAACACCCTTCTACCCCACTTCCTAACACAATGGTAAAACGGTGTTGGACATGCCCCGTCCACGTGAACACAACCTAACTGGTGTCCAAGCCCAGACCGTTGTCCCCTTCAGACACACTTACTAAAGCAGGTTCGATTGTAAGAATCCGCGACGGCACTAGGTAACAACCACGATCAAAAAGCAAAGGAACCGAAAGCCGAGCAGTTATCTGATAGACAGCATTTTTAACATTAGATTTGTTGGCGTTGAGCCGCTGCTTTTCCGAGAGAAAATCGACAACATTGCGGCCGGTGGGCGTGAGTAGGTGTTTGTGTTTTGCAACGGTTTGGCGGGAAAGTCCTGAAGCTTCTGCAACTGCCTTCTGTGTCAGTGCAACTCCCTGAGCTTCGAGATTGGTGACGGCTGTGCGAATCTTCTCCTCGGTTTTCTTGACGCGCTCTTTGTGCGTGTACCTGGCTGCTAAACGCTGCTTTTCTGGAAGCGGCATTGCGCGGTCTAACAGCATGGTGCCACGAGCGCAATCGGCGGCGCCGTAATACTTTGACCAGGTCCAGCGAGTAATTGACTTTACCGTCGCACGAACCTGGCTCTGGCGAAGCTTGCTCGATTTGTAGTGACGCCCGGAAAACCGATTTTTGCTCCGTGCGTACTGCTCTACCCTCTTTATAAAAGAGCTTTCAGAGCCCTGTTCGCGTTCCTGCCGCACGATCGCGTAGGCATAAAATCGAACCTGTTCGAACAACGTGCAATGTCGAGAATGGCTGACTGTTTCCAGGTCTGGAACACCTCGCCAGGGCGGCTCATATTCAAGCTCGCTCGCTGGCTGCAGCTCGCCAAGCGAATATTCGAAATTATGAAGCTCAGTAGTCTCCCACCAAGGGTGGCCTGGCGTCTTTGCCACAGGACCGCTGTATGCGAGATCCGCCCGTAATTTCTGTGCCAAGGAGCGATACACCGCTTTCATGAAATCAACCGGCTTCTGTCGAGCTCCTGGGCCGGAAAGAACCGGAGTGATCGCGTAGTAGAGGTGGGCACTGCTGGTTTTTGGGTTTCGCACGATCAGATTTGGGGGCGGCAATGCTGCGTCCTCCCAAATCATCGGATTATCATGGTCTAGATCGAAAACCAGCCAGGACACGACGTTCTTGCGATTGACCTGCATGTACGGCCAATTAACCGCATTAGCCCGCGGCTTAACGTAAGCTGCCGTTTTATTGTCGGAGCATCGACAAAGGTACGGCGCCTCGTTGAAGACACGAGTTAAAGAGGAGCCTGGCTTCGAAAACGCCTCGTTCTCAGGCCTTTTATTAGGTGATGTCGCCACGCTGCATTTCCCTTTCCATGGGCAAACAGAGCGTGTAGAGAGGTGCTGTCGTCATTCTCTACCCTTATTTCTTGCAAAAGAGAGCTATGACGCGCTAATATGAAGGCTGTTCGTGTGGTCCTTCGTTTAGCGCGGAGCTCGCACATCAGGCACTCAAGTTGCAGCTTGGTGCCCATTTTTCTTGAAAGGCCCGATTTACCAGATCGGGCCTTTTCTTTTGCCTGTTAGAAAATCATATTTAATTCCTGCTGAGGCTTGGATTCGGGCTCTACCAACCGAGGGATTCGGGAAACATCCGAACCCGTCTTTTCGTTTCGCCATCGATCATAATCTGCCTGCATCTCTAGCCATTTCACCGCTGGAACCCCGAAACCCGCTTCCAGGCGCAACGCCAAATCAACGGTTATATCGGCTTCACCCTTAATCAGACGGTAAAGAGTCATCCTTCCAATTTGGAGCGATTCGGCGGTCTGGCGCTTGCTCAATTCATGGCGCTCAACTTCGTGTCCCAGATGAATACCGGGGTGGATCGGGGCGGCGCTGTTCATTATTGCGGTTCCTCCGATGACAACCTTTCTGGAGCGTACCATACGCGATACACCGCGCAAGAATGTCTCAGAGAAACAACCCAAAGAAGGTTTGTCACAACCAGATGACGGCCCGGAGCAACCCAAAAACGGTGAAGAGCAACCCAATGACGGCCCTAAGCGCTTAGTTTTGTTGGCTCCATCACCGTGTTTAAACTGATTTCGCGAGCCCAATCTTTGACAACCTCGCAGGGCAGATTTCCGCCCTCCTCTGGCATGGTTGAAAGCACTTGATCAGCGAACAACTGATGGAGGCTCACAGCAATTGTTGAGCAGCGTCCAACTGGGAGCTCTATCTCTTCTCCAGGAAAGGCAATTGCCAGAATATTCAGTGCGATCGAATTCAGAACGTCGTTACTTCGGTTAGGCGTGCTAAACGATACCGAGGGATCCACCGAGACCGCTTGATAAAAATTGGTGGTGAACCCGCCCGTCTTCGCGTCCCGAAGACAGACAAACAGCGAGGTTGATACTGCGCGTCCTTTCGTCAGTGCAATCATCTTCATGCTTCCTTCAATATATGTCCGTATATACTGGAGAAGTCTATGTTACGGATTGTAAAGTGTCTGTAGTAAGAAACAGGCAAATCCTGCCTTAAAAAACCTACAGAGTTTTATCTCTCAGCCGGTGGCTCAGTAGAAAAATCCCGTTACGTGACTCCACACCGAGCTTTTCACAGAGGCGATTCACATAGGAACTAACGGTTTGCTGTTTCACTCCCAAAAAGTCACATATTTCCTTATTCGTCATGCCATCCCAAATCAGTTTTAGGGTTTGGCTTTCCCGCTGTGAAAGGGTATCCAAGGTGCTTTCACTGGACGACTTGGAGCTCGACAAAATACCCCCGGTCGCACCTCTGCCAACTCTGGTAATCAGGTGGAGAGCCTCGTCAAATCCTCGATGAAGGTCAATGTAACCAGCACAACCTTTCATTATCAGCACTTCAGGCGCCGACACTATGCCAATCACAATTATGTGTACGCCGGGAAAGCTAGCCATGATTTTCCGAATGTCTCTGAAACAAGATTGTTTGAGAAGATCGGCACCCACCAGGATTAAATCGGTCTCTTCCACGCTTTCCCAGAGTTCCACCAGCGATTCAACTTGGTTCGAAACGTAAAAGTCCGGGAGCTTGCTGATGCTGGAGCTAAACGCATCTGCAAGTATGCGAAAGGGATAGACGATAGTGACGCTTACATAGCCCATGTCGCCCTCCCTGATTCGGGCCCCATCAGGAGATCCCCTTTGAACCTTGCGTTGTCTGGCACCAGGAGTAGGCTGCCACCTAGCGGTTGGAGCTCCTGGATAACCAAAAGAAGAAGAGCGTTTCGCCGTATGGTTTTAGGATCCCGATCACCACACGGATCAAAAATGCTGTCCCCAAAAGGGGCGCCAGCATCAAAAGACAGAGATATCGTCCCGTTCGCGTGGCACTGTTTGAAAAAACTACTGCCCTGCCCCTCTGGGCATGCTTTGAGTAGCATCCACCAGTAAAAAAGCGCGCGTCGGCAGGGATCGCTAAACTCCGACCCGAGCAACATCAAAGATTCGATGGATGAAAGAAAGTCGAGGATCAGCTCCTGTTCAGATGACGAATCTATCAGCAGCAAATCAGACCAATCGAATGGCCTGAAGAAGGCAGAAAGCTCCAAAGCCTGATAAAAAGAAGTTTGTACCGTGGAATTGAAACCCAAGGCCTCGCACATTTGTGCAACGCCTGAGATCCTGGACTTTTGAATAGATGACCAGCGATCGTTCCCCGCCGCAATACGCCGTAGCTCTCGGCTTCGCGCCTGCAGAAGTCTACCGTGTGCCCTTACTATAAAATCTCGGACCTCGTCCGGATCCCAAGGCTTTTCAAGGTATCCGTCAATACCCGCCTCATTCACACAAATTTGAAGTGGGCCCACATCCGCATAGGCCGTCATAACCAGCCTGCGTATTGGCGGATATCGCTTGCTAACCTCCTTTAAAACCTCGTCGCCAGTCATCCCAGGCATGCGTTGATCACTGATCAATACGTCAAACTGTTCACCGGCGTTCAGCGCGGTCAGCAACTCACTCCCTTCAAGAAAGGTCTTAATGTGAAAGTGCTCACCAAACTCCCATTGGAAAGCTCGCAATGTTCTTGGTTCGTCATCAACAAAGGCCACTCTAATCTGAGGGGTGCTCATACAGCAGGCCCCTCCACCATACGTTGAGCCGCCATAAGGGCGGAGTCTCGGAATAACTCTTTAATGGCTTTTGAGAGGCTGGCCAAATCAGAAATTCGAACCACACCGATCTGATTAACCGCGAGCTTGATCGCACCGGCAGACGGGTTTTCCGCGAGCAGTATTCGGTGTGTCGAAGTTTGGATCTGAACAGGGTTCTTGAGCCAGGCTAAAGGCGGCTCATGCAGTATAAGGATCGCGTCGACCGGAAATGACGGTAGCGGTTGGTCATAGGAGTGAAAAATGACGTCGTCGCCAGGGAGATGACGGCCGATCACATCAGGTTGCCCTGAAATACAGTGAATCACGCACAGTCCTTGTGGTGTTGGACGGTTTAAGGCGTCCATTTTTCTGCATCAGCAAAGTTAAATCTGCTGACTGGTGCCCATTTCAGGGATATGTTGTCCCGAATTGTGGCTCCGTGCCCGGAAATACCAATCGCCATCTAGTATTTTACACGCAAAGGATTTCAAAGGAAGATTTGGATATGGCGCCTCTGCCCCCAAGGGAAATAGCGATCAATGGTTTCAGATGCCTTGCATTCAATGAGAACGCGCCAGGCACTCCCGTTGTATTAATCCATGGTCTTCTTTGTTCTATTTATTTTTGGTGGCCTTCCCATCTATCTGTATTCGGCGACCGCCCAATCTTCGTCATTGGTTTGCCTGGTCACTATCCATCGGCCTCACTTAGCCCTTCATCAAAACTGTCCGCTGAGAGTCTTGCCAGTTCGGTACTTGAACAAATTAACCAGCTACTTGGATCCACGACATCGTTTATCCTGGTAGGACACTCAACAGGCGCGCATGCTGCGATAGCGGCCGCAGCCGTGGTGCCCGAGCGAGTTCGAGGTCTCGTATCAATAGGTGGAGCAGTAACCGGAAAGGAAGAAGGCGGCATCTACGCTGCTTTTCAATGGATGGCAAACAAGCTGGGCGGTTTAGGCCGAGCTTTGATTTCACCAACGTTGCGGGTCAGCTCCCTAACTTTGGGCGTTCACAAACTGTTCATTGGTGATGTACTGGCAGAGCCCAAAAGCGTCATCAATCGACCCGACTTTCAAGCCTACTTGCCCTACTATTTCCCCGCTCTTCAGAAAATCAGCGGCGTATCCATGGGCATCTATTTTAGAGACTTGGCCAACATGGACCTCAGCCACATCATTCCGAGCATTCAATGTCCAGTGTTGGTAATGTGTGGCAACCGCGACCCGTATGTGTCCCTAGAACGAACTAAAGAGCTTTCAGATCTATTCCCCAACAGTAGTCTGGCGCTCATTGATGGGAGTGGGCACATGCCGATGTTTGAAAACTGGCCTCAATACCAGTCCGCTATCGAATCCTTTATGGCCAGGGTGGGCCAAAGTAATGCTCAAGTCGCTCACGCGTAGCCTCACGCAGTTCAGCCCGGCTTTCGGTGATGTATCTCACTTAGAGCATTATCGCCCCGCTTATAAACAGAAAAACCTGGCTGATCGAGCTTACCTCAATCGAATTGGCTGCCTGATCTCGATTGTGATCGTAACTCTCGGCATCCCTCTGGATTACGTTGTTTACCCTGAGCAGTTTGTGCAGTTTGCGTTCCTGCGTGTCGCAGAAGTCGCTTTTCTTATGGCGATGTACTGCATTACCACCTTGCCATCCGTGAAGCCCTATCTATTCCTGGTCACAACAGCCTTCACTTCATCGGTTATTTTAACGGTAGTGATCATTATCTATCAGACTGATGGAGCGACTTCGACCTACTATGCCGGCATCAATCTTGTGTTGCTCGGCATCGGATTTATGTTGGGGCTCTCATTCAAAGAAGCGCTGTTCTACACCTGTTTAACCCTTGCAAGCTATTTGGCTGTAAGCGCAGCCTCCGGAATCCCTGACGGTGCTTGGCGCATCGTGATTAATAACTCTTACTTCATATTTCTCACCGGTGTAGTTGCCAACATTGCTGCTTACTTTTCAGAGCGAGAGCGTTTTTATACGTTTTGCCAAGAGCAGGAAATTCAGCGGAAGAATTCCGAGCTAAAGGAAATGGATCGCCTGAAATCAGAATTCCTTGCTAACGTCTCCCACGAGCTCCGCACGCCCCTTACAGTCATCGTTGGTCCTGCTAAACACCTGCTGGAAAACGAGGGCAACCAACTGTCCGAGCATTCCCGCGAGGTTATCGAGCGAATCGTCAGAAATGGCTCCCGATTGATTAAGCTGGTGAATGATGTTCTTGAAGTGATGAGCTTTGAGTCCGGCAAAAAGCACGCGAAACTCTCACCACTAGCCTTTGATCGCGTCGTTAAATCCACGGCGGACCAACTCTCGGCTCTATTCCACTCTCAAAGTGGGCGGAAACTCCAAGTAAACATTGGTGATGAGGTCATTCCCGTGATGGGCAGTGAAATGCAGCTGGAGCGTGTCTGCTTTAACCTCATACAGAACGCCTACAAGTTTTCGCCAGCAAAAAACGGAGAAGTCAGCGTGTCCCTGGTCAGGCAAGGGAGCAAGGCGGTGCTTACCGTGAAAGATAATGGCATTGGCATTGACCCGAAAGACCACAAAGTAATTTTCGAGAGATACCGTCAAGCCGACGGATCGCAGACCCGCCGGTACCACGGAACAGGCATAGGATTGGCCCTCGTTAGAGAGATCGTCTCAGCCCATGGCGGAAGCATCGATGTTTCCAGCAAACCCAATTTTGGAGCGACGTTTACTGTCTCCTTCCCTATTACAAACCAGTTAATCGATGAAACCTTCTCGACAGAGGATGAAAGAGTTGACCTCTTCCGAAGTGCAGAAGTTGACTGTCTCTACAGCTTCGAACAACGATCTGCCGTGAGCGCCGGCAATAAGCCATTGTGTCTCGTTGTTGATGATGAGCCAGATATGGCCGCCTATATCAGAACAGTGTTGGCGTCGGAATTCGAGGTACAGATCGCCGTTGACGCCTACGAGGGCCAGAAGCTGTTTGAGCAGACCAGGCCAAGCTGCGTGATCAGTGATCAGATGCTTCCTGGAATGAGTGGTGCGGAGTTTGTCGCCTGGTGCAGGCGCCAGCCGAATGGCCAAACAGTCCCGATCATTATGCTGACCGCTAAAAACGATCCACTAACAAAACAGGCGGCGATCGATGCGGGATCCGATGCATTTCTAGGAAAGCCGTTTGATGCAATCGCTCTCCGTAAATCGCTTGCCGACCTCATGAAAAGTTCGGATAGAGGCGTCATCGCCCGCTCGAAACTCGTGATCGTTGATGATGAGGACGACATCGTTGCAGTCCTAGTAGACCTCTTCCAAAGCAGCTACGACATTATTCGTGTTGCCGACGGGGGATCCGCGGTTGAAACCATACGTGAATGCCAACCCTCGGCTGTGCTTCTCGACCACATGCTGCCAGACAAAGATGGCATCGACATACTTACAGAGTTGAAAGCAAGCAAAGAGCTGCGATCAATCCCCGTAATACTTCTCACAGCGAACACAAAGAGCAATGTTAAAGAGCAGGCTCTAAAGCTTGGCGTTGATGACTTTTTATCAAAGCCGTTTTCTGGCCCAGAACTCACCACGCGCGTTTTCAATTTGGTGCAACGCACTCGCCTCGAAAGGCTGCTGGAAAGCAAAAACACCGAACTCGAAAAGGCAATCTGCGAACTCAAAGCCAGTGAGGCTCAACTAATCCACTCAGAGCGCTGGAGAACACTCAACCACTTTGCCGGCGCACTCATCCATGAAATTGGGAACCCTCTGAATTACGCCCTGTCTGCTGCGCGTGTAGCCGCTAACCACAGTGACGATGCCGTGCGGGTTGAAGCTTTGGCCGACGCCACAGAGGGGCTTCAACGCATTCAGCTAATGGTGCGCGAACTCAGAGATTTCCTTGCCCCTACCGCAACGCCATCTTTAGAGCTGAGACCGACATCATTGGTGGAGGTAATTGAGCGGGCAGCAAAACTGAACGCAGATCGTATGAGCCAGGTGACGCTCTCTGTGAGGGACGTCGAAGTAGAGGTTGTTGCGTCTGACTCCGCTCTGATGCATGTTCTCGGGAATCTGATCGATAATGCCCTTTACGCCATTTTGGAGAAACCAGTGGCTGACCCCCGCATCGATATCCAGGGAGCAATTGATGAAGAAGGACAGTTTGTAACCCTCTCAGTTTCCGACAATGGCCCAGGTGTCCCTGCACATCTTGGCTCACAAATCTTTGAGCCCTTCATCCACTCCAACAAATCAAGCGGCCTCGGCCTCGGCCTATCTATTTGCAAGACGCTAATCGATAAAATGGGTGGGCTTATCGTTCTGGAACCCACTGACCATGGGGCCACCTTTAAAATAACGCTGCCTCTCGCACATCAGAGCCAGCCATCCCCGCTACTTACTGCATTACCTGAGACCATCTAGCCTGCATGCCCTTTGGCGCTGGGTTGTATATCGCAAACGGATTAATTCATATAAAATTAATTGGTTTCGTACACAACTATAAATTCAATCGTAATTGATTGGATTGAATTCTCTAACCAGTTGCAGCACCGGACGCCGCCATGATTGCCACGCCGGTGTGCAAACAGTGAGGCAGTAGATGACGACCGCGAAAAAAGCTGAGAGAACCCTTCAACAAGTAAAAATGCCAGATGACCTTCACAGAGCAATCAAAATGAAGGCCGTGCAAGATGACGTTTTAATGCAAGAAGTGTTCGATGAAGCAATGGAGAAACTAATCGCGGACAGAAAAATCAAGAAGATCCAGTACCTTGCCTCCCCGCGCGAGGGCAAATCCAGATCCTTTTGGCTACGGGACTCTATACTTGCCGAAGTACAATCGGCGGCAGAGCAAGACGACGTGCCTGTAAACCGGGTCGAATACACTGCCCTGGTTCGCTTTTTCGAATAGCTCCCAAAATGTCAATTTCCTCGATAGTCTCGCAAAGTAACATTTTATTTTAGACATTTTCATATAATGCTATATAATTCCTGTTGATCCGTCGCGGCACGCCATGGACGGTGCCCATCAACTCACCAGGAAGCGACACCATTGGACACGCATGAGACTCTCAAGCAACTAAAGTTGGGTGAAGACACTCGATCTGCGTTGAAATCCTATGCTGCTCAAGAAGGGATTTTTTTAAAGCAACTCTACCGCGATGCCGTGAGTTGGTTTCTCGCATCAAACGACCCTGAATACCTTGCCTCTCCCCGCGACGGCGTCTATATCAGCATTTGGTTGCCGGACCCTATCGTCATGGAAGTGAAAACCCGAGCCGAAGAAGACAGTCAGCCGCAAAACCGCGTCATTTACACCTCCCTGGTGAAGTACCTCGCGAAGAAGTCGAAAAAAAGCATATAAAATTATATACAAGCGTATAAACCTATCCTATACTCCATCTGTGTAAGTCACCGCCTGTAGGTTGCACAGATTATATGAAAACGACTAACTCTATATTGCTAGCGGCCGCACTCCTGAGCGGGATTACCACCCCCGCTCTGGCCAGCAAGCCCAAAAGCGAAGTGGTTTTCGATGAAGGCACTTGGGTCATTCTGGACCATGCTCGCCTCCCCAAGCCCAAGTTAGAAAAAATCGCGCGCGGTGTTCATATCGATCCTCGGCTCTTGCAGGAGCTGACCAAACCTCAATCACGGACGTCTTCCAAATGAAATGCTCTCGAATGATCTCGGCCATCCTTCTAATTGCGCTCTCAATCACAGCCCATGCAACGACCATCGAAGAGGTTAAGAACACCCTGGCTGCAAAGTTCACCAATTCTAAGATCCACGATGTCAGGCCTGGCCCTATCGATGGCCTTTACGAGGTGACGTTGAGCGGAGCCCAGGTGATTTACTTCTCGGCGGAAAATAATGCTCTGGTGTTCGGGGAGATTTATGACCTTGAAGGTCAATCGCTAACTGCAGAAGCCATTGCGCGAGCAAACCGCCTCCGGCTTGAAGACCTCCCTTATGACCAGGCGCTCGTTCTTGGCCCCGAGAACGGCGTTCCCATTATCGAGTTCACAGACCCGGATTGCCCCTATTGCCTTCGCTACGACGAATTCATACGCGATTCGGCAGTACCAGTTAAGCGCGTGATTTTCTTCATGACAGCGATTCATCCTCAAACCGCTCCGGCCAAAGCCCAACACATCCTGTGTTCGGAAGACAAAGCCGCTGCCTTTGATGACATCTATTTGCGTCGAATCAAGCCTACAGCGACCTGTGACACCGGTGCTGAGCAGCTTCAGGTTCACGCCAACGTATCGAGTCAGTGGCGAGTTCAAGGAACACCGACACTGATCCTCGATGGGAGCCCTGTGACGGGCTTTAGGAAAGGGGTAATCGCCAATTACCTCGCCAACAAAACCAAGGAGAGTTAAAAATGAAAGTGTCTGCTTCTCAAACTGCTCACGCAGAACTGTCTCGCCTGAGCGCCATTGCCAAAGCCCGTTTTGGCTCATTCCGCTCCGCTGCCCCGGTAGCTGCCGTACCCATGCTCGTGCTGGGTTCGATGACTGCCAGCGCAATCACAGCTCCAGCTGCCGGTACCTTCGCATTTGACCTGTACGACGTGGCTGTAAACGACATGCTGAAAGGCCCTGTCGGGTTCGTCGGCGGCCTGGCTGCGATTGTTCTTTCAGCAGTCCAGATCACCAAGAACTGGATGCTTGCTGCCGGTGGCGTTCTGGGCGGTACCGCCATGATCAAGGCTGACAGCATCACAACTTCGCTTGGCATGATCATCTAAGCGAGCAATGACCGGAGGCCGACCATGAACGAATCACGACTACCGATTTACCTTCATCAGCCGCTTCAAGTCCTTTGGTTTGACGCGCATGAAATGGCGATCATCGTGATTTTTTATCTTGGCGCCGCCATCTTTGGTGGCCTCGCCTGGATAACGCTGTTCATTGGTCCGGCCCTCCTTATTCCTATGAAACGAAAACGCGCCCGAGGCTGGTTCAGCCATCTGGCCTATGCCAACGGGTTCTTTGAACTCAAAGGCTATCCCGTTCCCACTGCCACCAAATTTCACGAGTGACCCATGAAAAGTCTCTTCTCCAATCTGTTTGTCCAGGATTCGAGCAATGTCTTTGCCGAAAACCGGCTGCTCAAATTTGGGTTTGTGGCTGTGGTGATTTTTGCTGGTCTTCAGACAGCCACAATTTCATCGAAGCTAGATGAACAACGCGTTCACCTGATCCCCATTGGTGGGCAAGGCGACTTCGTTATATCAGGATCCACGGCATCTGATGATTACTTGCGCTCGATGAGTCGTTACATCGTTCATATGGCGGGCGACCTTTCAGCCGCCACTGCCAGAAGGCAGCTGAATGAGTTGTTGCCACTCATTCACCCCGACGAATACTCCCGTTATCGCGATCTATTTACCCGACTGGCAGATGGTATTGAGCGCTACCCGACAGTCTCCTATGTCGTTCAATGGCGCGGTAATCGAGACATTAAAAAAGTAGGCGACGACACCATTCACGTTGCTGGCGTGAAAAAGCGGATTGTGGGTGACTCGGTGACCAGCACGGAAAACGTCACCTATCAGATCTCTTATTCATTCGAGCAAGGAAGATTTTGGCTTACCGGCATCAAGGAGGTATCGAACGATGCTTAATAAACAATTTTTCAACGCGGCACTGGCCGTGATGTTAGTAAGCTTGCCGGCGCTTGCTCACACCCAGGTAGTGAAGCCTGATGTTGTCACACCAGTGGAAATGTCCAATCGAGACATCAACAGAGTTACCTGTGTCGACGGTGCAATTAACGATGCTTTTTTCTCTCAAGAGAAAGGGATCGTGGTTGAGAACAACGGGAATAATAGCTTCATCAAATTTCTGATTCAGGATGATGGGCTGCACCAGGAATATGTTTCAGCGCGATCCGAGTTCTATCTGGTTTGCGCCGGCGAGATTTACACCTTAATGGTGTCTCCAAAGGACATTCCCGGGCAAACAATCCGCCTTTCTACAGGCGCGAAAAACCGCATCAAAGGCAACCAGGAACTGCTCTCTCCCCTTCCCGATGAAGAGCGCGCAGTCTATCTGACTATGGCGGCCCTTGAGGACGACATCCCGGACAGCTTTTCGGTCAGCACAAACACGAACAGTGAATGGGTGTCCCGCATGACCACCGGCAAGCCAAACACACAACTTGCGTTGCGCCGGACTATTCGAGTGGATGGGTTGGGGCTTTCCTTAAAAGAGTTTTTGGTCAGAACCAGCACCACGACCACCTTCAGCGAGACGGATTTCCTGAGCTCGGCCATTGGCGAATCGATCTTTGCGGTAACCATGGATCCGCTGAGCTTGGAACCTGGCCAAGTAGGCCGTTTGTTTGTGGTCTCTAAGGAGGGCTTCTGATGAAGACTTGGTGGAATGGCCTCGGAGCCGAAGACAGACTCAAGTACCGGAAATATAGCATTGCCGCTGGTTTCCTCGCTCTCTTGCTGTTCGTTTACTATGCCTCCGGTCAAGACGAAAAAGAGCCAGTCAAAGAGGTTGAAACGACAGACCTATCTCTAGGTGCCGATCTCCTGGAAGACGACATCCGTGCAAAAGTAGACAAGGATTTGAAGCACGTCGGCGAGACACTTGCCGAAATGGAGCGTCGACAACGCCAATATGACTCTCTGCTTGCGGCGCTTGAGACCTCTCAGAACGATTTGAAGCGGCAGGGTCAGGGTGAAGAAACCGGAAAAGAGGAAATGGTGAATCCCCTTTCCGACTTCGAAGCTCCGGAAGCCGGAGGCGAAGTATCTTATCCGGAGCCTCCAACCTATGTTCCCAGTTATAGCGCGTCCGAATCCTCCCTCAACGATATTCCGGTTGAAGCGAGAATTGTCGGCGGTATTGGCCGTGCCCCTGGTGCCGACTTTCAACCGGAGACAGTTTCAAAAAAAAAGAATTCGATCTACATGCCACCCAGCCACATGCCTGCAATTCTGCTGACTGGTATTCGTGCCCTTACTTCGGAACTAGGTGACGCAAATCCTGAGCCTGTAATGCTTCGGGTTCAGGCGCCGGCGGTGCTTCCAAACAGTGTCAAAGCCAACCTGAAAGGCTGCTTTGTCATCGCCAATGCGACGGCAAATCTCGCTCAGGAGCGTGTAAACCTTCAGTTGGTCAGTCTTTCCTGCATGAGCCTGGATGGAACAGCGGTCATTGATCAGCCAGTTCAGGGGTTCGTCGCTGACAGTGACGGCGTGCGCGGGCTTACCGGTCCAGTTGTTTCAAAGATGGGCGCTCATGTAATGCGGATGATCGTCGCAGGCCTCTTCGAGGGAGCAGGAAACGGCATTGCGGGTGCGGCTGCTACAACCTCGACTTCGGCGCTTGGAACAACACAAATCGTCGACACAGACTCAATCGTTCAATCCGCCGGCGGTCAAGCTCTCAAGTCTGGCTCTGAAGCCGTCCAAAAACTGTTTTTGGATCTCGCAAAACAAACCGTTCCCATCATTGAGGTCGGCGCAGCCAAAAGGCTAACCGTGGTCATCCAGAAAGGAACGGATCTCAGCATTATGGAGAAAGGCTAATGAAAAAATTTACTCTGCTGTTGGCGGTTAGCCTCTTGGGCGGCTGTTCTCTGGTGCCTTATGAAAACGAGTTCTCCTGCAACCTACAGGACAACTTTGGAAAATGTATCTCTGTCGAAGATGCTTATGAGGAGGCGGTGACGGGGGTAGAAAAGTATCCGCACATGACCAGGGCGTCCGAGCAAGCGCGGCAAGCCAGAGCGGAGCGAAAAAACAAGTTGGCTGGATCCCAGCGTGTAAAGGAGCAACCAATCGCTGTGTCGACATCCTATGACGCGCCGACGCCCTCTCACACAGAAGATCCTTCTTTTGCGCCCCCTCAGTCAGCATACAGCGGCTACCGCGACCAGGTTTATGATCAGCTTGGAACCATGATTCAGGCGCCTCGGACGCCTATGATCAAACCTCCGCGATCAGTCCGCACCATGATTCTTCCCTACTCCAGTGAACTGAAACGCAACCGGCTATACATGCCCCGATTCGTCTACAGCATTGTCGAGGAACCGCGTTTCGTTATGGGCCAATACCTTTATAAGAAGCCGGAGCTTACTGACTCTCTGATTGACCAGGTGCAAGGGAGCAACCAATGACCGCTGAAGAGAAAGTAGGCCCCCTCTCAAGAATCTGGTCGTTGATCGTTGGCGACAATGGCGGCATCACGCACAGGGACCTTGAGCAAGAGCTTCGCCGAAACAAATTTTCTGACTTTTTACCATGGGTAAGTTTCGATGAAGAGCTGGGCGCCTTCCAGACCCTGGATAACCGCTACGGCTACCTTTTCGAGATCTGCCCTCTCACCTTTTTGGGCGGGCGTGACCTTAAACAATTAGAAACGTTTTTATCGGTCACCTACCCGAAAAGAACCCAGATCCAAATCATGCTGGCGCCTGATCACAATGTGAACGGCATCCTTCAGGCCTATTCGCGCAACAAACAGCGCCGAACACCTCTGCTCCAGAAATCCATCGAGCAATACACCAGCTTCCTAAAAGCCGGCACAAAGGGAATGCGGTGCTATCACGGCATTCCCGTTCGAAATTGGCGAGCGTTTGTCTGCATCAAGACTGTGAAACCTCTATCAAGTGAAGTGCTGTCGATCGCTGAAGAAACCTTGCAAGCCGCCCATCTTGCGCCCGCGCGGATGGGGGCAAATCATCTAGTTGCCTGGGCACGGCAGTTTTTCAACGATGCCGACGCCGATCCGAACGGCAATGTTGATTCCCGGCTTCCGCTGCGAAAGCAGATCATCAATGCTGAAACCAAAATTGAGTTCTCAGGTGGCGAAAAACCGTTTCGCTTGGGCAAGCGCTTTGGTCGAGTGATTACGCCAAAGGTTAACGCAAAATCCATCGATACCTTCACCACCAACACCCTGACCGGTGGCGTAATGGGCGCACCGGATGATCCCGATCAGATAACCACGCCTTTTATTTTCAGCCTCAACATTGTTTTCGAGGACATAAAAACCTCTCTGCACCAAAAGGCCAGCGCCACCATGGCGCAAAAAGGCACAGGCTCTTTTGCAAAGGCCATTCAGAAAAGAACTGAGGAGTTTAGCTGGGCTCTGGACAAGCTCGAATCGGAACGGTTTATGACAATCATTCCATCCTTGGTCATCCTCGGAGATACCGAAGCGGAATGCATTGATTCGGTGTCGCGCGCCCGTCGACTCTGGGAATCCAAAGATTTCGTGATGCAGGAAGAATCGGTGCTTGAGAAACCGATGCTGATTGCCTCTTTGCCGTTCGGTCTCTATGACATCGATAAAAACATCGGCTTGCTGGACCGACATTTCTACGCGCCACTGAGCGCCGTGGCTCGTTTCATGCCCATTCAAGGCGATTTTCGAGGATCCAGCGACCCCGCCCTACTCTACGTCGGGCGCAAAGGGCAGCTGGTCGGCATGGACGTGTTCGACAAGCGAGCACCCAACCATAACTTCCTCATTGCCGCCGGTTCGGGTGCGGGCAAGTCCTACACGCTCAACGATCTCTGCAAAAACTATTACGCTGCAGGCTCATTGGTTCGAGTAACCGACATTGGTTACAGCCTTCAGAAGCAATGCGATATGGTCGGCGGCCGGTTTATGGATTTCGGCAAAGAGCGGATCACGATCAATCCGTTCAACACCAACTCCAAGGATGAGGATGACCGAAACGCGGACCTCATGACCACCGCCAACATCCTCGCTGAAATGGCATATTCCGCTTCTCGCCAACCGCTGCACGAAACGGAATGGACGTTGATCAAGGAAGCCGTTCGTTGGACTGCAGACCGCGGCGACATCGTCAACGGAATCGATGCTGTTCAACACTACTTGAAGTCCTATCCAAAACTCGCCTCTGACCAGGGCGAACCGCTGCCTAGTGCGGTCTCCAAGGCTCACGAACTCGCCTTCAACCTGCACGATTTCACGACGAAAGGCGTGTACGGGCGTTTTTTCAATGGCGCCGGCGGATTCGATATTTCGAACGATGGTTTCGTAGTCCTGGAGCTTGAAAAGCTTTCAGGTCAAGCCGAGCTGTTCAACGTGGTGATTATGCAGGTGATGAACTCGGTCACCCAGGATCTTTACCTTTCCGATCGCTCCGAACAACGCTTCGTGCTGTTCGAAGAGGCCTGGCGATACTTTTCAGATTCCCGGGGGGAGGAGAACAACCGACTCGGCAACCTGATTGAAGAGGGCTATCGCCGCGCCCGCAAGTACTCCGGGGCCTTTGGCATTGTTACGCAGAGCCCGCTGGATCTCCGGAAATTCGGCCCTGTCGGACAGGTCATCAAGAATAACGCTGCATTCAAGTTTTACCTTGAATGCGAGGACTACGCGAAGGCTGTAGATGAAGGGGTTCTCGACTACGAGGGCCTGGCTGTCGATCTCCTGAACTCCGTAAAAGCCAACAAACCCAAATACTCTGAGATCTTCTTTGATACGCCGTTTGGCCGGGGTATCGGCAGGCTGTCTGTGGATCCCTGGAATCACTGGATCGCAACGTCCGACGGCAAGGAGGTTGCCAAATATAACGCACTGATTGCTCAGGGTATGACGCCAGCTCAGGCGGTGTCCAAACTATCCGGAGTGCCACTTTAATGGATCGCTGGATTCTGCTCGTCCTCATAGGACTTTTACCGGGATTTGTATCGGCAGATCCGGCATCCGTCACTGAGGCCGAGACCACTGTGGGCAATGCTAGAAGCAGCTACGGAAGCGCCGAAGCCATCCAACAGAACTTCACTACACCTCTGATGTCTGCCGACGCCATGAAGACGTTCGATGGCCAGAGCTTCGATGCCAATTTGGGCTGCAGCGGCTCTCAGAAGTTTTTGGAAATATTCGTTGCACCCTCGGCCAGCGGTGACATTGGCACCTTGACGGTCTCTCAAGATAGCGACCTGGACGGCACGATTGATCGGGTATTTACACCAGGGGTTCCGGTGTCCGGTGTATGTGCAAACGGAGCTGTTTCGTGTAACGCAGGGACCTGGGACAACTGCTCGGGACTGTCTTGGGTGGTGAACGGCTCAGGCGAAATCGGCATGACCCCGATTCCCCTAAACAAGCTGGGCGGGTGCTATTGCGTGAATAACTCATGCGGGACTGGCCTAGTTATGAGCAACTTGGACAAAGTCCTTAATGATTTGGGGGGAGGCGCAACCGGTACGCTGACATCGCAAATGGACTATCTCACGGTTTCCGAAGTGGGTGTGACCGGGCCGATGATTAAGTTTTACGCACAGAAGGCCGGTGACTGCGCTGCGGGCTCGCCAATGCTGAAAGCCTACAACAGCACGCCGGGTAACCTCGCCAGCGATGCTTTCTCCGCCTCTGCCGCTGATCCGGAATTTAATTTGATTACGACATCTCCGGCCGCTACAGCGGACCCTGTCCAAATCAAAACCTGCCAAATAACCCGGAACGTGCCAGTGGAAGAAGTCACACTGAACGACATCATTGAATATGCCGGCGGTTCTGGAAACATTTTTCCATGCGGCCCAGATTGCCTTCAGCTTTCATTAGGGCAAGTTGGCGACAACTATTGGGCCGGTAGCTGCAGAATGTATGAGCGCCAGGTTCAATTCAATGTCTTGGACCCAAGCCGGATTTTGGAAGCAAAAATCAACTACGCAAAATTCGATGACTGGATGCAGATCTACGCCGATGCCGACCTGCTTTGGAATGGCCCCTACGGAAACTGGACGGGTACCGGACGACCACCGGGTGCTTGCGAGCTCTCAACCAACTGGGTCCGCTCGCCAAATGTCGACTTTAAGAGTTATCTGACGGGTGGACCCGTCGACTTCAAAATTAGAGTGGAAGTTACGGGGAATGGCGAAGGCTACGCGCTCGCAAAAATAAAGGTCGATACCGACTGTAAACTCAAACCTGACACCATTTCAAACAGCTGTAGTGCATACCAAAGTGACCCTGAATGCACACTCATGGAAGAACAAGTGGACGGGGTTTGGACATATCAGAATTTCGTCAATACCGGTCTTACTCCGTTGCCGTCCACCCAAGTGATCAATGGTTCAACCTGCTCGTTTACACCTACACGCCCCTGGTGGCAAAAAACGCGCAAATATCGCTGTCAGGTCACCGGTACATACGACTTCGATGACGCCCTCGAACGGGCTGACAACGTTCAAGCCAGCACCACGAACACTGGCTATCAAGACTATTTGAAGCAGTCTAACGGTAGTGTTCTGACGCCGACAGAAAGCCTTTCTGTTCTGGAAGAGGTTTCAGTGCCTGCCTGCACACAGGCATGCAAGACCAGAAAGCCGCGCTTAGCAACTGACGCGGTTCAGAACGGCGTCGTGCAGGAGAACCGCACAGACCCCCATACCTTCGATTACTTCTTCCACGAGTGTTCCGCTGGCGTTTGTCCGGCTGGACCCGGAGAGACAGTCGTTCAGTCGTGTGGATGTCTTAATGAATTCGCAGAAGCCGCAGCAACATTGCAGGCCGTTCGCCAAGCATCAAGGGATACGATATGCAGTTCAGGCACAGCCAACCCGCTTTAATTGGACTTTTAAGCCTCTTTCTCCCTCTCGGCTCAGTTTATGCGGCCAACTGGTCCTGTGGCCAAGATCTCAATATGAATGGTGATCTTGGCCAACCAGGTGAGACGGCTTCATGTTTTGAATCGCCAAGCGGGGGAGCGCTATGTCCAATTTCCGCCGTTGACTGTAGCTCAAGTCAACAAATGGTCTGCACGAACCCGGTTGCTTTGAATTTTGATGTGAAAGTCGCTCGGCAATTCGGGTCCTTCACGGTCGGATTCGATCTCAAGACTGGTGCCGTAACATCAGGCCCCACTGGCTTGGTCGCACAGATCCCAACGCTCGATTTCGACAGCATTTGCACAAACAACAATCCGATCAGTGCTACTGGTTCCACAACTTGGGACGCCCCGAGCCTATCCGGTACCAACTTCCTGGGCACAACGCTTGTGAACCTAGTGACCACCCCAAGCTGTGCAAACGGTTTAGTCGGCACAATCCAGATCACTGACAATTACACTGGGGGCCTCCCCTCACAAACAGGCGGACAAGTTTCTTTCTCTACCACATCTGAAACCTGCGCCCTAGAAACCCAACACGCCTGCCCTTTAGGTAACAGCTATTCCTGCATGGAAAACGCCGCCGGACAACAACAGTGCAGCCCCAATGCCTGTGTTGATCTGGCAACCCAAGTGCCGGTGGTCGACGACATCGATACTGGAATGTATCAGGACGATGGCACGACCGCAGCCGATGGAACCTGCCTGGGACAGATGATGATTTTTGCAGGTAGAGCAATGAGGTGTGATAAAGCAGGAGTATCTACCGCGTTCCAGAATTGCTGCAAAAACACAGGCAAAGTGCTTGCGGATGACACCGGCGACTCTGGTTCCCCGACCCAGATGATTACTTCAGTCTACGACTCGATTACGCAGGGCAAATCGGAGTATGAAGCTGCGTTGGCCGCCGGCGCACCTACGATGGTGGCGGCGAATGCGGCGGCCACGGTGGCTGGGGATGTCATGTCAAACTATGGCGTAGTCGTAGATCCAACGGCCATGGTCGGCGCTGTAATCGACTACTTCACACAGTCCTGCGATCAAACATCTACGGAAACGGGTGTTCTTAATGGCTCAGGGTTTTGCTACGAGATTGGAGAATACTGCCGGGAAGAATGGGAATTTGTTGGGTGCGTCCAAAAAGCAAAATCGTATTGCTGTTTCAATTCGAAAATGGGTCGCATCATCCATCAACAAGGCCGAGCGCAGCTCAACTCTGTGGCCGGCTTCGGTACCCCGGAAGCTCCGAACTGTCGCGGGCTGACACCCGAGGAGTTCCAATCAATCGACTTTTCTAAGATCGATTTCAGCGAATATTACGGTGACCTGGTACCAGACACCATGACTCAAATTGAAGGGAAGATTTCTAATGGTGTTACGGATTTTTATAACAGTAATCAGTAGCTGTCTTGCCGGATCCCTGATTGCCGCCGAATCCCAAGTTCTTGGGCGCACCTATGAGATTGTTGAACCGGATGCACTGACTGAGATCCAGAGCAAGGTGGCTCAAGTTGATTGGGAAACAGTGATGAGTGACGGTGTTGCGCGCAATGCTGCCGCGCAAGCCGTGTCTCTGCCTCGCGCGCGGGAAGACCGCATTCGGTACCACATTCCTTATTACACGGCCGAATTCGATGTTAAGGACCAAAATGGGCAAATCATCTATCCAAAGGGATTCCAATTTAATCCCCTGGAGCATGTTCGTCTTCCCCAGCGGCTTATGTTTATCTCAAAAGATGACCTTGCCTGGGCACAGGTTCACCTGAAATCCACGGATATGGTCATGATCACCTCAGGTGATTACCGGGATATCGCCATGGCTTTGCAGCGCCCTGTTTTCATTCTTACCCCTCCTGTTCGCGACCGTCTCTCACTGCAGTTTGTTCCATCGATCGTGACACAAGAGGGCAGCACCCTCCGAATCGAAGAACACTCGATCAATCTCTAAATTTCATATAGTGCTATATACTAACATATATTGTTAGGCTAAACTTAGGGAAATTCCCGGACGTTTCTAGCCATGATGAGTATTCGAGCAATCTTGCTTCTTTTAACACTGATAGGGGCTTACACGGCCCCTCAATCAGCCCTCGCGTCCAAATGCCCCTCTGGCGTCCTGAATCCTGTTACGGACGTCTCCTGGCAGTGCATCTTCCCGATTCGCATTGGCGGGCTGAGCATCGGTAAAGGCGATTCAGGAATGCCCGATCCTGGTGCTGACTCCCCTTCCGTGCTCTGCAGCTGTAATTCAGGAGCGATCAATCGATACGGCATTGGTATTTCTATGTGGGAGCCCGCACGGCTGATTGATACCGTTTCAGATCCCTACTGCATGATGCCTCTCGGATTCAAGTTGATGAACACCGGCGGGAAACTGGGCGGATCGCACATGCAGGAAGATGGGCAGTCCAAAACCTTCCAGCAGATGCATTACTACTTCTTTCCCGCATTTAGCATCTTGGGGCTGTTCTATGACATCCCCTGCATAGCAGAGCGAGAATTCGACGTAGCGATGATGACTGAACTCATCCCTACCTGGAACAACGAAATTCTCTCGCTGATGATTCACCCCGAGTCGTTGCTGTTCGCCAACCCGGTCGCTCAACTGGCGTGCGCTGCGGATTCCTCTGGCGCCTTGGTTGGAAGGCCCGTTAATTCCCTCTTCTGGTGCATGGGATCGTGGTCAGGAGCCTATCCCCTGGCCGGGTCAATAACCGGCACGGATTACGTGACGGCGAATGCCGGGATCGCAGCCCGCGGAATCTACTTCATGGCTCGGATGGGACTACTAAAAGAATCCTCCTCAGATGGCTGCTATACCGCGCCAGTTCCCATTTGGTCCAAGGACAAATACAAGCTGCAACTGATGAAGCCTGTTCGGGACGATAGCTGCCGGCCGATCGGTCAAACCGGTTTGTTGTGGAGCCATTACAAGCACCCCCCCGCAGGCGGTGACAATTTTTCATGGATGGTGTTTAGGAGGCTCAACTGCTGTGTTTCTTATTAAAAGTAACCTGGGGTTTGCCCTAACCCTCTGTCTAATGAGCCCATTAGCCTCTGCGGAATCGGATGCCATTCCCACACTTCCCGATCAGATCAACGTGCCGGAGGAATATCTGGCGATCGCGAAACAGGCCAAAGAACGGGTGATGGATTCACCGGCGATGAAGGCCCGCGTCTCCGAAGTCATGCAGGAGGTGAACAGCGACCAGTGGCAAGCCCGAAAGAATGAATTTCTCAGTCTGCTTCGGGCCGATGCTGGCCTCGATGCTGGCGATCCTGAAAACCCAGACCCTAAAGCAACTGGCTCCCGCGCCCTGCTATTCGTCTCAAGCTCCATTCCGGAAATCACCTTGCGGAATTACGCCAGGGATCTTGAAAAGGTCGGTGGTGTGATGGTGATGCGCGGCATGATCGGTGGTCTCAAGAAAACACAGCCCACCATGGAATTCATGGCCAAGGTTCTTCGCAAGAACCCGACGTGTGAGGGGCCAAAGTGCGCAATGCGAGGGCTTGATGTCGTCATCGATCCCATCCAATTCAGGAATCACAACATCATCAAAGTCCCCGCCCTGGTCGTTGAGCAGAACTTTGATTTTCAAAGTTATTGCGAGAAAGGCGCTGCAACCCCCGGAATGCGACTGCCCGTGGTTTACGGGGATTCAAGCCTACAAAGTCTCCTGAAACGCTTAACCACGATGACCGGCGGCGCACCGGCCGAATCCATTCTTGCCAAGCTGGAGAACCCAAATGCTCAATAATAAAGTGAAAAATGTCCTTCTCACTTTGCTTGTAGGGGCGCCTCTTGCCTTTGCAATCTCCTTCGTTTCAGACCACCTCAATATCACGGTCTCTGAGTCTGTCGATCACAGAATTTTTTGGGAAACCGACGCCATTGCCGGGCCAGGCGACTATGCGACATTCGAGCTTTCTCATGAATTGGCGGGCCATGAACCTGTGTTAATCAGCAAAAGGCTCATGTGCTGGGAGGGTCAAACAATAACCCAAAAGGATCTTGAGTTTTTTTGCGACGGAGAGTCTCTGGGGCGCGCCAAGACTGAAACGCTCAAAGGCGATCCTTTACCCCTATTTTCCTATTCGGGAGTAGTACCTGCCGGCAAAGCTTGGGCCTATGGATCGCATCCCGATTCTTTCGACTCACGGTATTGGGGTTTTGTGGACGTCTCCAAAACCAAGCGCCTCAAAGCGATCTTTTAAGGAGCCAACCCATGAAATTTGTACTGACACTGCTCTTGCTCGCTCTTGCTGCCTCACAGGCAAACGCCATCCAGCAGCCGAACCAGGATACTCAGATCAAGGGGTATCACTGGTATGAAGAACTGGTTAAGCCTTCTAGCGAAGAAGATCCCGATAAGAAGGAGAGGCAACCACTTCCTCCACCGCCACCGGCAGCGGAGATGATGGATATGCACCCGGATGACTTAAAAGCCATGCTCGAAAACTACCTGAAGGAAGCTGTTTGGCTTAGAACTCCGGAGAGTGTACTTGCCTATTATCGAATTCAGGATGTCGTGCGCCGCAAGGCTGCCGGATTTACGGCCGTGTCCAACATGGTCATGCTGCAAAATCCAACTCTCAGCGGTGCATCACAGTACCCGATTACTTCCCCAGGCCGAAAAGCGGAACTTCAGCAGCGCGCCAATAACCAGGCTCAATACCTAGAAAACTTCAGGGGCAAATATGCCCTAGCACTTTTCTCGACTGAAGAGTGCCCGTACTGCTCGCCTCAAAGAAACATTCTCAAGTTAGTGTCAGATCGCACCGGGCTTGAAACTACTGAAGTAAATATAAACAAAAACCCATCCGCTCAAGCGCGATTCGATGTCCAAGTGACCCCGATGGTTATTCTCATCGAGCGTAATAGCGAACGCTGGATGCCAATTGCAGTTGGGGTGGAATCAGCCACCAAAATCACCTCAAACGCATATCGCGCCATCCGCTATTTGAGAGGCGAGACATCCCCTGAGCAATTCCTCACACCCGAATATCGCCAGGGTGGATTCTTTGATCCGGGCGCGCCAAAGGGAGAATCGTTCTGATGAAAAGGCTTATCCTCCCAACCCTAATCCTTTCGCTTTCCGCGCCAGTGGCCTCCGCAAACTGGACGGATGACTGGTTTGCTTCATCCACGTCCAGTGGCGCATCAAGCTACAAGAACCAGCAACGCGGTTTCTACTCTGCAGGCTCCTATTCAGCCCGCTTCAACGTGTCCAACGACCCGCTTCTCACTATTTCGCCCCCCAGGGTATCGGCAGGGTGTGGTGGTGTTGATCTTTTTCTTGGCGGGATGTCGATGCTCGACCCGGATTACCTGGTCGATAAGCTTCAGAACATGATTCAGGCAGCTCCTGCCGTCGCTTTCGACACAGCAATGAAAGTGATGAGCAAAGAACTCTCTGAGACGATGAAAAGTTTCGAAAAAATAATCAACGACTTGAACGGAATTCAGATCAACGATTGCCAATTTGCCAAAAAGCTTGGCGAGCCCGTTGGCGATTTTATCGGGACCGCAGCCAGCAACCGTCTCAAAGCCCTGGATAGCAAGGCGGCCACCGCACTTGGGTCAGTTACAAGCTGGTATGAAACGACTGAAAATCAAGTAGCAGCCAACCAGGAGCCATCCGTCGACGTCAAGCAGCTTACTGCCGATTGTCCGACCCAATTCAACAACATCTTCAAGACTGGCTCCCTACTACAGAATGCCGCTGACGAATTCGGTTTCCAGTACGTCGATACCATGCGCGGATTCGTGGGTGATGTGATGATCAACGCAACGGCAGCCGTGAAAGCCCCCGTCATCGAACCGATTAGCTCATGTCCCAATAACGACGAATCCAGCATTGATGATTTCGTTGTCGGCAATGCCGAAAAGAAAGTCAACGGTGCGAGTGGACCTGTTTGCCAAACGGATTCAGCGACTCCAGGCGGTCTTCTGGCACTAGTGAGCAATCAGATGAATGCGATCGCCACCAAAATCGAGAACAAAACCGCTTTAAGTGCAGCAGATGAGGCGTTCCTGACCTCTTCTCCGATCCCAATCCTGCCAATTATTGTCGATTCCATTGCACTGGGAGACAAAGCAATGGCGATCGCTCTCACGGAAGAAGTCGTCGCCTATGCCTATGCGTTTTATATGGTCGATGATCTCTACAACACCATCGACAACATGATCCGCGAAATCGACGCGGTTATGAACAGCACAGGCGCCGCCGGCCCACAATGCGACAGAACAGTTTACGCCGAGGTTGCCGACCATCTAACCGGAATAAAAAAAGACGCTTACCAATTCCGAATGGCCGCGCGAACCAGCTATCTCAAAAAAACCCAAGAGCAGATGGCACACATCGCATTTACCGCTGCCCAGGCTAAGCGACAAGAAGAAGTTCTTCGGCGCAATGCAGAGGACATCACTCAATGAAGCGCACACTTCCGATAATCGCTCTGATCCTCGTGGCAGCGCTACCAAGCACAGCGTTTGCCCTGGATATGGATTTCTATACCTATGACGGCTTCACGGAAACGGTAAACGCCTTTAAACGCATTTCACTGGTATTTGCGAATAATCAGTACACCACATTATTCGCCGTGGCCGTGGTACTCGGCCTGTTACTCGGTGGTTTGTTCACAGTCGGTAAAGGCATCATTAATTTCCAACAGTCGGCCACTGGCCTCAGCCTGTCCTGGTTAATGACGACCTTAATTGGCGTGGCTGTCTTTAAAGCATTGATCACTCCAACCGGCACTGTGCATGTATATGACCCGGTCCGAAATGCCTATGAAGCTGTGCCAGACGTTCCTGATTTGATTGTTTTGGTCGCTGGTATGACCAACAAAGCGGAGCGGGCAGTTCAAGAGATTGTGGATGCCTCGGCCGCTCATCCCTACGGGACAGAGGGAATGGGTGTTGGCTTCGAGCTCCTGCTCAACGCAACGTCGGATAAAACCTTTTCCTCCGATTATTACCTCCAGAAGTCTATCCGACAGTATTTCAAAGACTGCTCAAAGCTTGCTCTTGTCCTTCCCAGCTACGCAGTGGATCTTGCCGAGATTAAAAGCGGCACGGACGACTTGCTGAACCAGTTAGCCGATATGAAATCGCCTGCGATGTTTACGACCATGTATTCCTCTGGCGCGGGCAAGGCCGGCACAGTGATGAGTTGCTCAGACGCTTATGACAATGTCCTGGCGCCGGCTCTAAACGCCGCGCCAACATACGATGAGCACCTGAATTCCGTTTGTACCAAAACCGGCTTTGATATAGCCGTACCCGCACAAAAAACAGCGTGCGAAACAAAGATTCAAAACATGAATCTTAACGTGTTTGGAGCCGCAGCCGCCCCACCTGCGCAATTGCTTAGAAACGTGGTCATTAGTAATGCAATCGCCAGCGTTATGCTTGATGAAAACCCAGATGCGGGGATCCGCGCCTTAACCAACCGGTCCATGGTCAACAACGGACTTGGAATTGCTGTTAGCGCGAACGAGTGGATGCCAAAGATTAGGGCTTCAGTTACCGCCATAGTGTTGGGACTGATCCCGATTCTGGCACTTTTCATTGTGACGCCACTATTCCCCATGGCCCTGAAGCTTATCGTGGCTCTTCTCGGCTGGATAATGCTGTGGGGGGTCATGGATGTGATCTTGGCACAAATTGCGGTCGACCAGGCCTACGATGCCGTTGACGAAACTCAGCGTCACAACATGGGGCTATCCGCAATGTTCCTTGCCCCCGAAAGTGCAACCCAGGCGCTTTCTCTTTTTGGAAAAGCCCGCGGCATGGGTATCACCATTTCGGCTTTCATCGCCGCCATGCTCTTCAAGATGTCGCCCTATGGCCTGACGTCTCTGGCTGGAAATTGGTCGGGGCATGCTGACGGCGCAGGCTCTGACGCAGCGAACAAAGCTCAGTCCCCTGTAGAAAGCATGAACCATTTGAATTCGCTTGCGAGTGCTCGCGGATCCGCAAACCTCATGGCCGAGACCGGGTGGAACAATATCGCCTCTGTTTCTGAGCACAATCAAGCAGAAAGCCACTACCGAGGCCTCGAAACGATGTCTGGCATGGCAGATCTTAGCCACACCAATCCGATCACCTCAGGTAAAGCATTGGGCGCATATGGAGCCGGTGGGGTTGTGGGTGGCGTTGCTGGCGCCGTCCAATCCAACGGTGGAGATAGCTCCCCTGAAGCTCTATTCAAGCAGGGGCTAAACACCTCGAATGTAGAAAGCCAGGTGAGGCACGGGGCTGCCTCCGGCCGCAATCAGTCTGCCGCGACCTTTGGTATGTCTGTGAATGAGCAGGAAGCCATTAATACTGCACAGTCAGTTTCAATCAACACAGGTAACACTCAGCGTGTAGGCACCATGCTTGACCGTATCGCAGAGCAGCACCCTGATCTATCGAGAGGACAAATTTTTGAGGCTTATGCGACAGCCACTAATGCTGACCTGTGGGGCAAGTTGAGCGCTACTAACTGGCATCCCGGCGAGATGGTTAAGTTCTCAGAATTTTCAGCAAACATGAATCAGTCAGAGCTTCGCGGAATGATGAGTTACATGGCAGAAACGGGCCAGTCTCCATCCCAGATTTATGAGGCAGTAGGTTCCGTGCGCGCTGCTTCTGATCACGGAACTGCGCTGGCATTGGATGAAGTTACGCCACAGCAGCTTGCTGTATCTCAAGCAATCGAAACTATGAAGCGATCAGCAGATGGCCAAGCAACTTATGAACAGGGAATGATGAGACCAGGAGGTATGTATGAATACCTCTTGGACACTGGAAGACTCCATCAGTCTGCCGTCGCTTCAAACCTCACCACAATGGAATTAATGTCCGATGGAACCGGAATGTCGATGCAAGAACTTGTTCTTCGCGATCGCCTGGCTTCGGCTGGCTCGTTTTCTATGTCCAAAGAAGAAATGCAGAGCGCACATGACGAAAACGGCTGGTTCACACAGCGTCAAATCGACGCGGTTGATGATGGGGCTCGGGTAACACTTGCTCTCGACAATGAGGGGAACATCGTTCACAGCAGCGCTCTGTCCGGTAACAACGCCGCCTCTGACAACCACATTCGCAAAGATAGGAGTTACACCGAAACTGACACCACCAGAATTGAAACCGGTGGGAGGGTCGAGCTCCCCAACGCGGCGCATTGGGCTCTTAGCAAGGATCCTGCTGATACAGCCCGCCTTGCCGACCAATTCCAGAAGTTTGCCGGCGATGGCGAACAAGGCAACAAAGCAATGTTCCTGCATCAGCTTACTAGCGTGATCGATGCAGTGAACAGCTCAAACCTCTCAGAAAACGTGAGTGTGGGCGGCGCTTTCCAGGCCGGGCTTCAAACACCGTTGCAAGATCTTTCTCCTGTCCATGCCTCAGCGATGGTGAACGCTGGCATTACATACGCTGATCACGAAGACGCAAATATGAATCGCCAGGCCTTGGAGAAGCTTGCGGAATCTACTTGGAACGTCATGGAGAGCTACGAAACACAACCCGGCTCTCTCACACCAGAAAGGGACGCCGCGACAGCCGCTGCGCTGCACTTCCAAGACGGCTTCCAAAAACTTTACTCGGCGGCTGGAGAGGATGCGGATGCCCGCTACACAACACTTTCTGAACATGAAGGCAAGGAGCTACTTAACGATGGCGAGGAAGAGAAGACCCCGAATCGTAGGTCTCGCAGCAATGCTGGTCGTTAGTTCTTCGGTATTGGCGGACATAAATCAATGTTTTTCTGAGGCCGCAGGTCGCTACCAGGTCCCGGCAAAGTTATTGAAAGCAATTGCTCTTGTTGAAAGTAATAACAAAACCGATGCGATAAACGGCAACAACAGCGATGGTTCCAGAGATTATGGGTTAATGCAGATCAACTCCCAGCATTTAGAGCGGTTGCAGCCCTACCGAATAACAGCTCCTGTTCTGGTTCGCGATCCTTGCACCAATATCCATGTAGGCGCCTGGATCCTTGCCGAAAACCTCGTTACCACAAAAGGCGACCTTTGGGCCGCTGTGGGAGCCTATAACGCAGGATTCTCAACCAAACCAAAAGTACAGCGCGCCCGCCGGCACTATGTGTCGAAGGTCCGTGATGCCCTAAACCATGTAGGAGAGTGATGCTATGGACCAGGAAAAAAACACCGAACAAACGCTTATCGAAGCATTTACTCGTCAGCAGACGGCCTTTGCCGACGCCATAATGTCAGAGACCCGGAAAGCTCGACGCAATGCGAATTTCAGGACGATTGGATTCATTCTGGTCATTGTCACTATTTTCACAATTAACATTCTTTACTCGCGAGGAATTCTTGGAGGCATAACGATCCCAAAAGGCGAATCCTATGTTTCCCTAGTAAGAATTAATGGCCCTATAGAGGCAGGAAAACCTACAGCACTTAGTGAATTAGAAAACAACCTTTACCAAGCCTTCCACGACGAAGATTCTAAGGGTGTTCTTCTAGTGATCAACTCGCCGGGTGGCACGCCCGTTCAGTCACACAAGCTTCACCAGTACCTAATGCAACTTAAAGAGGAAACTGGCAAGCGCTTGGTGGTGTTAGGTGACGACATGCTCACGAGCGGGGCTTATATGGTCGCAGTTGCTGCCGATAAGATACTAGTGAATCCGGCTACGCTCACTGGTTCGATCGGCGTCTTCCAGCAATCCTTTGGCCTTAAAAATCTTGCGGAGAAGGCTGGTGTAACAGCTAGAACTATCGTAGCTGGCGACAACAAAAGGAGGCTTGACCCTTTCACGGATGCAAAACCTGAGGACCTTCTTAAAGTTCAATCGGTGCTCGATGAAATACACCAGCAGTTCATTGCCGTTGTGCGATCATCCAGAAAAGATAAGCTGTCAGAGGCTGATGATCTTTTCAGCGGAGACTACTGGACAGGAACCGAAGCATTATCTCTTGGTTTAGTTGACGGAATATCCACTTACCATCGAGTGTTGAAAGAAGAGTTTGGCTCAGAACATGCCCTCGATTACAGCTTGAAACCAGGGCTATTCGGTAGGCTTCCGAGTGTTTCCGAATCTATCGCCGACTCAATCGTCTCTCGGATCAGTAGCGAACTGAGCAATATCAATGGTCCGCGCCTCTAGCTAACCTGTCCAGTTACAGGCTTCGCGTAGGCGAGGCCTGACGCGGCTGATCGCTTCGGTGTCGGTCCAGTGTTTATTACCACTAAAAATATTTCTCTCAATCTGACGGTATTCTTTGAACGATAACGTCTGAACAAGCTGGAAGCTTACACAGGAACACAGGCCTTGTTGTTCAATGCTAACCGAATCCAGATTGCCCTTCGTTAGATCTTCCAGACAGACTGCGTTTATCTTGGAAACGCTAGTCACCTCTTTTATTGTCTGTATGTCGTAAACGTTTTGCTCACTCCAAACGATGGGGGAGCTCAAAATCAAAGCAAGCCCGCAGCCGAAACCTACAATTCCTTTCAACATTTCAATCACCTATTTCTGAGGTCCTTCTTGTTAGAATCTTCGAGCGCAACCTGAACAACTCCCCTTAGAACATCGCCTTTAATCTCATAGATTTCTCGGGCATAAATCACAGGCCAGAGGCAAACGCCGATAAAAAGAGTACCAACCACCATAAAAGGTAAGGGCAGAATAATCTGGCGCCCCATAACTTCCCACTCGGGGGTTTGAGCTTCGAGACCACTTGGCGTTAGCCAAAAGGTCAAAATCGCTACGGCTATTACGCCTGCGGCCCTGATTACACCCCTCGTATAATGACAAAAGACGGCAAATGCGAGTGCCGCCGGAACAGCAAGAAAAACTCCCAATATGGCAGCATCTTCCATGTAAAGCTCCGGCATGATAGTTCCGTCGTAAACGAACCAAGCCCACAGCGCCATACCAAAGGTGGGCGCGATAACGCATTTCATAAAACCTAATGTGTAAAGCATGACAAGCTCCTTTTTTATAAGGACAAGTCTTTCGCCGGTCCACCTTTTTCGCGCCCCAACGCCTTGTCCACGATTTCCTTAACCTTTTGAGTAACCTTCTCCATCCTGGTTTCTTTCACCAGGCCATCAGCAGCAAACATTTTCTCGACGCTCACGTTGCGACCTTCCAAGGCACTCGTTTTCTCGCCGGTACGCTCTTCAATACCTTTTGTGAGCTTGGCTCTATCGTCGGTATAAATCCGAGCATCTTCTTTAGCCCTGGACAATCCAACATAGAATGATTTCTGATTAACGAGGTTGCGCCGCCAACTTTCTGCCAATGCCATTGCGGATCTGTAGGTCTGTCCCTGGGCAGAAACAATTGTTGAGGCATAAGCATGGTCCCAATGTTTATCCTCTTTCAGGTCCAGCGAGATTCGACGCCCATCCTGAAATTTTATTATGGCCGTTGACCCATCGATCCGCTCAATTTCCCCCTTTGCACCGTTCTTAAGATCCCGGTCCTTGTCAGTCTTGGTCCACCTTATGCGATCACCCTCTGCCAGGCGCTTATCTTCTTCACGATAAACCTCGACCCCATGCTTGGCACGACCAGCAACTTTATCAGGTCGCCACTCAACTTCCTGACCGTCCTTGTTAGCAAATATTACCTTTTCGCCGTCAACACGAAGGACTTTGACCAATTCATTTCGTTCAACCCCAATGGTTTTAAAATCCCTCGCAAACTGAACCAAATCACCTTTCTGGTAGCCCCGTGAACTTCCTTTTTCTACCCTTGTAAGCCCCAGACTCACCAACGCCTTTAATTCGGCTTTATCTTTCCCCAGGTCGCCAGATTGTTGCAGCTTCTCTCGGATGCCCTGATTCACAACAGCCCGCGTTTCATTATCCGGAACCATCAAAAGTGTGTCTGAGCGGTCCCTGGCGGTCATACCGGCATAGTCATCAATCACTCGTGTCACCAAAGTTTCACGATTCGGGTCTTCGTGAATCCGCCCCGTGACGTTCTTCATTGCTTTAGCAACTTGACCAACCATCGCATCTTTCACTGCTTGCAGAAGAATCGGATTGTTCTTCTGCCGCTGGATTTCAGTCATCTGAGCCGTCTTCATGCCGCCTCTTACGAGCTGCGCGAACGGTTTACCCCACTCAACTGAACCGATCTGCGCGTGGTCACCAACCAACGCAACTCGGGCACCTTCCTTTCGAGCGTAGGTGAGCAGATCAGCCATTTGATTAGCGTTTACCAGAGAGCCTTCATCGACAATCCAGAGCTTCTTCTGATCCAGTCCCTTTCCGCCCTTCCCTTCCTCTTCCCGCGCCAATGCGTAGAGGTGGCTGGCAAGCGTTTGACTCCGAATCCCAGAGCCTTCCATTAGCGAATCGCTTGCAGATCCTGTTGGGGCAAAACCACGGACCGAGTATCCCTTCCCCTCTGCGACCTCGCGCACCGCAGATAGCATGTAGGTCTTACCAGTACCGGCATAACCTTGAACGCCAACGACCCTATCTTTCCCATTCAAGATGGTTGTTGCACCCTCCATCTGACCCCTGGTGAAACCCAAAGATTGTCCGTATTCCTTGACCGCTCCTTTGCCGGATATCGGCTTTAATTCATTTTGGCCAGTCTTCACCAGATCTACGATATACCGCTCTTTCTTTAGAGCTTGGGGGGTGGTGAGATACGCCTCATCCCGCGAAACCCCAGTGGCGTGAAGCAGGACTTTTTCCTGCTTCAGGCTGCGTACTGCCTGTTCTACGTCCTTAATACTGTGGTTGCCTACGCCCCACGCAAGGGTCATCTTGACCAGTTCACCTTCTGAGAAAACGGCCTCACGTTCCGCCAATTTCTTATAAGCAAAAATCGCGTCGTCTTTAGCGCGGTCAGGACTGTCCCTTTCAGCACTTGGCCGCGCCTCGGGGATGGTAGGAACCGTCAAACGAGCTTCTTGAAGCTCGCTCCGCCACCGTTCCTGCAATACATCTTCTGTCGTGTACTGCTTCGAATCGCGCGTCATTAATGATGCCCTATCCATTGCTTTGGCACCCTCCAGACCCCTTTCCTTTGCGGCAGCCTCAATATCCTTTCGCCGCTTGGAATAAAGATCTCGAAGCTCCTGAGACACCTCTTGAAGCTCAAACGTGCCGTTCTTGCCGCGCTCAATTGTGTAACCGAGCTCCTGGGCTTTCATGGCAAGTTCAGATCGGTATACCTGTCCTGCAGCCACATTCGGATCGTACATTTTCCTGCTTTCGATGGATCGCCACTGACCATCATTCCTCAGCGTAGCGTTCAGTATCACGCTATGCGTATGCAATTGAGGATCCAGCGCCCTACTGGTCGTGTGCGTAAATGTCGCCGCAGCGAGGTTTTCAGTGCGTACAAACTGCGAAACCCCTTCTGAGGTATTCCGGGCTCCAACCAGCCTATCTTCTATGTAACCGACAGCCGATTTGACCGCTTCTTTATGAGCGGCCATCAGCCGCTCATCACCTCCCATCAGCGCCATAATCGAAACGGATTTAGGAGCTGAAAACGTAAAATCCCAACCTGGTTTATGTTCCAAGCCACCTTTCCCGTCCGACCGCCCCAGCGTGTCTCCAGTTGGCAACCGGCCCTCCAATGCCTGCTGAAATACCTTAATGTCCACCGGCCCTTCCAGGCCCATTAAGGCGGCACCCTTACCTACCCATTCGCTGGGAATTACCTCTTTCTCGCCGTTTTCATTTTTGCCGTAGTAATCCGCATCCTTGTAATAGGAACCAGCCTGTTTCGCGCTCCCTAGCGCCTTAATCGACAACATCAGAACAGCGCTCCGTCGACGTAATCATTTTTCTTCGACTCAACAGGTGCAGTCGTCTCTGAATTCCCATCCTTCGCCTCCGGAGCGGCTTCGACCGCTTCAAGCAGATCACCCTTCAAATCGCGGTGGATGAAGCCCTCGGCAATTTTCTTCAGCGGCTTTCGCTTAAGTTTGAACTGTGCAACCGGGAACGAACGCCCAAGCTTTAAATAGCCCACCAGATCTGGCAAAAACTGGATCTCCGTGGGCAGAACAATGGGACGAACATGACGCTGACGATTCAACGAAACACCATCACGAATGTCATTTACGCCGTAAGAAATGCCTTCATTAGTCTCCAATTGTTCGATGCTTCCTAAACCAAGACTGGCCCACTTGGCCGATCGCTCTTCGTTGAACCGAAATACAGCCCAGGTCGAACACATGCCGGCCAGTGTGTCGGCTTCGTCGCGACCATAGATCGACACCAATTGGGGGTAGCTCTGGACTCCCAATACCCCGCATCCACCGAACTTCCTGGACTGCGCCAGTGTGTCCGTAATCGTGGGAAGCCTGTTCAAGCTTGGCAGCTCATCGATCAGCAACCAGATCCTCCGGTCCCTGCATGGTTCCATACTCAAAATCGCAGATGATGCAGTATCCAACCACGCGGTTATTAGCGGCTTAACAACGTCCTTTTGGTCGTCTTTTCGAGTGATAAAGACCCACTGATCACCATCGTCATTGCGCACCCATTCCTTGATAGAAAACGTCGGCCCATTATCCTGGAGGTACTTCAGCGGTCTGATGTAAGTGGCCATAACCGCTCGAACGGATGACGCCATTTTCTCAGCACCTTCAGACAGAATTGACGCGCCTTCGGTACCTTTCAAAAAGCCGATAATTTCCTCCATATCGGCATTCAGAATTTTGTCCACTAGCAACTTATTTGATCGCTGGGGATGGGTTGCCAGCTTTCGAGCCATAGCTGCAAAAACAATCCGCGCGGCGGTAGCCCAGAAAGGATCGTTAGACTTCTGATCAGGAATGAACGAGGTCGCCAGCTGATCAAACTCATAATCCTCTTTACACTCGGTCCAGATGTCCCAAGCACGCCCCCTGGCGTCAAACGGACTCAAGATCACGTCATGCCCTTCGCGATAGAAGTTCTCGACCATTTCGCCGGATGGGTCGTAGAAAATCGCACGCTCACCCCGTTTCCGAATAACCTCCGCCATTTCTTTATAGGTGACAGATTTGCCTGTCCCTGGCGCACCCACAATCAAAAAGTGAGCCGGCTCTGAATCCTTGGGGATCGGTATATTCGCGACGGTCATTCCGCCTGTTTTCGTCGTGCGCTTTATCGCTTTTGTCAGCTCCTTTGAATCGACTAGCTTCCCGCCACGAACAAATTCCTCGTTGGCAAAGTCCTCACCAGTGCTATTGAGGAATCGCCAGGCCACAAAACCAAAAACCGCCAATGCCAGAAACCCAAACACCACGCCAAAGGCCAGAGCATGTGTGCTTCGATCTAGCACTCGATGAATTTCCTGGTTCCGCAGGAAACCCACCGCCGGAATAGTCCGGCTACGACCGTCGGGGTAGGTAACAGATACGGTCGCATCGTCAATCTTCAGCCCTTCATATTTCACATAGGCTTCGATGTAACCGACTGCCAATGAGCGCTCAAGGGGCGTCGTTTTGACCCAATAGGTCGTCGCAATCGCCAGTACAAATAAGATCAAACAGAGCCTGGAGAATTGGACGACAACCTGCCAGATCATGCGCAAGTAATGGATGGTTGTCTGACCACCGCGCGTGAAGTTACCGATGTTGGAGCCCCTGAAAATACTCATCTAGATCATCCCCATCCGATCAAGCATTGAGCGAGCATCCTCTCGCGCCTCAGCAATCAAGCTTTCGTTTTGAGCACCCGCGAACCTCTGTGTAAGACATAGGGATTGGACCCCAATCTTTATAAGCGCGTCGATCTGCGCCTGGGTACCCTCGCTGGCAGCGACACCCCGCTCAATCAAGATGCGCCACATTTCCGCCTCAGTGGCGATCCCTCGTTTTTTCGTTTCCTGTTTAACGAATGCGATCGTTTCTTCCGACACCCGAATTGAAACAGCTCTCACGGCTATGGCTCCTTATAGCTTTATATTTTTTCATATACTAGTATAAAGAGCGTATGCGCGCCAGCACTACTGAAATCAGGGCCCGTACTCGGAGGCGCATACCGCATCGCCCACAGGGCGTATGCGCTCTAGCCCTTGTGCCACAAGGGATAGAGTAAAGCAGCGTCAGCTGCGTAGGGTGTGACGAAACCAAGGCGACCGCGTCGCTGAGGTCCAATCCCCTGCTCCATCCTGGTGTTTTAGGCACCGGGATCTTTATCAGTAAACCAACGGTAAACCACAGGTAGACCAGGAGAGTTCGAAATGGCAAAGCAGTCAGTATTTATTAAGTCACGCGAGGATACGGTAACCGTCTCAGCCAAGGTGCCACGCTCGCTCAAACTCCGAGCCGATAAGCTACGCGATCAGATCCAGGAAATTGACGACGAACTATCGTTTGATCTTTCTGTTTTGATCAGAGACGCCATTGAGGAAGCTGTCGACAAAGGTGAGAAGGAATTAACCAGGTTAAAGAAGACGGTGGAGAAAGAGTCGAACAACGCGTTCGGATCCTCTAACACTGAGCAATCGACGGAAACGCTTTGATCGGCGTGGCCGCCGTCCAGGTGGCCACGCCCAGCTCAAAATCCAGACACAAAAAAAGGGCCTCGCGGCCCTTCATTGTTTGCCCTCTCAGGCGGCTTGGTCCTCCCTTTCGCTTTCATGGGCTGCCAGGTACTCAAAACACAAATCGTGTGCCTTCTGTGCCAACGTGGCCGCTTTGAAAAGGGCTTTCTTGTCAAAGTCCAGGATTCGGATCCAGTGCGCCAGATAGCTCTTGTGCTGCAAATCACCCTGTAGACCAATCCGGCTGCACATCATCCAGCTACCCAACTCGGCGACCAGCTCCTCAAAGGCGTACGCGTCAGAGCCAAACTTACCGACCAATTCCCGATTCAGGCGGCTTTTGTGACCAGTCGCGTGAACCATTTCATGCAGGCGTGTGCAATAGTAATCCTCGCCCTTAGCGAACTGTTCACGGGTTGGCATTCTGATGATGTCGAGGCTTGGGATATAGCAGGCCTGATCGCCCCCATGGCGAGTCTCGATCGGAAACGCCTCACAGATCGCTTCTGCATCTTCGATGGGAGCCCAGGTCGGCTCAACCTCAGGTGTTTCAAAGCCTTCAAACTGTTCGCGATTGAATACCGTGAAAGCCTTCATCACGGCATAGGATTCTTTCTCGCCGGTGTCGCTGTTCTCTTTCTCCATCGGCTTAAAGAAAATACAGGTTGTGCCCTTCTCACCTTTACGGACAAAAGCGCCTTGCTGCTTGCCCTGCTGGAAGGTCATCCACTGGTTTGATCGGTAGCCTTCAGCGCGTGCGCGCATGGCTAACAGAAGAACGTTCATACCGTTGTACGGCTTGCCAGTCGTACCGTTTACCGGCATGGCAAAAGATCCGTTTGATGTCCATGGACAAACCCAGGGCTTAACACCTTCTTTCAGGGCTGCCAAAAATTCTGAAGTGATTTCTTGATAGAGGTCGCGCTTTGCCATCGTGGGAATCTCCTAACTCGCCTCGATAACCGGCGGCGAACCCGGAGGCCAGCACCCCGCTGACCATTTGATTATTATCGGTTTTCCTGTCCTGCTTGTCAATCTCTTTGTATACCTTTCAAAGAATAAAAACCCATATAAATCAGCCCTCTTTGTGCATCTTCGTCTAACGCCAGACTTGTCTTTTGCAGTGTGATGATCTTGATTGTCCGGATGCCGCCGGGATCGGGCAGAGCCCGACTTAGATTCAGCGCGGCTTCGCCGCCACATCGTTGGTGAATGCTGACCAGGCCCCTGCCCTGTCGTGAGATCCCGACCGCCCATCAACCGCACCCGTCGAAGCAGACGCCGGGGCGAGCCTTGCAAGGTGGAACGCAGCGCAGCGAGTAGACCTTGTGAGGGTCGTCCTGGTGTCTGAGGGTGCATAAAGGTTGATGGGGGGTCGGGATCGATCTGCGGGAAGCACTTCACCCTGCTTTTAGAGCGTGTGGCACAGCCACTCGCTCCTGGAGGATCGTTTTAACAGTCGCGAAGCGTCTGTTGATCCGACTTCGGGGGCCCCGCGATCAGCGGGGATCCTTTACCGGCCGGAGGTCGGAAGCGCGAGGGATACGGAGGGCGTCAGTCCCGCCAACGGCGGGATGAGCGAATAGCGAACCCGGAGAAGCCCGCCCCGAAGGGCGCGCCCAGGCGTTCATCACCCAACTAAGAAGGCCGGCCGAAAACCAATCGGTTCCCGACCGAAACACCATTCCTCGGTTTCCCGCTATGCTTGAACGCCTTCATCCAAACAACCAGGCAATCGATTCTCTCTCGCTGCATTTCGGCAGTTCTTAACCACCTCGACGTTAGCACTGTGAGCTTTCCATTCCCCGAACGCAGCATCATCGACCGTGACCAGAGACTTCCCTTCCGATAGTGGTAGCTCCCTCACTACGGTTCCACGTTTCAAGGGCCAATCCCCAACGTGTTGGCCGGTATCCCTCAAAAACTGAGCGGTAAACCTTACCTCTTTCCCTAGTAAACTCATGCTGCTGTTTCCTTACGTTTTTGGATGTGAATAACCAGGTCCCGAAACTGCCTGCCCGTCATTGGTCCCAGCCGAATCGGCTTTCGCTTTGAAAATGCCCGCACCACGGCTCGTGCTCGATGATCATAGAGACGCATGGCGATCCCTCCCGAGCAATCTCATCTCACCCATGCTGCGCCTTAGATCGCGCGTGCTCTCACACAAATCTGCAAACAGAACAGCGTGGCGACGTGTGACAAAATCACCCAGACTGTCACGGCGTTTTCCGGCGATACCAAACACTGAATGAGAATGCACCCCTCCACCGGTCACTGTTACCAGTTCAAACTCGTCGTACATCGCCAGATCGGCCGCACTGCGCAAATAGATCAACGTGTCCATGTGTAACTCCTTACCCGCCACGGGTAACCCATAATTTTTGTGCTTACCCGCCACGGGTAACGTGACGGGTAGCAGTTCGGTTAAGCGATCAACCGCTTGATGTCTTTGGCGTGTTCCGAATCCATGGCGTCGAGCCACAATCGGTTATAAGCCGTGTAAAACACGGGATCACCGGTGAAACACGCAAGGCGGGTAAACGCTACCAACGACAACGCAATGCCTGCGGTCGTCGCATCTGCGCGTACAGCTACCAGGTTCCGAGGGTTGAATAATTTGAGGCGCTCGTTGATCACCGGCTCCATGAAAAAGCCAGCGGAGTTGGTGGCAAGGTAAAGCCACTGGGCACCACGAAATTGCGGCTGCCACTCAGCCATTACCGAGAAAACGGTTTGCTCAATCTCAGCGCGGTACGCGCTCAAATAGTGTGGAAAAGCCGCTTTGCGGAATTTGAAAACAGACGCCGAAGCGCTGGACAAACAGGGTGCGGTTGCACTCATGGTGGGAATCTCCTAACTCGCCTCGAAACCGCCGGCGAAACACGGGGGCCAGCAACTGCTGACCACTCTGAAATTATCGTTTATAGGTCGCCTTTTGTCAACTTTTAGGGCAACATTTAAAGCCCTATTTTTATCTTTGAGCCGGAATCTTTCCAGCCACTAATGTGATTAACGGCTTGCTCATGCTCCTGGGCCACTCCAAATGCAGATAGCTGGGTTTAGCTACCGATGCCCTAAAGTCCACTCGACTCGTCGCAACGAAGGCTGTACCGGCAACCAGAAACGCGATCCCGACCGCTTTCAGTTCATCTTTCACGATACCTCTCCCTGAGAAAGTGGGGGCCAGACTTCGGCCCCCTAAGGGTTACTTGATATGAAGTTCCAGCGTCCAATCCTTGGACACAAAACGGAAATCAACCTCGGAACCCAAGACGGTAGCCAAAAGCAATACGGCGATAATCCATTTTCCGTACTTGGCTAGTTGCAGCTTGGTTTTCATTTTTCTTACTCCATCGCCTCGTAACACCGGCGAGCGTGGCGCTTAGAATATTCCCTAAGTGCATGATAATAATACCATTATTTCCTATTTATCGTCAATCTTTCTGTATATTTTTCAGTGATCAAAACACCCTCCTAGAACCCGAATTGATCTTAGAAAACGCTTGCACCGCGCTCTGTGATGATCTTGATTGTCCGGATGCCGCCGGGATCGGGCAGAGCCCGACTTAGATTCAGCGCGGCTTCGCCGCCACATCGTTGGTGAATGCTGACCAGGCCCCTGCCCTGTCGTGAGATCCCGACCGCCCATCAACCGCACCCGTCGAAGCAGACGCCGGGGCGAGCCTTGCAAGGTGGAACGCAGCGCAGCGAGTAGACCTTGTGAGGGTCGTCCTGGTGTCTGAGGGTGCATAAAGGTTGATGGGGGGTCGGGATCGATCTGCGGGAAGCACTTCACCCTGCTTTTAGAGCGTGTGGCACAGCCACTCGCTCCTGGAGGATCGTTTTAACAGTCGCGAAGCGTCTGTTGATCCGACTTCGGGGGCCCCGCGATCAGCGGGGATCCTTTACCGGCCGGAGGTCGGAAGCGCGAGGGATACGGAAGGCGTCAGTCCCGCAACGCGGGATGAGCGAATAGCGAACCTGGAGAAGCCCGCCCCGAAGGGCGCGCCAAAGGCAAAGCCATCGATGAGATTCGAGCAAAATGCCTTCACCAAGGCCGGCAACGGCTGTTATTCATCCGACCCAATAAGGTCGCCAATGGTTGCAGGGTCTTCCTGAATCTTAAACGGTTGAGCCTGGCCCCGAACAAATACGCGGCTTTTAAATTTCGAAGACTCTTCAGAACTTTTTAGCTCTTGCACGGCAGTAATATCAGAGATGCGTACATAGAGAACGCCTTCTCCACCTGTCGAAAGGCCAACAAACCCCTGAGCTTTATTCATTTCATCACCATTTTCAATGTGTTAACGACTTAGTGTATAGAGTCTGTCAATAAACAACGCATGTAACAAGGTCGGGGCAAAGCATGCCTCTGGAAAAACCAACAGCAAGGGCCGGAAGTTAAAGCTCCCGGCCCAGGATTTAGCCTACTCCTCCATCGTTACCGATCTCATCTGTGGTGGTAACCAACCTTTGGATTCCTCAAGACCATCCAGCAACTCAGCCAAATCGCGCTTTTTGGCATTTGCCATACCTGCTGCCAGATCGGTGCCTTTAAGCTCTACCAGAATATCCAACAGCTTTTCGCGCTTAACCCGCTTGAAATAATTCTCCTTGGTCGGCTGCCAGAGAGCGCTTAAATCAAAGTTGATTTGCTCTTTCACAAGTTCGGCAATGACCGAGTTGGATGAACGCAGCGACTGAGCGACACAAAAAGCGTGAATCGCCAGCTTGTCCGGCATCGTCAGCGATTGGAACGCCCTGAACATTGCCGCCTCGCCTTCCTCGTTCATCCAGGCCAGGTTCAAGGCATCACGCGCCGTCTGAATTTTTTCGGCAGCTTTGGTTTCCGTGATGTCCTTTGGACTCAACTCGGGCCACTGAATGCTGATGTCACAAGGCCTGAGAAAACTTTGAGTGACGCGCTGCAAGGCCATATTGAACACCGACAGATCAAAGCACAGTTCCGGTGAGTCGATCAGGTCAGCGTGTAGCGCCTGCAAGCTATACGCACTCAGATCGCTCAACAACGCTGCACTTTCGTCCGGTTTCTTCGGCGCCTCTACCGGCCCTTGCCCTTCTTCGTCCTGGGTGTCGCCGCCAATGTCTTCGGGTTTCAAAAGGCCTTCGCGGTATTCCGGCTCGCCTTCCCGGTTGATCAGAATCAGGACACCGGCCGACGCTTTCTGATCCACAGAAAATACTCGAGAGTTTTTTTTCTGTTCCTGCAAATCCCTTTCTTCGTCGGTCAGTCGATCGTGTTCTTCGTCTTCCTCGTCTGTCCATTCCGCCATGGGCTTCTCATTCAAGACGTTTAAACGAGCATCGATCTCGGCCAGCCGCGCAGTCAGTTCCTCGGTAACGTCAGTTTCGATTTCCGGTTCAACGCGCCCCATGCAGGCAAACGGTGTTGACCAGAAACCACCAAAGGTGTGTTCAACCCACTTCCAACCCTCGGCGCTCTTCTCCGCCACCAGCGCCTCAATTTTGGCTTCTGCCAACGACTGCAAAAGCCCTGGATCGTTGAGGTAGGTCACGTCCTGGAACAGATCGGACGCAACACTTCCATCAGCCTTTTCATAGGCGTCCAAGCCCACGAACAACGCCATGGGCTCAGTGCTTCGAACATTTTCAGGCAGCAACCGAGAGCGAATTTCCCACGCTGTGAAGCCATAGCCCTCCTTCATTGCAGCAAAGACCGCTGCCTGTTTGTCCTGATCGTCGGAAACGGTGAAGGCCATGACCTCCTTTTTATCCAGTTCCCGGTTACGGAAGGCCTCTAAAATCACCGGGGCCACCCCGCCGAGCTTCAACAGCTTGCGAACGTCCGTCACGCTGTGACCGAACTTCTTGACAATGTCCTCGGCGCTCATGCCCTGCTCGTTTAATTGCATGTAGGCGGCAAACCAATCCGCATCGTGCATCGCCGCTTTCAAGTTTTCCGCCATTGAGGCCTCGGTAGCGTCGTTCAAGTCTTTGACAACGCACCTCACGGGATAGCCCTTTTCAATGTCGCCGTTTTCGGCCAAATGCTGCAACGCGGCCAGACGGCGTCCGCCGCCGACCACTTCGTACTTTCCGCGCTTCTTGGACTTAACTACGATCAGGTTCTGTAGCAGCCCCTGAGAGCCGATAGAGGCGATTAACTGCTGATCTTCAACGTCTGCGGCAGATACCTTGCGAACGTTCTTCTCGGAGATCGTGAGGGCGCTCAGTTTGATGGTCTGTTCCATGATGTCAGTTCCTTATTTGTCGAGTGTTTCCGTCCGGAAATTTGTTGGGGGCTTTCGCTCCCGCAAGGGTTAGGCGGCAATCAGCCGATTAGGGAGGTGAATCGCGTAAGAACGTTGTCCATAGGAAATGGACAGACCCGAATGGTCTTCATAAATCCGCCAATCGCGCCCGCTCTCGACCAGCTCCCTCAGCAAAGCCAGCCGATCAGGGCGGTGGTCACGGCCGAAATTACGGTCGGCGTCCGCTTTGTAATCGTCGGTCAACTCATACTGGGTATGGACGACCGCATCGGTATCCCGAGCCAGCAGACGAACAACGTGGGGGATCGTCCACTTCGTGGGCAGCTTTTGCAGCGGATTCACTCGCTGAGCCGCGAACGGACAGAACTCGATTTTTGCATCCCGCTGGTAGCCCCAGAGCTTCAAATGGTCACGCAGACGAACGTGCTTGGTCGGTTCGCAATCAAACGAGGCGCATACCTCCAACACTTTTTTCAGTGACCAGGAGCAAATGGCCAGAAAATCCATCACGTCCGACTCGTTACCGCCCAGGCTAAAACGATTGAGGGTCTTGCCTCGGCTCATGGCGTCGGCGTTGTCGGTGATCACAATATTGAAATCGTCTTTGTGCAGACCGTAGCGACGAACGTGGGCGGCAGGCTGTGCAACGAAAATATCGCGCAGTTCCAGCGCCATTACCCAAGCGGCACGGTTTTCCAGATGGGGGGTAGAAATGACTTTCAACATGGTGGGAATCTCCTAACTCGCCTCGATGACCGGCGGCGAACCCGGTGGCCAGCACCCCGCTGACCATGTGATTATTATCGGTTTTCCTCGGCCTTTCGTCAATC
>JABURI010000262.1:46067-86036 GCA_014762755.1 Marinobacter sp.
GGGATATGGAGGGCGTCAGTCCCGCAACGCGGGATGAGCGAATAGCGAACCCGGAGAAGCCCGCCCCGAAGGGCGCGTCTCTGAAGTTTCCGGCCGGAAATTCTCTGACTTTTTCTTAGAATCAAAGCTACACGGACCAGTAATATGTCCTCAGTCCGAGTCATTCGCTCTGTCTAGTGCAGTAAACCCCTCTTTCAACAAGCTAAAGATGTCCAAATTTGCAAAGCTTGTGCGGCAATCAGGCATAGAAGACAAGAGGCTTACTACTTGCGCGTGGGTTTTTTCGACATGTGAACCGTCGACCAAGTTTTTCACTAAAACCGACACATCGATAATTCCTTTGTCATCCAACGATGACGCCATGTTCGAAAATCTGCATAACCCGATCCTAATGTAGGCAGTGTCCTTTTGTGGGATTTTGTAAATTGCTTCACCTACTTCCGTCCCAAAACGCGAGCCCCCTTTCGCGAAAACTAAAGCACCTATTGGTTCGCGATAACATTTCTCAAGGCCTGCGAAAGCTGGATGTGCGTTCGTTGGAAGGTTTCCCTCGTATACGCGCAACGTCGCTTCAAGACCCGTAAGGTCCATTGGATATTCATTATGATTAGATATTTCTACGTCTAGCCAGGCGGCTGAATCCGTCTTCCTGATGTTGGAAGTAATAATTGGCTCAATCCAGCCGCCTATTCCTTTTCCGGCTTATACCCATTTATAAGTGCTGTTATCAAGGTGAACAGTTCGCCTTTTTGTTCTTGGGTGAGATTGTCATCTTCTCTCAATGCCAAGAGTGGGCAAAGTGTCTGACGATAACGCCTATCAGCTGCGGCCTCTCGGTCAGACATCGGAACCTCCTGTTTGACCGTTCCTTTTACCGATGTGTTCGAACCTCCCTTAATATTTCCGCTTACGCCACCCGAAGCATTCGCGTTTTCAGAGAGCGAACCCTCAGCTTGGAGCTCAGCCTTCAATTCTCGGCCAGAGTTCACAACTTGCTCATATGTGAGCTCACGAGCCTGACGCTGCCAGCTTTCCATTGGAAGACCTGGACAGTGCGCCGAAAAAAGGATTGATGTAGTTTCAATAGTTTCATCGGGCGTAGTCTCAGTACTTTGGGAGACGCACCCAAACAAGGCAAAACACATGGATAGGAAAATCAGAAAACGGTGATTCATCGCTTTAATCCCTTAAAGGTTCATTGAACTCGGCCAATGATCGATCGCTACAGCGAACTCCCGCGCTGATCCATGCCAATCTTATGTAGAATTAAAGCCAATTTCCTAGAAACGTTCAAGAAATAGACAATACTGAAAATTGTTTCCGGCCGGAAACATATCGGCGGGTTAGGATCCAAACCAGTCCATGAAGGATTTGTGAGTCTCACATTCAAGCGAAGGCTGAATCTCCACTGAGCCAAAGCCTCCATCAGGTGTAATCGCATATGCCGCCACTCGAAAGGCCTCCAGTCCGTTTGGGAGAATTGCAATCGTTTCAAACGACGATTGAGAGAGGACGGCACAACGTCCCGAGTAATTGGGTGGCAAGTAACTGGTAGCGGCGGTGCCGCCTATTTCATCAGCGACCTGGGCGATTACGGCACCGCAGAATTCGGGGCATTTCACTTTCACGATTGACCCTCTCGAAAACCATAGCCCTGGCAATGGGCCTCTCGATTAATCATGCTTTTCTTCCCTCAAAGGTCGCTTAACATCGCTATATGATATTATATAATACTCGGAGAAGGTAGAACCTGGAGGGAAGGCCTTCTACGACGTGACGCCGCTGAGTTTCCGGCCGGAAACTTATATCTATTAGATCCGGAATCGATTCCGAAATCCGAGACCTATAAGAAAGATAAGCGCGATTGCAATCAAGCCCTGGGCTGCCATCAAGGCATACAGTGCGGGTTCTGCATCCTCGAAAATGTTCCGAAACCCGATGAGGCGCAAAACACCCGCAGCAGGAAGAAACGGGAAGGTCCATGCAAACGAGAACAACAACGGTGACTCGATGCTATCGAACACATAACGATAGATAAGGCCAAAACCCGCCCAAGTAAAAATGAGCCAAAGCATCGGTAGAGCTATCGATTGCCCATAGTTGGAAGTGCATTCATAAATTAGGTCGAGCGTATCCGCGAGAAACCTGCCAACTCCTTTCCTGCGAAAACGGTTAAATCGCATTTCCTCGGCGTGACACGTCAACGCCAGGCCATGATCCTTGTTAGCCTCTGCAAGCTCTTTGATTCGCTGCAGTTTGGCGCCCCTGTTGGGCTCCTGCCGCTTTTGCTTGCTGGTCATCTCGGAGCCAAACTCCACATCTGTAAGACTGAGGTGTTTTTGAAATTCAGTACCCACTAGATTTGGAACAGGTCCAAACTTCAGACCATTAATAAATAACGGGCCTTTAAAGGTGGATCCTCGAAAAGAGAGCTCGCTTGTAAACACCTCTCCGTCTTTTTGACTAAATTCCAGTATTCCAGGAAAGTGGGCCTGTTTGAATACCACCTCACCAGGGCCAAGATCACTGAAGTTTAGTTCTGTTATTGCGCGCTCAGGAAATCTGGTAAACGCAAAGATCATATGCCCGCTTACCATGCCGAGCCCATCGAAGCGCAGCCGCCTGACTTCTTCGAAATTGGCATCGGTGAAGCGCAAATAGTTCTTCGTCCCTTCATGATCCGGGAATCCGAGTCGCAGGCCATTCACGCATACGTTCCCGCTTCGCCATTCCGTCTTTGTGAAGTCGACCTGAGACAGATTTGAAGCGCCCGCGAAGTCCAGCAGCAGGTCGCCTACATTCAGAATGGCTTCACGGAATGAAATACTTGTGCCCGTCGACGCTTTGATTTGGAAGTGGAATTTTGGACCCTGCATCACACAGCAGGAGTCAGCTTGCCCAGGTTTCTTAAATGGCCCAAAGCTCAAACGCTTCTCGCCTAAGTCTTGAATCTGAATCTCGGCATTGTTGTAAAACCTCGCACCGTTAAACAGAACCTTGCCTTGGCCACTAAAGGAGCCCCCCTTGAACTTAAATACATCAAACGAGGATCCAGCAAAGGATAAGGTTCCGCTTCCAAAATGAGCGTCCTGGAACACGACAGCGCCTTGGAACGTCCCTGCAAACGTAATATCGCCATCGCCAAAGTCACACTCACCGAAATGCAGAGTCCTGGCGCCCCAGCCAATAAAAGGAAATTTCAAATCTCTTTGGCCAATGTCGCTCCGCAACTGCTCCCAATCCACCGCATCGAAGCAAATCTCAGCGCCATCTTTCGCTTCACGCTTAAGAGATTGGCTTGCTTCATCAGGGGTTCGACACTGCAAAATCGTCTGCAGGAGGGTTTGAAGCCTTTCGCCGCTGATACTTTCCATTTACTGTCCTTGTCCAAGTGGCGTGTATTTTAAGGTGAGTTTCCGGCCGGAAACTAAAAGGCCCGCGATCGCGCGAGCCTTCGTCTTTAGTCACCTTTAGCCTAGCAGGACCAATCCCTGCTGCATCCAATTTGTTTCCGGGCGGAAACTTTTACGGAAGCGGTGCTGCCAAAGCCAGCAATGCATCATTACCCAACCGCAAGTTCGAATGAAAGGCTGCTTGCGCTTGCGTCACAGAAATATCCATTTCGTCAGCGGCCTCCTGGGCATTTCGCACCCATCCTTTCAAGCGCCCGAATTCCACGTTCAACCGGCACATCAAACGCTGATTTACCTTCAGATGTAGCGTTCCCTTCTTGTGAGCCTTTGCCTCGAAAGCGACAGCTCTTTGCCCGGTCTTTCGGTCGGTAAAATGAAAAAGCACTTTCTGGCCGGCCTCCCATGCCCGCCGGCCCGCTGGCGACTCATGCCTGGTCTCAAATCCCAGATTATTAGCAACGGTCATTAGATCGTTCAAAAGGTCTGCCACGGTAGAATCGAGGGTAGGGGACTGATCTCCAAAATACCCATAATCCAGCGCTTTCCAACACTCCAGGATAATCCGATGATCGAGTTTGAACCTTTCGATCTCGGGCGTGCGCCCGTAACGCCAGCCTTCCTCGGCAAACGTCTTGACGTTGGATTTGTAATTTATGACATTGGCTTTCTTGGTCATTCGCTCCACGAGCTCAATCAGCTGGTCATCAAAGTATTGATTGCAGTTTTTAATGAGCCAGGCACAGAGCGCATGCACATTATCCGGCGTGAAATCGATGCTCATCGAGGCCTGTAATTTGTCCATAACCCTTTGCCTTGTCTTCGTAGCCAGCCGGGAGGTAACCGGCCGGAAATTCTCGAACAGCTCACGCCAATAAACGTGCTTCAGGCCCTCAATCTTGAGCTTCAGCCCTTTGGCCAAGGCTTCGGTGCTTACCCCGAGCTCCCCAAGCAACACCGGATCGAGGCCGCAGATCCGCTCATAATCCCCGACCAAATCCGATAGATCGTTTTGGTAAAAATCAGACAACGCCTGCACCAGACCGCGACTAGTGATTAACTCCCGGCCGGTACTGATACGCTTCTTGGCTCTGGCCTCAATGGTTGCCTTTGGATCAAGATTGGAACAATCCGCGACCGTAGATTGAGGAGCAAAGTGTTGCTCAAACCAAAGATCAAACGGATCCACCCGCAACTCGTTAGACCGATAGCTCCGGCCACGATTGTGGCTGTGTTTATCTAAGCGGATTCGGACCACATCAACGACAGTGCGCGCGCGACGGTCGGCATCGGGGGTATCAAAAGAAAACTGAGCCAAAACTTCGGTTTCGGCCTTTCGACTTTCAATGGCAGACTGCAGAGATTTATCGTTCTGCCAACGTACCGGAATGATCAGGTAGATAAGCTTTGCGTTAGCTTCGCGAACGATCTTTTCTGACCAGGCTCCAAAGTGAGAGTAGGGCGGGTTCGAAAAGATCACATCGCATCGCAGATCTAAAAGCACCTGGGCGAATAGGTCAGTTCCAACAGTGACAATGCTTCGGTCCTGGCGCTCAACCAACATCAGACTCTTTTCAATGGCATATCGATCGCCGTCAGTCAGACGCATTAGGGCGCGCCCGTCCCCAGCACCGACATCAAGCGCCGAAAAGATAGGGTATTTGTCGCTGAACGGATCCGAAAGAATTGCCTGTATGTCCTTTCGGACAGCACTCAACATCTCATTGGTAGTGGGATAAAACTCGAAATCTTCGGAATGGTCTTTCAGTGCGGAAACAAGCGCAAGTGTACTCATGATGGGATTCTCCTAACTCGCCTCGACGCCGGCGAACGCGCTGCCAGCTAACTACTGGCACCCTCAAATACTCACATTTCTACCGCATTTTGTCAATCTTTGGGTATATCTTTAGTATCGCCCATAACGTCCGCTGCTATCCTGAGTCAGAAGGGTGAACGCATAGAGAGCGGCGATATGATTTCCAGGGAAGAGATGGGGCAGATTGAGCGGAGTTGTAGGCCTTACAGGGTGAAGATCAACGCATGGTCTGCTTCTTTAAATTCAGAACCTCGCTACTACATAAACCTCTATAGCATGCCGGCAGGGGTAGGGCCCTGTCGAACGAAGCTCTGGTTTACGGACGATAACCCAAAAGTGCAGATCGATGACCGGTATTCGGCGCTTGATCATCGATTGAGCTCCCAGATCCAATATGTCCAGCAGGCGATCAATCGGTTTTTTGAAGAAAACAAACAATCGCTCTTGCAGAGAAAAAGAAGCAACCCGAACCCTTTCTAGTTTCCGGGGGATCCGTTTCCGCCCGGAAACATGAACCGTTTGGCATGATCAAAACGTGCTACTGGCAATAAACTCGACTCCAGGTACACTCTGGCTATCTCGTTGGGTCGAGATGAGGCAAGGATGCCCGTTCACCGCAGTATGGTCTCTCGGGTGCGTCACCTGCTCAGTGGTGAGCCTGGCCGGGGGCACCCGGCACCAACCTCCTTTTTTTGGGAGGGGCAGGGCAGGGCGGCTACCCTGATCTGTCCAGCCGGTCATTTTTGTTCCGAACCATCCGAACCATTGGCCGCCCCTTGTCCATTACGCCAATCACGCCTGTATCGATCGCCGCACCCACCATATATATTCCTGGTCCCAGCCTTTGATAAGGCTCCAGAATCATCCGCCGCCACGATGTTATATCCAGGAGCACAGCTGAAAACGATGGGAGTCTGCGGATGACATCCCGATCGGCAATGCCGAGCCATGATCTCACTTCAATCTCGTGGGCTGTGACCACACCAATTGGCTGGTGAGAGGCGTAAGCATTGAGGGTGGCAAAATAGGTGTTATGTCGTCGGCGGAATTCCACAATGTCACTCGCTGATAAACTGTATAAATATACAGCTTATCAGGAGGGCTTTCGAGATGGAAAAGCAGGACGAAACGAGGAGCCAAGAATCGTAGTAAGTGCTTACTATTACTTAACTCGCTGTCCTGGCATGCGGGAACTGGATCAGGCGGAGCAAGAATACTGAGAAGGGGCTCGACCTTCCACGACTTGTCCCGTCTTGTAATCCACCTTCTGCGTCTCTTCCAAGTCGGTTTCGTAACGCCACCCGGGACCGTCGTTCGTCATTAGATAAAAGCTCCTGAAACAGTCATATCCACCCTCGTTCACCAGGCTCCCGGCAGCCCTGCAACTGGCTTTATTCGCAGCCTCAGATAAGTAACAATTTACTGAAGTACCCCGAATTCTGCCCACCAAAGCCCTCGCCTGTAGCTCTTTCTCGAATCTATCCCCAGCAACACTCTGCACCTTTGCACCCTCAACCGTCCTGAGGTTGCCTTTCAGCTCCGACAACACAGGATGAGCCTCATGGATCTGGTCGATTTCCAGCTCGTTCGCCACTTCCCAGCCATTCTGGCCCATGATGAACTGAAGCTTGACCAACCTTCGCTCGTCATTACCGTCCAGGGCCTCTAAACCAACAAATGCGGTCGCCGGGTTAGCGGAACCGTTGGTATAGAGTGTCGTACCGAAGTCATTCAATACTGTGAGACGTTCATAATTCCGCCGGGTGTATCGTTTTGCCAGCAGCTTCAACGTGTCCAGACTTTGGTAGGTAGTATCTAACTTCCCCTGGATGACCTTGATATCGCCATATGTGGCAAAACCACTTCCTCGCAGCTCTGTCCCATGTTGTTCAGCGGTCAACACGATGGAGAAGGGTACTCCGAGTGGCTGAGAATCTCCGAACACGAGGTCCAGCTGATAGTTTCCCATAAGCGATTGGGTGTCAGGCACGCCTTGATCTTCAAGCTTTTGCTTCAAGCGCAGGTGCGGCACTAGGCCTGGCCCGCCCGATGGGACTTTGAACCCGTTGCCCGCCGGATTATCGTCAAACAATACGATTTCTGCAGAAAGATCAGCAAAAAAGTCTGAGCCCTGCCGCAACTCCAACGTACCTGATTTCAGAATGGCCTGTTCCACGGAGAATTGAACATCCCGAATTTTCCCAGATACGGGATCCTCAGTGCGCATGGTTGCCTGGGTTTTCTTTTCGTCGGGGGCTCGGTCAGACGCAGCCTGAGAAACCTGATCTGGCTCAGATTCACTAGTACATCCGAAGACTGCCAAAGCCACAAGGGCAATAATGATAGGTTTGAAGTTCTTCATTCAATTCCATCCTTAGACTTGATCAATTTTTGACTGCCGTTTTATCAGCAATAAAAACAGCTCTTTAGGTCCCATTTCCACCGATTTATCCACGAAAATGGCGAATAACTTTGCCCAGTAACAGCAAGGAAGCTGTTCGTGGAACCATAAGTTGGCCTGTTCGGCCACTTTTTGATCGTATAGGCGATCTCGGCTTCCGACGGACGTCGATCTAGTAGATTCTGACAACGAGTCATTTGATCAGAAGGATCGGGGCTCAGCGCCGGCATGGATGCCAGGCAAACGCGACACCTGCCCAGTGGTGTGACGCGCCAGGGAGAGGCCTGGCTCCTTGCCCCAGAGCCGTTTCACCATAACCTCAGATTATGCGCAGTGTAATTGGAAGACCACCAGAGCCTGAAGCGGGTTCCAGGGCACGTCCTTGTGCCGGTTTCGTTATTTTTTCTTCCGAGGCGATTTACTCTTTTCACCGACGGTTTCCCGTGGGTGTTTCTTGGCAAAGGTCTCGGTTACATAACGGCCCGTTACAGCGCTTCGGTATTTTTTGGACATGCGTCACCTCACATCAATGAAAAGATTCTAGCGATGCCGAGGGATGCCCTCGGCATCGTCCTCATTTAGCGGTTTGGCCAACCCCGGAAATGGGCGCAAACACGCGAAAGCGGTGCTGGGAAAGGGACTGGGTGCTGGAGTATGACATCCGTGGCTTGTTTGATCATATTGATCATGAGCTATTGCTCAAGGCTCTTGACCACCATTGCTCTGAATCCTGGGTGCTGCTGTATGTGAGGCGCTGGCTAACGGCACCGATGCAGACGAAAGATGGTAAGCAGGAACGACGGAACGTTGGCACACCACAAGGTGGCCCGTTATCGCCAGTTCTGGCAAACCTGTTTCTGCATTATGCATTGGATCGTTGGCTGACCGTTCGTCATCCGGATATCCCATTCTGCCGATATGCAGATGACGGAATACTGCGTTGTCGAAGTGAGCGTGAGGCTCAGTATCTGCATTCCCAGCTAGATATGCGTGAGGTGGACCCAATAGCTATTCACAGAGATGCCCAACAAACGAGTATACTGGCCTGTGTTTGTCCAGGCTGCTCGGATAAATCACCATCAGCTCCTTGCTAAGGCCAGGCTCACTCACGGGAATAGCCACCAGACTTCCATTTTGGACCTCCTCCCGTACAGAACTTTCAAGCACCAACGATGCGCCAAGTCCGACCTTAACCGCTTGCTTGACGGCTTCGGTGCTACCCAGCTGCATAGATACCGTCGGAAATGGCCCATGCTCACCGAAGTAGGTCGCCAAAAGCCGGCCAGTGCCGGTGCCGGGTTCGCCGCCGATCAGAGCCATGTTAGACAGCGTATCGCGGTCGATATCGGTTCGACGGGCTAACGGGTGACCAGGCGGAACGATTAGAACAACGGGCTCGTTACGCCACGCCTGAGCATGGAATCCGGGTAGATCATGCCACCACTCCATAATCGCCACGTCCAGCTCACCGTCCGATAAATGCCGTGCAATAGTCGGATTGGAATCTATTACCACATCCACCTCGGGCCCTACGCCCAGCTCCTTGTAACGACGGATGTAGGGCTGGAGCATATAAATCCCAATATTGGAGCTCGCCCCAACGCGAAGTCGAGCCTCCATAATGGAAGATCTCGCCTGCTCCTCCAGCCGGAGCAGACTTCGGGCAAAAGGCAACAAGGTTAAGGCAGCCCGGGTTGGCTCACAGCCAGAGCGCCCCCTGTGGACCAATAAAACGCCAAGTTGGTTTTCGAGTTTTTGAAGGTGCTGGGACAGTGTGGGTTGTGCGATGTCCAACTGGCGGGCTGCGGCCTGAAACCCGTTGTGGTCCAGCACCGCCACGAAACTCTTCAGCCAGACAAGATTCAGCATGGGCCGCTCTCGCGGCCACTGGGATCATTGATCGCATCACCCGGCCGCTCACCCCGAAGCACTTGCAGAATGTTCCGAGCAGCGCGTTGCTCGATAGCCAGACGCACCTGGCTGACTGCCGATCCGATGTGAGCAGTAAACAGCGTGTTGGGGTGGGCCCTGAGCCCCTGGGCGATCTCCCTCGGACGATCTTCTCTCGCCCAATCTTCCATCTCAAACACATCAGCGGCGTACCCCCCCAACTGACCGGATTGAAGCGCTTGCAGAACACTACCCTCATCCACCACAGATCCACGGCAGGGATTGATAAGGAATGCGCCCGGTTTCATTCCTGTTAGCGTTTCGCGATTAATGGTGTGGAGAGTTTGCTCATTGAGCGCCAGTGCCAGGATCACAATATCTGACTGGGCCAGCAGCATCTTGAGGGGAGTATGGGACAAACCCAGTGCCTGCTCATGCTGCACGGGTAAACGTTCCGGCTGGGAATAGATTAAATCCGCTCCCCATCCGTTCAGGCGCTGCGCCACCGCTTGGCCGATGGCCCCCATACCCACAATACCAATCCGTGAGCCTTCGATCCCCTGCCCATAGAAGCGTGGTGTCCAGCCAGTAAATTCACCGGATCGAACGAAGTGGTCCGCCGCCTTGACTTGTCGGGTGAGACTGATCGTCAGCCCGACCGTTAGCTCTGCAGTAGGCACGGTTAGCAAATCCGGTACAAATGTCAGCCAAACCCCATGACGCGTGCAGGCATCCACATCAAAGTTGTCATAGCCTTTCAGGGCTGCACCAATCACCTTCAAGCGCGGACACCCCTGTAGGAACTCCACTCCAACTCGGTCTGGCATGAACGCCATCATCGCATCAGCGTCTGCAACGCGCGCAGCCACTTCCTCCTGGGGCAACGTGGCGCCGGATTGGTTGGTGACCAGCTCGCAATCTTGGGCAAGTTCATCCAGAACACTGTCATGGACCTTATGGGTTATCACAACCTTGGGTTTCATCGACGCTCCTTATTTGAATTTCTTACGAAGGCGGCCACTGAGACTGTCCACGACGGTGACCATCAACAAGATGACAATGAGAATGGCGCTGACTTCCTGATACTGCATGATTCTCAGCGAGCCCATCAATTCGAAGCCAATACCACCGGCACCCACCATGCCCATTACGGTCGAGGCACGGAAATTGTATTCCCAGCGATAAATGGACACGTCCGCGAACTGAGGAAGTACTTGTGGCAGCACGGCGTGATAGAGCACCTGCAAGCGAGTAGCGCCGGCAGCATCGGCCGCTTCCACTGGCGCCTCATCTACATGCTCAATCGCTTCGGCAAAAAACTTTCCAACCATGCCAATGGAGTGAAGACCGAGCGCCAGTACGCCAGGCAACGCCCCAAAACCAACAGCAGCCACGAAGATGATGCCCATGATTAGTTCCGGGACTGAACGCAAACCGTTTAAAAGGGTTCGAGTTACTTGGAACACCACCGGATGTGGAGAGGTGTTGCGCGCAGCCAGGAATGCCAGTGGCACAGACAAGGTTACTGCAATGGCAGTACCGGCAATGCTCATCGCAAGCGTGTCGATTAACGGCGACACCCAGCTGGCCACATTGGTGAAGTCAGGTGGAAGAGATTCGCCAATGAGTGTGCCTATGGCTGGCACGCCATTGGCAAGTGTATTGAAATTGAGCAGCCCTACGTACCAACTTGCGACAAAAATGATGAGCAGCACTAACAGCGACTGTCCGAGTTTTTTCCGCCAGCCTTTCGCGTGCTCATCCAGCACGGAGGCCGACGGGGCCGGCGACAGAGTCGCCGGTTCCGTCGTTGTATAGTTCATGGGGCACTCCTCACATTTTTGCGAAATCAAGATTGAGCAGGCCACCCATAGCGCGGATGACATCGTAATCTTCGTCGGTAATTGCCGCGAATCCCTCAGCCTTCAGGTTGTCGAGAATCTCCGGGTCATCGATCTGCAGAAAGGCTTTCTGAATGTTGCTCTTCAGCTCAGGGGCCAGGTTCGAACGCATGGCCCAGGGGTATTGAGGAAAGTCACCGCTGTAGCCCAGCACTTTGACCTTGCTCCGATCAATCAAACCGCGGTCCATCACATGCTCGAAGATAACTTCGGACAACCCTCCGGCGTCGGCATTGCCATTGGCGACGTTAACCGCAACAGCGTCATGGCTACCGACGAAATGAGCCTCATAGTCCTTTCCGGCTTCGAGCTCTGCCTTCTCAAGGAGTACGGTCTTGGGGATCAGGTGGCTGGAAGTGGATGCGCGGTCACCGTAGGCCATTTTCTTGCCTTTGATATCCGCGAAGGAGCCAACGCCAGAGTCCGCATTGGCAATAATGATGGAGCGATAAGTCGGCTTCCCGTCTACCACCATGGCGGCAAAGGGTTCAATGTCACTCTTACTCTTGGCCATCACATAGGACAACGGACCAAAGTAAGCCAGGTCAATTCGGCCAAAACGCATGGCTTCGATCATGGAGGAGTAATCGGTGGTAACAATCAGTTCTACTTCCTTACCAAGAGTGGTTTCCAGGTAATCCTTCAAAGGTTGGTTTCGCTTGATCAGTTCTGACGCGTTCTCATCCGGCAGCAAGGCAACTTTCAAAAGATCAGGGTCTGTATCTGCGGCATGGGCTGACCAATGGATGCCGAGCATCATTATCAGAGCCAGCAAAGAGTGAATCATTGTCTTCATTGTGCTATCTCCAGTACGTCTGTCGTTATCGGGGTGGTCTTAGGTTTATGGATGGCTGGTTTGCCTTCCGCAGCTACCACGCTGGGTGAACGGTGGTAAATCTCGTCCAGGTGTTTCGATTTCAGGTTTTCAGGAGCATCGTCAAAAACGATATGAGCGTTCGAAAGGCCGATGATCCGGTCTGCAAAACGCTGGGCGTATTCCAATTGGTGCAAGGAAATAACCGCGGTGATTCCATCTTCCTGACAAATATCGCGCAGTAGGCCGAGTACCTTTTCAGAAGTGGCCGGATCCAGGCTGGCAACGGGCTCATCGGCAAGAATCATGGATGGTTGCTGCACCAATGCTCTGGCGATTCCAACCCGCTGCTGCTGGCCGCCGGACAACTGATCTACTCGGGAAAGCGCTTTGTCAGCCAGACCTACGCGGTCGAGGCATTGCAGAGCCAACTCCAGGTCCTGCCGGGGCAGGGGAAGCAGGCTTCGCCAAGTACCGTGATACGCAAGTCTGCCTGTCAGCACATTCTGTAACGCGGTGTATCGTTCGATCAGCTGGTGATGCTGGAACACCATGGCGGTGCGGCTGCGGTGCTGTCGCAGGATTCTACGGTTGGTCAGTTCACCAAACTCGCCAGACACAACCTTCCCGGTTGTGGGCTTAACCAGGTGATTCAGTGAACGAAGCAGAGTGGATTTACCCGCGCCTGAAAGTCCCAGTAGCACGGTGAATTCGCCCTTGTGAAAGTGAACGTTGGTGGGTTTGAGCGCGAGGACGTTTCCCGGGTAGGTTACGCCCATACTCTCGACTCGAAGCATCACATTGGTTGATTGAGTTGGCGCCACAGGATCACCTTTTGCAATAAATAAGCTCGCCGTATTGCGAGTTACAATTGAACGGTAAAGCTGAGAGATGACACTGTCGTGTCACTGACGTGACAGTTTGATGAAGTGCTTTTGGTTCGCAAGGATTTTCCGAAGGGCTCTGTGAAATACATGGAGCTCAGCCAAAGTGGAACGAGCCACCCAGGAGCTTAAGCAACAAAAATTGCGTTCCACCGTCAGTCGGCGAATCTCACGGTACAGTTCGTCCGTGCTGAGTTCATCGAATTGCTTACCGACTATACTCTTGCCTTCGAGGAGGTCGGACGCGCTCTCCAATAGGTCGCGCTTCCAGGTGCTGACTATGGTGGGGTGGATCTGGAAACGGGCAGCAATTCAAGGTGTGGCCTTAAGGGTGGGCAAGGACAGCCTTGCACTTACTAATTCGAAATAAAGTAAGCGAACATTACCCGGAGATATAAGCCAAATCCGGATGGCCAAAAAACGATTTCAATAGTCGTGGCAATTTTTGCAAACGTCGAACTGCGTCGCCGCGTGCAGGTTGGTTTGAATAAGGGCGAGGCTAAGAACGCGCTGGCTCGTGCCGTCTTCCTGAACCGGCTCGGTGAACTCCGCGATCGCAGTTACGAGAATCAACGCTACCGTGCAAGCGGACTCAATCTCGTCGTCAGCGCTATTATCCTTTGGAATACGGTTTATATGGAGCGGGCGGTTCAAGCACTGCGCGAAGACGGCCGGGATATCGACGAGACGCTTCTGCGGCATCTTTCTCCCTTGGGCTGGGAGCACATCAACCTGACCGGCGACTATATCTGGCAGCAGGACAAACAGGTCGAACAAGGAAAGTACCGATCGTTACGAACACTGCAGAGGTCTTAGCGTACGATTTTTTCCGTTTCGTGAGCTGACCCCCACCAGAGCCTGAAGCGGGTTCCAGGGCACGTCCTTGTGCCGACTTCGTTATTTTTTCTTCCGAGACGGTTTACTCTTTTCACCGACGGTTTCCCGCGGGTGTTTCTTGGCAAAGGTCTCGGTTACATAACGGCCTGTTACAGCGCTTCGGTATTTTTTGGACATGCGTCACCTCACATCAATGAAAAGATTCTAGCGATGCCGAGGGATGCCCTCGGCATCATCCTCATTTAGCGGTTTGGCCAACTCCGGAAATGGGCGCAAACACGCTGAAGCGTGCCGTTGACCATTCGGAAGTAGGCTCGAACGTAGACAGCGGGTCTGATGACCATGGCTGATCTCCTGTACGAGATAGCCAGTGAGGTGACGGCAAGAGGCGTAACGATCACGGGACGATAGATCCAAAGGGAATTGGCATACAAGCGTCTCGTTTTGTACTATTCTCAATCCATCAGTCTTACTGGCTGTGTGGATATAGGTAGGGCTTTCCGCCAAGAATGATCCCCTACCGCCCGGTAAAACCTCAGGGCTTCGGTCCTGGGGTTTTTTATCGCCTAACGAAAGACGATGGACTAATGATACTTGCGTTTTCCAACTTCGTCAGCCTCATCTTCGGTAAGGTAAAAGGCCCTTTTAAAACAAAGGAATAGGTGAATCTCTAGCGACAAATTAAGGTTTTAACAATGAAATTTTCAGTTTTCATAGGCTAAATCATCGCTCGACAGCATTTTTCAGCTTTAAGCGCAGACACGCCAAGCGTAATGAGCGATTGCAGACCTACCTAAACCGATTTTATGGGTTTCTGCTTCACAGGTTAGAAAGGTTTTAGTGATGTGTGGGGGCTCCTCCGACTCATCTCGGAGCACCCACATCTGATTGAGAACGTGTCTTTTACAAGAGATCCAGCTTCGGCAGGTTTCTAACGATCTCCTGGGTTCTGAGACTCACCGTAATCACCCGCTGAAACAGCTCCAGGGGATACTTTGGATTACCCATGGTCTCAAGGGCCCAGTCGTTGGCATCGTTGACGATGCCGCTGGCCTTGTGAGTCGTCACTGACTGGCGCTCCATCACCCAATTCAGAGCAGCCCTACCGTTGACAACGTAATCCCATGCCTCGTCCGGGATGCCGGTCATGGTGATCTTGCCGTTGTAGATGACAGTGCTTAGATCGTTAATATTTTTACCGGTTTTCTCGCAGCGCTTCTTGCCGAATTTCATCTTGGTTACGCGGTAATCCTCGTCCACCAGGTTGCCTTTGGTCTGAATGGACAGCGGATACTTTTCTACGGTTTCGTAGTTCAGGTGCAACTTGGCCAAGTCACGGCCAGCCTTTGAGAACGCCCAGAAATCGGCTGCTTTTTTAGTTTTTGGAATGCGCGGAAGCTCTTTGCTCAGGTTGTCAGCAAAGCGGATACGGTAGTCCTCGCTGTGCAGTATGCCGTAGACGTAATAGAACAGGTCTTCCTTGGTGATCTGCTCACTAGGATATGCTTCTTTGAAGTGGGCCAGCCCTTCGTCAGTGATTGCATCGCGACGTTTGAGGCCAGCTGCAGGTTGCTCGTCTTGTTCAAACAAGTCATCTCGGCTGCTATTTTGCTTTTGGGCCTGCTCATCGTAAAGGTAGAGCGGGAAGCATTGGCCTTTTTCGATGTTGTCTAAGCATGGAAGTGCATCAGAAATAAGTACAGTAAAACTCTTTGCTCCTGCGCCCGTGGTCTGAATTACCAAGTTCTCCGCCCCTGCCCTCGGGAAGATGCGGGGCATTTGAAGCACCCTCTCATTGAAGGTGCGGTTGAAATAGATCCATTGCTTGGTGAACGGTCGATAGAGAGAGGTAGTAACTGATGACTCTTCATAGGCGAAAGATTTATTTCTGGCCAAATCCTGCTTGAGGTTTACTGTCCAGCTGATGCGAGTTGGATCGGTATTAACAAAACCATCTACTTCCGCCTGACGTGCTTTTGTACTTAGCCCTGAATGGGCTGCATTAAAGCGACCCAACTCGGCGTTGTAGAAATCAATCATGCTACTAACGTTGTCTTTTAGCTTCACCTTATTGGCGTTGTAAACCCAAGCATCGCGGTTCGTTGCCACCCCTAATGAGTAATTACTAAATAGCTTTGGGCCATCGCCCTTCTTATCACCCAACACGATATGCTCACCAAAGCTATCATCGCGCTGACTCAGCCAATCGCCATGCTGATCAGGAACAATTCGCTGCCAGTTCGGGATACCCTTCAGGCTGGCATAGCCTGCAATCATTTCCAGCTTTTCCGTACGACTCAGGTAGTCACCAATGTCATGGAACAGGATACGTCCGTGCTCTGCTGCCTCGGGGTTTTTAACCAGCAGCGAAATCGCAATAGGAGCCCGGCTGCCGCTATCGAAAATTTTCCCGCCCTCCCTTCGCGATAGCTCGCCAGAGGTGCGCTGATTCCCTCGCAAGTGAAACACATGAATGCTGGAAAACTCCTCCGCCAAACACTTGCGCAAGCCATCGGTGGCATTGGCCTCCAAAAAGCCACCATTGGTCACAAAGCCAATCACTCCCGCATCACCAATGCGGTCGGATGCCCAACGAATGGCCCGAATGTAGCTGTCGTACAGCCCCTTCGACAGCATTGCTTTCGACTGGGCGGCATAGGTCTCTTCAATCCGGCTATCCAGCTTGGGGTAGCTGACGTTGGCATTGTTATCGTTCTGGCTAACTTGCCCAATAGAATACGGCGGATTCCCCATGATTACCCGAATATCCAGTTCTTTCTGACGCTTACGACGTGAACTGTTTTCAACCAGTAGCGCATCAATCATGTCTTCACTTTCGTACATCTGGAATGTATCAGTAAGACAAATGCCATTAAATGGCTCGTAAGGGACTTCAAAAATCTGGGCGCTTTCTTCCAGACCCGTCACGTTGTCATTCATGATGCCGTGGTAGGTGGCTTCGATATTGATGGCCGCAATGTAATAGGCCAGCAGCACTAGCTCGTTGGCGTGAAGTTCATGTTTGTATTTATGTGGTAATCGATCTTTCGGAATCAGGCCGGACTGAAGCAACCGGGTAACAAATGTGCCAGTGCCAGTGAATGGGTCGATGATATGGACGTTCTCATCGGCCATGCTCTTACCAAACTCCGCTTTGAGTACTTCTTCAATACTATGGATGATGAAGTCCACCACCTCGACGGGGGTGTAAACGAGACCTAGGCGATCAGTCATCCGAGGAAACGCGTTTCGGAAGAACTTATCGTAGAGCTCCACGATGATTCTTTGCTTGCCTTCAGCACTGTTGATGCCTTCGGCCCGCAGCTTTACGGATTCGTAGAAGGACTCCAGTGTGCTGCGTTCCTTATCCAGGCTATGTTCATGCAGCTTTTCCAGAACTTGCTGCATCGCTAGGGACATCGGATTGTGTTTGGCAAAGCTGTATTGCTCAAACAGCGCATCAAAAACAGGTTTGGTGATCAGATGCTGGGCCAACATTTCGATGATTTCTTCATCTGGAATGCTGTTGTTCAAGTCGTCGCGCAGCTCGTTTGCGAATGCATTGAACGCGGCAATTTCCTCAACGTGGCTCTCATCCTCCAATATCGCCCTGATCCGGTCGATATGGGTGTTTGCGATCTTGGCAATATCATTCGCCCAGTCTTCCCAGTGGTGCCGGTTGCCACACTTCTTAACGATTTTGGCGTAAAGCGCACGCTCAATATCGCCGACCTCGAACACCAACTCTGCCTGCTGATGATTCGGGTTCGGGTCGTTAGACCCAATCGAACGTCCACCCTTGGCACGACTGGCTTTACGCTCTTTGGTCGATTTTTTAGTGGCTTTTGGCGTCACCTTGTCTGCAACTGCCACGACCTCCATCTTGCTGGGCATGCTGCCGTTGAATTCCAGCTTGTTGATCATGGCGTCAAAGCGGTCATCGTGTGACCGAAGGGCGTTTAGAACCTGCCAAACCACGCGGTAGGTTTCGTTATTATTAAGGGCTTCTTCGGGCTCAACGCCCGCAGGAATAACGACCGGCAGAATCACGTACCCCAGGTCTTTTTCCGGAGCCAGGCGCATCACCCGGCCAACGGACTGCACCACATCCACTTGAGAGGATCTTGGTGTCAGGAACAGCACGGCATCCAGTGCGGGGACATCGACCCCTTCAGACAAGCAGCGCACATTCGAGAGAATACGGCAGGTATTGTCCTCCGTAGTGGCCTTCAACCATTCCAGTTTGGCTTCCTTTTCACTGGCGTTCATGCCGCCGTCGACATGTTCGGCCTCGCAGGTCATGGTCAACGCCTGATCAAGCGTGGCATCAGGATCTTTGTCGCGGAGCGCTGCTATTTCGGCTTCCTGATACTGCGACACTACTGCACCAAACATCTCAGAGATCAGCTTCGAGCTGACCTTGTGGTTTTTGCCCTTGTATTCCTTTTCGATGACCTGGCAAAAAGCGACCGCTCGCTTCATGGGATCGGGCTCTTGTCCCATGGTTTCAACCAAGCCCTGTTTCGATAAGGCTTTCCAGCAACCCACGATCTTTGCGGCATCATCCACTTTGAGTGAGTTGTCGGCGTCTTTCAGAAGGCTCTGCAGGCGCCGGTTGACGTGAGTTTCCTCAACAGCGAGGACAATCACCTTGTAATCGACAAGCAGCTTCCGGGCCACGGCTTCAGAGAAGGTGATGACATACAGTTCCTCTCCGTAAAGCGACTTGTCATCCATTGAGCATAGCGTGACGTTCTCGGTGCTCTTGGCATCATCTCCATAGATGCGGGGGGTTGCTGTCATGTAGAGGCGTTTGTTGCCCTGGATGTAGCTGTTGTCATGGATTCGAACAAAAGCTGATTCTTCCTCACCATCAAAAGTTGCACCGGTGGTTCTGTGCGCCTCGTCGCAGACGATCAGGTCAAAGGCCGGGATCGGGTTGGCTCCAGTGGTCTGAGCCTCGTTCAGAACTCCAATAGAGTGATAGGTGGAGAACACAACAGTCATTGCATCACCGCTGTGGTGATCTGCCATGTGTTTCTGCAGTGAGGCCGCGTTGGTGGTGGCTGGATATTGCAGGTCACTGATGCCGGCAATCACTCGGTCATCATCTTTACCGCGCCGCTTCCCGACATCGCTATCTGAGCAGACCGCAAAGCTTTTCAGGGGGATCGCAGATTCCTGAGTCCACTCGGTGAGTGTCTGACCAAGTAGCGAGAGGCTGGGGACAAGGAAAAGTACCCGTTTACCTTTACCAGCCATTGTTTCGGCTATCTTCAGCGAAGTGAACGTCTTGCCTGTGCCACAGGCCATAATCAGCTTGCCGCGATCAGCGGTCTTCAGCCCGCTCACCGCAGCGTTAAGAGCATCAACCTGGTGTTCACGGAGTTGCTTCTGAGCCTTGAGGACTGGCTTTGTATCCTCATGATACTGCGACCAGTCGATGACACTGTTTTCCAGGTTATGGAGGTCAATTCGGGACACGGGTGGGTGCTGATTCTCCAGGGAGTCCTGGGCATTGCCCGTCCACTTATCCGTCGTTGTGACAATGATCCGGTGACTGAAGTAGGTTTTGCCGGAGGCTGTGAAGAAGCTGTCGATGTCGCTTTTGCCGATCGTGTGGTCTGGCGAATAGTTCTTGCACTGAATTGCATGGAACTCGCCATCGGTGGTGATGGCTACTAGGTCGATACCGGTATCTTTCTTCGTGCTGATGCCAAGGTTTGTGCCGTATCGGTCAACCCAGTCGGAGTAGGACAGCACCTCAGAATATTGTTCTTTATAGAATGGTTCCGTTTTGAAGTATTGAACCATCAGGTTCTCGAAGCTGGTTCCCTTATCACGCTCTGTCAGCGTCATTTCTCTGAACTGCGACAGTATTCTTTGGAGGGCTGTCATCATCATTCCTTGGTCAATTGTTTTCATCCGCAGTCTAGGACTACTGCTTCTGGAATCTTTGCGGTAAAAATACCAGTTAGTTAGCACACAAGCTAAATAGGGTGCCCATTACGCCGAAGTGAAGCGTTGAGCGTGGTCCGACTAATCCCAAAGTGCTGAGCCACCTCGGTCTTGGTGATCTTCGGGTCCAATAACATTGCGGCAGCTTTCTGTGTGTCCGTCTTTGACAACGAGGGCTTCCGACCGCCCTTACGCCCCCTGGCCCGGGCAGCCTCCAATCCAGCCATCGTCCGTTCCCGAATCAGATCATGCTCAAATTCAGCCAGAGCCCCGAAGATATGAAACACCAAGCGGCCACCTGAACTGGTAGTGTCGATGGATTCCGTCAGGGACTTAAACCCGATGCCGCGATCCTGGAGGTCCTGAACAATCTCCACCAGGTCCTTCAATGATCGAGCGAGGCGATCCAGCTTCCACACGACCAAGACATCGCCCGGTCGGAGCATACGGAGGCACTGCGACAACTCGGGTCGCTCACGTAAGGTTCCGGTAAATTTTTCCTGGAAGACCTGTTCGGCCCCGGCTTTCTTCAGGGCATCCACTTGGAGTTCGGGATTTTGGTCGTTAGTGCTGACACGCGCATAACCTATGATCATAAAAGGCACCTTTTCTGCTCATAGATTGTTGTACGTAATTGTTGGACATTAAACAAGCCGAAATCGGGTATTTTTGAGGGTTAGCCTTAAGCGTCCAACAAACGACCGTTTTCGGACAAAAGCATAGCTCAGCAAAGGATTTGACCTTCGACAAGGATGCAGGGGAGACTGAAACAAGCCAGTGACCACGAAACGACAGACGTCCAAGCCGGGTTTTTAAACAAAAGCTGACATTCGAAAACTGTCAGAATGACGACAAAACGGGCCTTTTCGCTGCGCAAATTACCTCCTATTTGATTACGAAAGACAGCTTAATCGTCTACTCTGTAGGGCGATTAAGAATGGGGGATTATCTGGGGAGGCCTAGAGGCATACGATGAAAAACAGACTAAAGAAATCGTTCCTTATATCAACCTTAATTATTTCTGGTTGCTCTTCAAATGGCACCAGCCAAGGCTTGCAAACCAACTCGACCCATACTGAACTCGAAACTGGAGAACTTGTAAGTATCGAAAACGAACTTCAGGGGCTAAAGAATCGAATCTCGAAACTAGAAGCAAGATTATCTGTAATTAAGGGTGAAGGTGATCCTGTCACACTCAAAGACGGATGGAAGAGATTAAAAAGCTGGAGAAAACTGGAGGCGGAAATGGATTATGAATCGGTGGAGAGAATACTTGGACCGGCTCATAGAGTTGACGGAGGCATAGTTGCAAATTGGTATTACGAAAATGGCGGTCGCGTTACCTTTTATAGAGGTTCGGTTCAGAGGTGGGAAGAGCCAAATTAACAATGAAGTCAGGTTATATATATGTATTGGTACACCCGTCTGATCCTGACCTTTACAAGATCGGAATAACTACACGCAGACCCGAACACCGATTGACCGAGCACAATAGCAACCTCGAAGAATATACGGGCCAAATCGTAAAAGAAACTGGGCAGAAATGGGAACTGAAGGAATTCCACGCAGTCCCTGACCCGTATTGGGCCGAATCGGTCTTTTGGGGGACAACACCTTTCGCGGACATCCCGTACCGGTATGGAGTTGAAGTTGAAAGGATGGACTGGGATCAAGTGCAGAAAGGGTTAAATGCAGCAAAGAAAGCAGGTGTCCGCCCGGGACCAGGGCAGCTGCCGGATCATGTCTACGCCTACACAGCATCAATCAGAAAACGACTGGAAGGCCGAGGCATCAGCCTCATGGGTTACGTGCGAACTATGACAAGTGGAAAGGCCAACTTTCGATGCAGCAATGGCCACGAATGGCGTGCGAAACCTAATCTTGTGGGGGAAGGTCAAGGCTGTCCTAAGTGCGGAATCGGTGAACGAGATCCAGAGGAGATTAGAAAAAGGATTAAAGCAGGCGTTATCTGCCTATTAACGCATCCTGACAAGCCAGGCTTTGTAAACGTCGGACTGAGTTACGGTGCACCCGAAGAGATTTTCGGAGAAAGGCCTTGGGGTGGCTGGGAGGCGCACCGCTACCGAAATGTCGAGGAAGTCGCTCTAGCTGAATCGCTTATCTGGGAATTGCTGGGCAAACCCCTGCCCCATGAACGCGAACCAATCAAAATGGATTTGGGCGAAGCGGAAGATGCCTTTCGCAAATTGGTTTATGCGATGCGCGAAGAGATTGCTTTAGCGGAAAAGGCGAAAGAATCGGCGTGGAAAATGATTTAATCAGCGCATCCTCTTAACTCAGCTAAACAAAAGCGGACATTCGGAAATGGCCGAATTGACCATAAAGCGGGCCTTTTTGCCGTGTCGCTCTACTTCATTATTTCTCCGATCCAATGGAATATACGACGCCTTAGGGAATAATCAGAGACCTCTTAGACAGGCTTCCACCATGGAAGCCCACAAGAATCTGCTTTAGCGACTACGAGGGCTACGCTTTGGAACGCCCGGGTCGAAGCGACATAGAGGGTTGCCGCAGGCCCAGGTTCAAGAGCTTCGCCAGCGTGCAGGAATTTCTCAATGCCCGCGGTGGGAACGATTAGCACGCGCTGGTACTCGGTACCCTTTGCCGCCTTGAAGTTAATGTAATCCAAATCGAACTTCTTCCCTGAGCTGGAGGAATGTCGCAGGCACTGCGGTGAAAATTCCTCTACGTAGATGTTCACATGGTCAGGATGAATCAAGAAAACTCCGTCGTGACCGGTCTCTTCATGGTTCTTTGAGTCTGTTGGTGGGAGCCGCCACTTGGGACCAAAGATCGTATCCCCGAAGGCAGCAATTTCAGGACGGCATCTGTATGTGGTGGTGCTGTAAGAAATCTCGACGAGACCAATTTTCTCGCGCTCCCGAAACCATTCGATAGCTCCCGCATAAGCGTAACCTTTGTGCTTTGAGCTGCGTGGATTGGTCGCGAGAACGGCCTGCCTGAAATCGCCAACCATTGTGATATCGATTGACGAGCCTAATAGTACATCCAAGATACTCCAGTCGTAGGCGCTCAAGTCTTGAACCTCGTCTATCACTATTTCGTCATAGATACATTCAAGTCGTCGCATGAGGCTGCCATTGCTAGCTTCGATTAACTCATTGGCCAACCGACCCAGCTCGCACGCATAAACACTCGACCCCGAATCAAGGAATCTGGCAGGCCCTTTAGCGAATCTATGAGGCCGGCCATCAAAATTAAACCCGAGGATACGTCTTCCGGGGAATTTGAACGGTACAAATGGCCGAGCAAAATGTCGGGTAAGGAACGCGAACCACCCCATTACGTCGATGTCAGAGTGACTACCTGCGACCGCTCTCAAGCGGGCCCGTAGCACAGCTTGATTAGCTTGGGTGAAAGTTATTACTGCGACTCGCCGATTCGGCGCCAGCGACGCGCAGTGCTCAACAATTCCTCGTGTCTTTCCCGAACCTGCCACTCCCAGCGTAAGTCGGTTAACCATGTATAAACTCCGCCGCCTCTCGCAGGTAATCTGGCGCATTCAGGGCTTCGCCAGATTCCGATATGCGTAGCGCGGCTTCTGTTTTCTCTCGCTCCATCCACGTAGCTAAGTTAGCCCGTAATGTGATTCCAAGCATTCGTCGGACTTTGTCTTCTCCATTGAAATGCGCAATCTGGGGTTCTAGTGTCCTGCCATGCTCCACTTGGCCGACAAAAAGCTCCCGTTTACCTGTTTCCAGAAATTCATCTAAGGGCTTTCGAAGATCTTCCACGTCGATGCCGTCATTGTCACGTATCGCTGCAACCCGCTTGTCCAACGCTTTACACAATTCAAGTGCGCGCGCAGCCGAAAGGCCCCTCATGCTTATAACATCGATTCCTAGCTCAATAGGCCTTCTTTGATATAGGTCTACAAAAATGCGCTCAAAGATGATCTCGTCGGATGCACCTTCCACAAGAACGATCTTATCTGCCAAGGCGAGCCTCAACGTGTCATAGCCGGGGAGCTTCTGAAAATATGTCACTGTGTCCTTTCGAAGTTCGGGAATGCGAGGTGCCGCGCTCGCTCCGATGAGCAACAAGGAGGACAGCCCTAGTCGATTGAGAACGAATGAGCTGTGAGTCGTGATAAACAGTTGCTGCTGTTCACCAGCCAAGTCCTGCATCCGCGAAATCAAGGTTGCAAGGCTGGTGTGTGAAAGGTGGTTCTCTGGCTCCTCGACCATGACAAATTTTGCTCGATCGGAATGCCGGTCCATCGCTAGCAAGATCTTGATAGCTGCTTGCTGACCCTGCCCCGACATCGAAAACGGAACGCGATCTACATGAGGCGTAATTGCCGTCTCCCACGAGGTCCGCGCACTCTGGTCCATCGCAAGCGAAATCGGTTTATCATGCAGTGATGCCTGACCGGCGCCAATTCTTTCGTTGATATCTCCCAAGACACCATCAGAAAGCGAAACCTTAACTTGACGATAGGCGAGCGACACGGCTGCCCGCTCGGACGGATCCAGATTATCACTAAGAATACTTCGCAGGTGGTAGTCGACGCCATGGGCTGATCTAACGGTGCGGGAATCAATGACGGCGGTCACAAGTTGACGTGGCCGTTGAGTAAGCCGGTTGTCGGCGAAGTCACGCCAATCTTCCATATAATACTCTACTGGAAGGACGTCCGACGGACTCTCCATCCACTTCTCGAAGTCAGCAATGTATTCAGGGTTTGGAATAATTCGGAGCGATGTACCTGGGCAGGCTTTGGTAGGCACTTCGCTGTTCACTGCGCCACACAGATGCTGAAGGTCGTCCCTGTCCTCAAAGAATAATTCGATCCGGATTTCTGGCGGTGCAACTTTGTTTCCCGCTTTTCTACTTTCGACGAAATCGCCAACCATTCTTGTGTTAAACCAATAGGGATTCAGTTCCTCGGATGCTCGCCGTCCATTGATCCGTCCGGTGAGGCCCAAAGCGATAGCTTCAAGCAGCGTGGACTTTCCACTTTCATTGGCACCCACAATCAGATTGAGGTTTTTGTCTGGCTGGAACTCGAAGTTCTCGAAAATGCGATAGCCGGCGATTTTTACCTTCGTTATCATCGGAACCTATCCTTTTGAGTCCGCTTTTAATTTGAATTTCCAAGGAGGGGGTATGCAGGAGAACGATCAGCCCAAGTACCGGTTTTCATCCGCTAAGTAACGGAAAATGGTTCGCTATAACGCCGATTGACACTAATTTAGCCTGCTCGCCAGCCCAGCGGTTGCCCGCTAGACCAAACATTGAAGCGAGAACCCTTATAAACTTTTACCATAGCACCCACCGGCATAATTGTAGAATCGATCTGAATGCCCGTAACCTGTTCATTGGCATCACCGACCGGCAGCGGGAAGTATTACTGCACAAGGAAATCAAAGCCCGACAGAAACTCTTTCTGACTCTGATCGATCCCTTTCGTGATTATCGGACGGTTGGCGTCGCGTGCATGCACAGCTGATACCTGGAATTCCCCCGATACGCGTGACACCCCCAGCCTCAAACTGGATCTTTCGGACTCGGATCTGAATGTCCGCTTTGCGACCAGCCCAGGCCGGTCCCCTCGAGTGCATTAACAAAAGCCAGATCTAGGGTCGAATGACTCAACGCCGCCTTGCATACCTAACCGAAAACCTGCGAGGCAAATAATCAGTGGTTTTGATCTGAGTGAATGGAGCTCGGACGGCCTTGCTCTTCCCCAGAACCGCCCAAAGCCAACTGAAATAGATCTCTTAAAAAGTTCCCTTTCGCCTCCTCCTCAAAGAAACCTTTAGGCACACCGATGTCCTCTTCCAAGCGATGCATGTGAGCTCTTCCGTTCTTTTGAGCGAGGGTTGATTTGATCCAGCTCCGATAACGATGTCGTCTGTAAGCTATTGAAAAAGGCCACTGCTTCATGGTGTCACCTCATTGTCTGTCAATCACTCGACGTTAATGAGGTTGACTGGTAAGCGCCGTAGCCAGCTTTTGCAAAAATAAGAGGAACACGAGGATTGTTTTAGTATCTGTCCTGATTAAATGAGCGAGATCTGTGCTGCTTTGGGGGCGTCGGTTCTGTAGGTCTACAAAACGATGGCGTGATAGCTTTATTTGAAGCCCACAGCTGGAATCAAAATGGATAGAAAGTACCAGGCAGTTGCCGAGAAAATTAAGAAACTGGTCATGGATTCGGATTACCGGTTGGGCGGCAAGATTCCAAGCATTCGGGATTTGGCGCTTACTTACGGCGTCAGCATTACTACAATCACGGCTGCCCTCAGGTTGCTTGAAAGTCAAGGGATCATCGAAGCGAGAGATCGAGTTGGTTATTTTGCATCATCGCGTGTTCTTGGGGCTGTGGATCGAAGTCGCGAACATGAGCCGGTTCCAACGAATCTTGCTGATAATACCTTCATCAGAGACCTCGCAACGCTGAACCAGAACCATGCGGTTCCTCTTGGATCTGCTATTCCTGCAAACGAATACTTGCCCAATCGACAAATTCAAAAGTCACTGTTGAGGGCCGCAAGGCGAACATCTGAAACCCTCAGTTACTGGTTTCCCGGAACCCCCGCCTATCTCTCGGCAATTGCGCGCAGAATGTCGAATATAGGTGTCAACTCAAGGGGTTCAGACATTATTGCGACCAATGGAGCCCAGGAAGCTGTCATGATTGCGTTGGCGGCGCTGACCAATAAAGGGGATACAGTTGCCATAGCGTCCCCATCTTACCCAGGCATCCTGCACGCCCTTCAGATTCTTGATCTCCAGGTTGTCGAGATACCGTGTTTTCCTCATGGACCGATCAGTCTGGACACTCTGGAATTTGCCACGCGTAATTTTGAGATAAAGGCGCTTTGTGTCTCTGCGAACTGTAGCAACCCAACAGGGTACTCTCTCTCCGATGAGGATAAACAAAGCCTGATCAACATTTGCAAAAAGTCAGACGTTGCCATCATCGAGGATGATGTTTATGGCGACATCTTCCACGGCAAAGCTCGGCCAACGCCATTGAAGGCTTTGGATACTGATGGAAACGTGATTTATTGCAGCTCTTTCTCCAAAACCATTTCTCCGGGCTTGCGGGCCGGTTGGATTCACCCAGGGCGTTATTATCAGTCGATCGCCAACCAGAAGTACTTTTTTAATTTGGCGTGCCCGGCGATCACGCAAATTGCAGTTGCAGATTTTCTCGACTGCGGCACTTATGACCTACATCTCAGAAAGATGAGGAAGGTTTATCAGCGAAACGTAAACATGCTCAGAAACCTAGTGCTCAGACACTTTCCTGAGGGTACGCACTGTACGGTGCCAGATGGGGGATATGTGTTCTGGGTGACGCTCCCGTTCGCGGTAGATATGGAAAAGATCTACGAGGAAGCGTTGCGCCATCGGATTTATTTTGCGCCTGGCAGCATGTTTTCAGTTTCAAAGAGTGCGGGCAGGTGTTTAAGGGTTTCTGGTTCCAATCCTGTCAGTACCAAAGTTAAAGATTCAATCAAGTACTTGGCGGATCGCATCGAAGAAAGCTTTCATGCAAGAAGCCATGATTGTCAGGCGCATTAATCAATCTGTCACCCTTTAAAAGGACGCCTCTGTACCTGTTGCGATATCTCGGTTTTGGCGAAAGTCAGTAAATGGACTTTGGAGGAAAGAATGCATCTCTCATCAGTAGTGCCGTGGGGACGTAATCTGGCCGAGTATCAACGAATGTTTGGGCTCACACCCCGAGACCTCGAAGGAAAGATTCTCGGCGTCGGAGACGGTCCCGCCAGTTTTAACGCTGAACTCTCTGCGAAGGGAGGACAGGTTGTTTCAATCGATCCTATTTACAAGTTCTCACGCCAAGAGATCGCACGTCGAATTGATGAAATTACGCCCGTCATGCGTGCTGAACTGAATAAACACAGCGCCAACTATTTGTGGAAAGATTTCTCCGATGTCGATCAATTGGTTGCCTGTCGCACCTCTTCAATGTCGATCTTTCTGGAAGATTATGAGCACGGCATCCGTGAAGGGCGTTATCTGGAAGGTGTTTTGCCGCGATTGCCTGCTTCGGGTGTCTATGATTTGGCGCTGTGTTCGCATCTGTTGTTCCTTTACGAGGAAAACTTAAATTTTGAGTTCCACATCAATTCGCTGCTTGAGATATGTCGCGTTTCGGACGAAGCACGAGTTTATCCGCTTGTAAATCAGGCCGGTAAGCAATCTCGTTTCCTCAACCCATCCCTCAAACGCCTCAATGAGGCCGGTTACCACTGCCACGTTGTCCAGGTTGACTACTGCTTTCAGCGTGGTGCGAACGAAATGCTTGTCATCCGGAGAAGATGAATGACCTTGCTAACTCGCCTATGCGAAGTGCCTTACTTCGCCGTTATCTTTTCGTCCATAAAGGCCGCGGACGACACTGGTTACGCCTCCATGGCCGATCGCATGATGAAACTTGCAGCCCAACAGCCTGGCTTTATTGGCGTTGATTCCGCTCGAGAGGAGGTGGGAATCACGGTTTCATACTGGAAAGACTTGGCCTCAATTCAGCAATGGAAGAACCAAGTAGAGCACAGGGAGGCGCAGCGGCTCGGCAAAAAGCAATGGTACGAGTCTTATACGATTCGAATAGCCAAGGTCGAGCGGCAGTATGACTTCGGACTTTGAGGATCAGGTTTTAACCGCTTGGGAATCAAACGCGAAAAGTTGGATCGATGCGGTCACCAACAAGGGAATACGAGCGCCCGGTTCGGTCACTCGTGAGGCGTTGCTGGCCGCCATGGAGCCGCACCTAACCGTTCATTGCAGGTTGCTCGACGTTGGCTGTGGCGAGGGCTGGTTGGTGGAAGAGATGGTGAACCGCGGTCACGACGCCGTGGGTGTAGATACCAGTGTTGCGCTCATCGAGCATGCGAAGAATTGTCGAAAGGGCAGATTCTACGAAGCCAATCAAGACTCAGTTGCAGCTCTTCAATTGGGTGAGTTTGATCTTGTCGTCTGCAACTTTTCCCTGTTTGGAGACAAGCCGGTTTCAGGCTTCATAGCCTCTTTGCCTTGCTTACTCAAACCAAAAGGTGTTTGCGTTATTCAAACGCTCCACCCCGCGCACTTTTTAACAGAAAGCTATTACTCAACCGGATGGCGAGAAGGCACCTGGGCTGGCTTGCCAATTGCTTTCGGAGCGTCACCGCCGCTTTTCACACGCACAGTCGAAAGTTGGTGGACGCTCTTTCGAAGTTGTGGGGTTAAGATCATTGATCTAATCGAACCTCCGGGAAGTGATGGAAAACCGGAATCGATTATCTTCACTGTGAGGTCGTTGCGTAATTGATTTTGACTACAGCATGCTGCGTCACTGGACAGCCGTGGGTTCTTCCTCATTGCTGCGCACATTTTAGAAAAGGCTTGTTTGCTCCAAAGTTAAGTTTCGTTCATTCATGCCTGAATGTTCGCTTTGCGACCAGAGCGGCAAATTTATGGCGCCAAACTGTGGTCAACTTATGGTCTCATCACCAGAAGCGGGTAGGGTAGGGGCTCTGAAGACGGAGCTCGAAGATCAGATCAGGGATCTTCCAACGCGCTCCTGGAGCCTTCGGTACCGCAGGCTTCTAAACTTTGGCAGCTCATTCACGAGCTGTTGAAATCGGCCAACCGTCCGCTCGCTCATGATCAGCCACTGATAGTCGAAGACGCCATGTTGGGTTTCGAGGAAAAGCTTTACGTCTGCTCTGGTCTCCTCAACCACTTTCACGAGTTCGAACTGTTCCACTGCGCCAAACGCCTCGGCCATCCCATCCCCATGGGATTCAATCAACCGCACAGCATCGCTCAGCGAAATAGCGCCCTCTTCATGATTGGACAGAGTTAGCGCAGCGAACCTTAAAAATCGGTCTCGGGCGAGTCGCTTCATCGTGTGCATTGTGTAACCCCCTTCCTTTGGTTTCTGACGCCCTAATTCCATGGGGAACAGGTGTAAAAAAATGCGGGTCAACACGGACCCGCATTACTAAGTTCCTTTTCAGCCCTGTGAGCGCTTCAACGCTGCCTTTACAACACTCAGTGGAGCAACACGATTCCCGCTGCCATCGAGACTGGCCAACAGGATGTTATTTTTGGGCGCTTTAGTCCGAATGCCGGCTATACGGAGCCGAAGCCCTGACAAAGTGATCTCGGCGTCCAGTGCACTCTCGGGCAGACCATAAAGCTCATGGAGGTCCAGGAAAGCCTGTCGCTCTTGCGTCATTACGACGCCGTCTTCACAGATGGTCGCAAGATTCAGCTTAAAACTGCCCGTGGTATCACCGTAGGTGGCACTTCCCGAAGTAATGTGCAGCCCAAGCTCTTTTGAAAGCTCGGCCAATTTCGCGTCCAGTGCCGGACGAATGACGTTTTTCAGGGTAGGGCGGTCGATAACATTTACTTGTGGCATAGGGTTTTCCTCGAATCAGAAGGGTATTAAAGATCGTTCGCGCAGTTGGCGGCTTGCAGGGACTGCTGATACAAGTAGTCGAAGTCTTCTTTCTCAAGATGTCTTCGAGCGAGCTCAACAAACACTTGCGAAACGGAGACATCGGCGCCTCCGCGGTGCTTCACCGCTTTACTGGCTTTGATGGCCTGATTTATCTCTGCCAGCTCTAGCCGTGCTGCTTCGCGCTGTTGCTGAAGCTCTTCGATCTCATTCCCAATTCGCCGCTTTACTTCGTCTGTTGCGCTCGACATCCGCGCTTTCAGGCGGCGCTTTTCTTCATCGAGGTTGCCCATCGTCTCTATAAGCACGAGCCGACGCTGGTGTAGATTTACGAATTTTTCGGCCATCACTTTCACGCCCCCCATGCCATATCGACATCTTCCCTGGCCACTCTCAGACGACCGCCTCGTGTCTCAATAACCAGGGTGTTTTTATAGACCCGCTTAACCTTGGCCAGCACTCGACCCAACCGGACCGTCTGACCCCTTTTTACTTTTTCCATCTAACTTACCTCGCTTTGCGGTAAACCAATTTGAATGCCATTTAAGCGTAACTTTATTTCCTTTTTCTGTCAACTTTTTTGTATATCTTTCAAGCCTAAAAAGATTAGATTATCTTTCAGAACAACAATAGCCGTCACCTGGAGTTTCCGGCCGGAAACAGATGATCCATGCTCAAAGAATCTTTATGTCTTTCCAGATGCTCAAGCGCCTGGCTCCTTGGAACAGAGGACTCAATGGGCAGGGGAACCACGTTGGAGCCAAAAGTCTTCTGAAACTGTTCGCCCAAATCGCCTTCGAATACAACACACCACAATCCGTTTCGCGTCACCAGATCCATCTCGAAACTCTCCAATTTCATATAGTTCTATATTAGATGGCACTATTTGATTCGAGTCAAAGTATTTTTGTTGAAAGTTTGACAAAAAAACCGGTAGGATGAGCCATTACTCACGTTCGCCGGTTCTCGTGGCGACCTAACAGAAGGACCTACCCAATGGCGAAGCCCTTTGCCCCTAAGCTCAAACGCCCCATCAAAATTGCAGTAATCAACCGAAAAGGTGGCGTCGGCAAGACCAACACCACTATTAACCTGGCCTGTGAATTTGTGAATCGCGGGTACTCCACGGTGATCGCTGACACCGAGAAAGAAGGTGGTTGTGTCCACTGGCAAAGTTTGGCGGGTGATAACGCCAAAGTACCGGTGGTTGGAATGTATGACCCGATGATCAAGGTCAACATCAAAGCCTATGAAGGTTCCAACGACATCATCTTGATTGACACCGCAGGCATCATTGTTGATATGGACGATGAGGAAGACGGAAAAGCCAGCAAGATCAATAGCGCTGTTATGGCTATGGCAGACTACGTCATTGTTCCTCTGCAGCCCGCACCCGCAGACTTCCGCGCAACAGAGATCTGCGTGGAATCACTCAGCAAGATTCAAGAGTTTCGCGATGGAGCTCCGTTTTTCCGGGTTTTGTTGACCAGTACCCGCGCCAATGAAGATTTAACCAGGATGGCCTTGGAGTTATTCGGGGAGGACTACCCCTACCCAGTTTTCAAGACAACCATTCGTCGCTCTGAAGAGTTCAAGAAAGCCCACGCCTACGGCCAGGGCATCGTTGACTATGCCAAGCGATCGGAGTCTGCAAACGACATCCGAGACTTGGCCGACGAAATTCTGAAGGACCTGGATGAGGGCAAGGCATGAGCAAAAAGGCAGGCCTCAAAGCCGCTTTGGGTGGCGGCAGAAAAGAATCCACTGAGACCAGGGAAACGAGCAAACCCGTCGTTATTGCCGCGACTGGGGAACTTTGCCGTGTATTGATCTCATCTATCACCCCGGATCCTAACCAACCGCGCGAAACGTTCGATCCTAATTTCATTGATTCTCTAGCGCGCAAGCTCCAAAAGGACGGGCAGCATCAACCCATTACCGTGGTGATGACCGGACCTAATCAATACAAGATCCGCAACGGCGAAAACCGTTGGAAAGCTGCCCAAAAAGCCGGTTGGGAATATATCGACGCCATTGTTTATGAGTATGAGCCGGCGGAGCTTACCGCCCCAGAGCAGGCAGAAATTCTTCGGAAGCAGAAGTCTGACAACGATGATCGACGCCCTCTGACACCCTGGGAAGACATCAAAGCCTGTGCACGGTACGTGGAACTGTCCGGGAAAAAGCAGGGCGAGGCCGCAGAAGACTTGGATCTCTCGAAAACCGATCTCAGCAAACGCCTGAAGATTTTCAACGGTCCCGAAGAAATCCAGATGCTGGTTCGCGCTGAAGCGCTGACCAACCTGAACACCCTTGGCAGCCTGGTTGAATTATGGAAACTCGATCAGGAATACGCCGCGGCCGAAGCCCAGAAAATCCTTGAAGCTGGCCAAATTTCATCCGGGGCTGAACAGAAGTACGCCGCCAGGGTAAAAGCGCTTAAAGAGGGCAGGGAAGTACCAGGGTCCAAACCTGCAAAGAAAGAGCAAGAACCCCAGACGCCGAAACCAATGACGTTCTCGGCCAAGAAAGTGAATGTGGCCGAAAAGGGCGTGTTGGAAATTGAAGATGGGAAAGGCAACGCCATGCGCTTCAAAGTCCCAAGAAGCTGGAAGAAAGACTGGGAGAAAATCGGCGAAGCGCTGTTTGGCGGTAAATTATGAGCGATGAAACCAAAAAACAGAGGGTAGGGGATGGCCGCGTGTTCTTTGCGCACGTTTTGGCGGTTTTCGGGCCACAGGAAAGCCACGATGTCACCGCTCAACGCATTCTCGATATCGGCAGAGTCCGTTACGGTGCTGAGAGGGACAGTTTGAGAGGCAAACACCTCCGATCCTGGGCTGACGGCACCCGGATCGTTCCGAAATGGGCATACGCGGCCGCACTCGATTTGGCACTGGATAACGGATTTGAGCCAACCGATGACGACCAAGCCATCGCAACTTGGAAGACCTGGCGTTCCGAACGGCAGGAATTATCCGATGAGCAAGCCTTCACGGAGTTTCTGAGCTCTATCCCCTTATCCGACACACAACGGGCAGCTGTTCAGACATACGCGGGGTTAGGTCAATGAATATTCATCCTCAATCCTTCGCCAAGGCAGTAAGGGCTGTAAAGCCTTCTCCGGAACTGAAAGATCGCGCTTACCGCGTTCTAGTTGAAGGCGTACCAACTCTGGAAGTGTTTGAGCGAGACGCTCCAAATGCAGAGAGGGATTATCAGGTCCTTGTGGATCTGTTCAAGCACGCTGTGGCACCGACCGAACAACCGATGTTCACTCAATTGCAGCTTGTGTCGATCACCACAGAGTTTCGATACATTAAGTATTGGGTTTTCATGGCGTTGTCGCTTGTCCTGGTTGACGGCTATGGCATGTCCCAAGTCGGTCGTTTACTTGGAATGTCACGGCAACAAGTGAACATCGGAGTGACCAAAGCTAAGGAAAAGGCTTTGTTTCTTGGCATCCTGGATGACGCGCCGGATCTGGAGACGATCACTGTGCAAATCCCGAAAACTGTCGCAAAGCAGGTGAAAGATTACGAGCACGAATTTGCAAGCGCCACCGTGAAAGAGGGGGCCCAGAAGCGTCCTGTTTTCGCGATTCTCAACAATGAGGATGCAGATCGGGTAGAGCAATTCATTTCTGAATTAAAAGCAGTGAAAGCCAGTGCATAAATAGGAGGTCGACATTGATTGTCGACCCAATTCCTACCCTCGACACTGTTCCAAGATTTCTTTAATTCTGGCGCTCTCATCAGGCTTTGGCTGTAGTCGATATTTCAATACGATCCTCGTGAATCTCGCCGTATAGCCACACCGGCCCTCTGGCGGCAACCACTCGTCCGGCCCCTTATCGGACTTTGATCGGTTGAGGGAGGATTCTACGATAAGCACATTAGACGGATCGTTGGCAAAAGCCTCTCGTTTTTCAACGGACCATTCCGAGGCACCTCTTTGCCAACTCCATGAAAGCGGGACCAGGTGATCGGCATCTAGCTGGCGCGCATCCTGAATGACCTGATTGGTGAACGGGCTTATCCAACGCCCAAACACGACAGTGCATTTGGATTCGTCCTTAAATCGAACTGGCGCGGTAGAGCGCTCTACCAAGAGTTCGTGGCGGGTATTTTGGCAATCACCATCGTCATCCGCCCACCCGTTTCCATAGTGAGCACGACTGTAAACCTGGGCTTTGATTTCTTCCGGAGTAGCACTGGCTCCCTTGGGCAGGCGACCACCAGACTGCGTACACGCCTTGAGGGTCCGGAATCCCTGGTAGTTTTTTACAACCTCGTACCAAGGGCTCTGTGGATCATGGCAAATACCCGACCCGGACTTTTTGATCACATCGGCTGCCCCAACCAAGGGCAGAGCCGATAAAACTAAGATCAGTAGCCAGGCAGGTCGACACCCAATCACGATTTACCTCCCTTCTTTCTTGGATCCGAGGCCTTTTCTGGTGACCGAGATTCATTTCCTGGCTTTTGAGACTCTTGCACTTCCTCTTTGGTCTCTTTGTTCTGGGTTTCGTTGGCTGCCAGCCGGGTTTCCAGTTGGGTGACTAGTCTCTCGGCCTCCTTCTGGGCGGAGCGGGCTTCGTCACGCTCCTTCTTTCGTTCTTCCGATTGTGCGGCGATCGCTTTCTTTTCAGCCTCAAGCTCACGCAGCATCCCTTGAGCCTCCGACAACTGATGACTCAGCTTTGCTGCCTCTTCCTCACGGCTTTCTACTATCGTCGCCCAACCATCCCGCTGTTTTCGAAGATCAGCTTTGTCGCTCTCCAGGCTCTCATTAGCTTTTTTGAGACCTGCAACCTCACCCTTCAAATCACTGGCCTTTTCTTGCTCTTTGCTTAACTTCTGTTCCGAAACAGCAAGATCCTTTTCCAGCTTTACTAGTCTGTTGCCGAGCTCTTTCCGGTCATCATTGACTGACTGAAGCTCCTTTCTCGTGCTTTCAAGCGCTTCCTGAAGGCTTTGCACTTGCCCTTCTAGCTCGTCAAAGGCCGCTGTGGCATCAATCAGCTCTGCTTCCGCGCTTTGTTGTTGCTCCTTGGCCGACTTCATGACATCGGCTACCCGGCGCTCTGCGGTTTTAACAGCACGGTTGTTAAGATTGATCGCAAGTGTTCTGACCTGATCCAGGAATGAGCTGGTCATTTCATTCAGTGCTTCTTCAACCTCAACGGGCAGATCCTGGACGGGCTCGCTTTCAACAACCTCCTGGCTCTGGCGGTAGTCCTCCCAAACCCTCACCAAGCGCGACGGGTTGCCGCCTCCGATTTCCTTCCTCAAGGCAAAACCCGTTACTCGCCGACCGGCGCCCAATAACCGCTTGGCCGCTTCGATGATTTGCTCGTCTTCAAATTCCGCAGGGCGCATATGAACCTCGAACTAGTAGGGATATGCATCAAGTATAGCGCTTTATAAAAAATAAACAAACAAACAAAGAAACAAATAAAGAAATAAATTAAAGCCAAAAAGCCACGATGTTTTCGATGGAGCGCATCTTGGGCGCACAGATCAATCCGCAGCAATCAAATTGAACGCAGCGCACTGCTTGTGTGCCTAAACGTCACACAGATTGATTTTTGAGCAAGGGCAGAGTAGAGTAATGATGCTGGCAACAGTTAGAGGAAACAGGCTGTATTTCGTCGCACGCACTTGCCAAACCCGGGCTTTAAAACAGGGTCGCCTGAGCCAGCCAACGATAAATACTAGGAGCCAATCATGACCAAGCTGGGAAACGGATCTGCTGATCCGCGCCTTGTTGCGCGAGTCAGTCCGGAGATCCAAAAACACATAGCGCAAGCGGCTGAGCTCAGTGGAGTGACCTTGTCACAATTTGTGATTGAGTCATCCATGGACAGGGCAGATAAGGTTATTGAACAGATGACACGCATCAAGGTGACCGTTGAGACCGGTAACCGAATGCTGAGTCTGATGGATCAAAGACCTCGGAAACCTAAGTCAAGCAAGCTCATTCAGGACGCGCTCGATTACAGGGAAACGATAGATGCGAGCGAAACTTACACCGATTCAGAAGAGGCATAACCGCAGAGATTTTGACTGCGGTAATGAACAACTGAATAACTATTTAGCTAACAGCGCGCGGTCATCCGACTCCAAAAGGATGACAAGGACATTTGTCCTGGAAGATCCAAGAGACTCAAATAGGGTCATGGGTTTTGTGACGCTGACTCCCACCACAATCGACATTCCAGATGAGTGCTTTGCCGGTCGTAAACTTAAGAGTCCGGTACCCGCTCTGTTGCTCGCCAAAATGGCCGTGGATATCCGGTACAAGGGTCAGGGGTGCGGTAAACTTCTTTTTACCTACTCGATCATTACCGCAGCTGAGATTTCAGATGCCGTAGGTGGCGTAGGCTTGGTTATTGATGCCAAGGACCAGGATGCCAAAGCGTTTTACCTTGATAGGGCAGGTGACGACCTTGAGATCATCGATGAGACCGGCCTGAAGCTGTGGCTCCCGATAGGCGTATGCAACTTCATTGCAGGCATCGCGTAGGTCGCTCGTCGCTTATCACTGGTCTGCAGACCGTATTGCCTTTAGAGAGAATCCATCTTTGAAAGGCAATGCGCTCCAGCTAACGGGGCCCTGGAGACCGGGGCAGCAGTTACAACGGCATCATCCAGGTTGCCGGTCACTGGTGTGCCTGTATCAGAGATAGAAGTCCATAAGCCATGTTTGCACTATTTCATGTTTCTATAGTTATGTTTGTTTCGGAGCTGAAAAATAACGCCAAAACAACAAGGTAGAACGATTAGGGCAACTCACATGAAGACTCAGCATCTTTGAGACGGTCTAAGGCAACTCAATGACGGTAGAAAGCCACTCTCAAGAATTCTTAGAGCAACTTAAAGACGGTCACCCACAACCCAACGATGGTCAGGAAAAAAGCTACGTTTTCCACAAGTTGGCAGAGAACATTCACCAAGGGCAACCAGATGACGGCAGTCTTGAGGCCAGAAAACGCGGTCATTCGGCAACCTAAATGAAGTTTCTCGGGTTAAAAGGCAACTCAATGACGGGATCTTTCGTGTCAGAGCCGATATCCCTCTAACGCGGTGCCGATCGCAACCATCAAAAGCAACCGAATGACGGTAAGAACCGCTTCACCAGGCCCCAATTAAAGGCAACCGAATGACGGGCGGCACGCCACTCAGGCCTCGATGCTGACTAAAAGCAACTCGATGACGGTTCGGCGGCCTCAAAAAATAGCTAAAGGCAACTTAATGACGGGCTCAACCAGGATTTCGGCAACCGAATGATGGTCATTTCAGGCCTTCACAATCAAAATCCGATGAAGAATTGAGCAAATGGATGCTTGTGAGCCGGTAAAGGCAACCTTATGACGGCGAATTAGGCGTTAAACCGGCAAACTAGAGAGCTCATGACCAGTCCGGTCTACCAGGAATATCTAAACCAAACGTCATTTGGTTGCCCATGGCCGTCATTGGGTTGCCTTTTACCATCCTGGAGTTGCTTCTTGCCCTTTGCCCTTGAAGCTTTTTCTGTTGGGTGATATTTGTTCGAACCATCAATTCACTTATTCGGGGTTCATCGTGGGACAAGCAGCTGAAGCTAATCACCAGCTCGATTTAATTCCACTCAACGAAAACACCCCTAAGCTCCGGGTTGCGAAAGCCAACGCCTTGGTTGAGGCGCAATTTGAGCTAACCAGCCAAGAGCACAAACTTCTTTTGGTTGCCATGGCGCAGATCCGTAAAGATCAGACGCAGTTTCATGAGCAAGTCTTCCAGGTTCAGGATCTAGTAGCCCATTTGGAGCTCAATCCCAAAAACGCCTATCGAGATCTCCGCCGCATTTCTAAAGGCATTATGAGCAAGCAAGTCACTATCCGGAATGAAGACACCGGCGAATGGCGAATGTACCAATGGGTTTCCAAAGCTTATTGTGAGCGTGGATCATTCGGCATCAAATTTAGTGAAGAGCTCAAGCCTTTCCTGATCGGCCTGGTTGGCCGCTTCACACTTTATGAGTTAGGTCGAATTCTGCGAATGAAATCGAATTACGCGATTCGACTCTATGAGTTATTTCAGCAGTACCGTAAGTTCGGCAACCGGACCGTTGGGCTTGATCCTAAGCTCGCTGCTCGCAATGGTTGGGATAACTTCTCGAAGCTGATGGGCTACAACCCGGAAACATACGAAAGATTCGCCAATCTCAACCAGAAAGTTCTCCAGCCGGCTATTGCCCAGATTGAGCAATTTACTGAATTTAAAAAGGTCTACGTTAAAAAGATAAAGCACGGCCGTAAAACGGTTGCCCTTGAGTTCGAGTGGAAGACCATCGACACCTTGGAGGATCTTCCGAACCATCCGCTTTACTCGGATCTCAGAGCTCTCGGAGTAACCGATGCCTCCTGCAGAGAGATCTTCACCAAATATGATGAGGATCGAATCGTCAGCAATTTGGCACTGGCGAAAGCTCACCACAGGTCTCAAACACTCAGCAACCCCGCTGGATGGTTTGTAACGGCAGTTCGAGAAAACTATGCAAATCCAGAACTACCACTGGATGCGATAGAACAGGAAACTAAGGCGGACGCCTCAAAACCAAGCACAAGCCATCCTTTATTCCACGAGTGCGCTACTCCTGCCGAATTCCGTAATCTGGTTGCCGCAGAAAAGGATAGGGGAGAGCCTTTCTCCAGTTATTCGGAATTTCTGAATTATTCTGTTGCCCAACAGGTCGAAAAATTCCGATCTACAACCGATTGAACGCTTTCCTACCTCTTTAGGCCACAAGCCCAGAACTCCGCTTCAGATTCCCTGCATAAACCAAAGTCTGCCCAAACACGCCTGCCAGGTCTGCAGATACCAACTAAAATTACTAAGGTCCAATAAACAGGGTAATTGCGGAGCAGCTCCAGGGAGGATTTGAGCCATGGCAAAAGAAAAGAAAACTATGCCCGGGCCTTTAGCAATCACGCTTTTCGTGATCGGTGGAATAGTTGGATTCCACCTCGGCGATCTACTTAGTGACCACCGCGTCTGGGAGCAATATTTCTCCTGGGTCTTCGCCGGCGTTTTCGCTATCGGCTCCCCAGTAGTTGTCGCCGCTATCTTTTGGGACTGACCACCTATAACCCAATTTACAATTACGACTCCCAATAGTGAAGACTGGAGTACAAGAACAATAAACAAAGCTTAGGTTGTTAGCTGCCTACCGTTTAGCATACTACGCATAATAAACATTATGTTAAAGGGACTGTGGTGTACATTTTTGGTCATGAGTTGGGATTGGTCGCAAAGCGGATATTCAGACAGATAGACCAAGACTCTCCCTAGAAGAAATTCGGACTCTTTTTAGAAAGGTGCGCAGTAACGGGGTAGAACCCCTTTGTAGTGGTCAACTAATCCCGGACAGTATTTTAAGGTTTTCCTCTGCTGCAACGGGAGAAATGCCGCCGTTGAACGTATGAGGTCTTTGCTGGTTGTAGTAGTCCATCAGATAGCCACCAACATCTTTTTTGGCCTCAGGCAGATTTCGATATCCCAGGGCCGGTATCCATTCAGATTTCAGACTCCGGAACAGCCTCTCCA
>JABURI010000055.1 GCA_014762755.1 Marinobacter sp.
CCGCTCGGGGTTGCCTTCGTCATGTTTTTCCCGGGAATTCGGTGTTTTCGACTCGGTTCGGTCTAAAAAATGAACAAATACACCGATACAAGCGCCGCAGATTATATGTGTTCAATGTGCACGAATCAACAAATCCGGCCTCGGTATGAAAGCCCGAATGACGCGAAATCAGTGGCGTTTGCGCCCATCGGACAGAAATAGGTGCCGGAACAAAATTTGAACACTACATGTTGTGTAATTAACCCCCCTGGGGACTTTCGTAGGGGGTCGAAAAGAGTAGGAAAAATTCTGGCTACTTGATATGGCCCAGAATGCCATCCAGCTCGTCCAGGGAACTGTATTCGATCACCAGTTTGCCCTTGCCGCGCTGGCCGTGATTGATCGAGACCCGGGCACCCAGGCGCTCGGCCAAGTCGTCCTGCAAGGCCCGGATATTGGGGTCAAGGGCACCCTTGTCTTTCGACTTGCCCTCGGGCGACTGTTGCTGGACCCGCCGCACCAGGGCTTCGGTCTGGCGCACCGAGAGGGACTTGGCCACCACCTGCCGGGCCACTTGCATCTGCAGCTCAGGCGGCAGGGTCAGCATGGCCCGGCCGTGGCCCATCTCCAGGTCGCCGTGTTCGAGCATCAGCCGGACATCCTCGGTCAGGCCGATCAGTCGCAGCAGGTTGGTGATGGTGGTCCGGGACTTACCCACAGCCTCGGCGACCTGGGCCTGGGTCAGGCCGAACTCGTCCTGCAGGCGCTGTAGGGCAAACGCTTCCTCGATGGGGTTGAGGTTTTCCCGCTGGATGTTCTCGATGAGCGCCATGGCGATGGCGGCTTCATCGGGGACATCGCGGATGATGGCGGGGATGCTGTCCAGCTCGGCAATCTGGGCCGCACGCCAGCGGCGCTCACCGGCAATCAGCTCGAAACGGCCCTCGGCAATGGGGCGGACCACCACCGGCTGCATCACCCCCTGTTGGCGGATGGAGTCGGCCAGTTCCTGCAGGGCGGCGGGGTCCATGTCCCGGCGGGGCTGGTAGCGGCCACGCTGGACCAGATCGATCGGGATCTCGCGCAGTTCGCCGTCGTGGTCCTTCACCTCCTGGTTCAGGTTGACCTTCGAACCCTGCAACAGGGCTCCCAGTCCACGCTCACCCAATCCTCGTTTCTTCGCCGCCATGGTGTCTGTCATTCTTCCCGTTGAAAAGCGTTGTGTGTCGTGTGCCAACGACCCGGTATGTTATACCGCAACCGGCTCGGATGTCTTTTTCGAACCGTGGCGGCGGACCATTTCACCGGCCAGGGCCAGGTAGGCCACGGCGCCCTTGGAAGCGCGATCGTAGCTCAGGGCCGGCAGGCCATAACTGGGCGCTTCCGCCAGCCGCACGTTGCGCGGAATCACGGCACGGTAGACCTTGTCACCGAAAAACTCCGCCAGTTGGGCGGACACGTCCAGAGTCAGACTGTTACGCGGATCGTACATGGTGCGCAACAGACCCTCGATCTCGAGGTTGGGGTTCACGGTTTCCTGGATCTGCTCCACCGTGTTCATCAGTGCGGCCAGGCCCTCCAGGGCATAGTACTCGCACTGCATGGGGATCAGCACCGAATCCGCCGCCGACAGGGCATTAACCGTCAGCAGGTTGAGGGAGGGCGGGCAGTCGATCAGGATGTAATCGTAGCGGTCCCGGATACTGTTCAGGGCAAGACGCAGCCTGTGCTCCCGGCCAATCTCGTTCATCAGTTCCACTTCCGCCGCCGTCAGGTCGCCGTTGGCGGGCAACAGGTCAAAGCCGCCATTATCCACGGTGATAATTACGTCGGCCGGGGCTGCGCGCTTGGTGAGTACATCGTAGCCGGACAATTCCAGGGCGTTTTTATCCACACCGCTGCCCATGGTCGCGTTGCCCTGTGGATCCATATCCACCAGCAACACCCGCCGCTTGATCGCGGCCAGCGAGGCAGCCAGGTTGACGCAGGTGGTGGTCTTGCCCACACCGCCTTTCTGATTGGTCACTGCCATCACGCGCGCCATGTTACGCCTCCTGTTGCGGGTTACCGGGAATGCTCAGTCCGGGCAACGACCAGCAAATGCCGCTCGCCATCTGCGCCGGGGACCTTCAGGGAATGGCTGGATTTTACCTGCCAGCCAGCCGGAAGGGCAGCTACCTCATCATCCGGAAACTGACCTTTCATGGCAAGGAACTCGCCCTCATTGTCCAGCAGCGACCCGCACCAGGTCACCAGGTTCACCAGAGCGGTGAAGGCGCGGCTGCTGATCTGGCTAAACGGCTGATCGGGCCGGCAATCCTCGGCCCGGCCGTGGATGACATCCACATTGTCCAGCCCCAGCTCCAGCACACACTGGTTGAGAAAACGGGTTTTCTTGCCGTTACTGTCGAGCAGGGTGAAACGTTTGTCCGGCCGGGCAATGGCCAGGGGAATGCCCGGCAGGCCACCGCCGGCGCCCACATCGAGCAGATGATCGGTCGTCACCCAGGGCAAAATACTCAGGCTGTCCAGCAGCTGCCGTGACACCATCACCCGCTCGTCGCGCACGGCGGTGAGGTTATACGCCTTGTTCCATTTGTTGAGCAGAGCCAGAAAGGCCAACAGCTGTTGCTGCTGGCCGTCGGTCAGGGACAGATCCATTTCGGCCAGCCCGTCCCGGAGCTGGCGTTGCCAGAGTGCTTGAGTCATGGGCGTGATCAGGCGCTCTGCTTGCGCAGCAGGTCCCGCTTTTTCAGATACACCAGGATCTGGCTTACCGCCGCCGGGGTGACGCCCTGGATGCGGGACGCCTGGGCCACGGTCTCCGGCCGCACGTCCTTGAGCTTCTGCTTGATCTCATTGGACAGGCCACCGATCACCTCGTAATCCAGATCGATAGGCAGCGCAGTGTTCTCGTTCTTGCGCAGACGCTCGATCTCGTCCGCCTGGCGGGAGATGTAGCCCTCATACTTGATCTCGATTTCGACCTGGTCCGCCACGTTCGGATCTTCGGCGCGCTCGCCAGCAATCTCGGCGATCTGGTCGTAGGCCATTTCCGGACGACGCAGCAGCTCCGCCAGGGACTGGTCGCGAGCCATGGGCTGCTTCAGGAAGCCGTTGGCGCGCTCGCCGGCATCGGTATTCGGGTGAATCCGGGTGCTTTCCAGGCGGCTGCGCTCTTTGGCGATGCCTTCGCGCTTGTCGTTGAACTTCTGCCAGCGCTCATCGTCCACCAGCCCCAGCTTGCGGCCGGTTTCGGTCAGGCGCAGGTCTGCGTTGTCCTCGCGCAGGATCAGCCGGTATTCGGCACGGCTGGTGAACATGCGGTAGGGCTCGCTGGTGCCCATGGTGATGAGGTCATCCACCAGCACGCCGAGATAGGCTTCGTCCCGGCGCGGATACCATTCGTCCTTCTCCTGCGCCCGCAGGGACGCATTGATCCCCGCCAGCAGACCCTGGGCGCCAGCCTCTTCGTAGCCGGTGGTGCCGTTGATCTGGCCGGCAAAGTACAGGCCCTGGATGAACTTGGTCTCCAGCGTGTGGCGCAGATCCTGCGGGTTCAGGAAATCGTACTCGATGGCGTAACCCGGCCGGGTGATGTGGGCATTCTCGAAGCCCGGAATCGAGCGCACCGCCGCCAGCTGGATATCGAACGGCAGGCTGGTGGAGATGCCGTTCGGGTACAGCTCGTTGGTGGTCAGCCCCTCGGGCTCCACGAAAATCTGGTGCGAATCCTTGTCGGCGAAACGGTTCACCTTGTCCTCGATGGACGGGCAATAGCGCGGACCAACGCCCTCGATGCTGCCGGCAAACATGGGCGAGCGGTCAAAGCCACTGCGGATGATGTCGTGGGTCTGCTCGGTGGTGCGGGTCACGTAGCAGCAGATCTGCTCGGGATGCTCGTCCCGGCTGCCGATGAAGGACATGACCGGCGTGGGGTTGTCTCCCCATTGCTCGTCCATCACTGAGAAATCCACCGAACGGGCATCGATCCGGGGCGGAGTGCCGGTTTTCAGACGGCCGACGTTGAACGGCAGTTCGCGCAGGCGCCTGGCCAGGGCATTGGCCGGCGCATCCCCGGCACGGCCGCCGGAGTGGTGCTGCATGCCGATGTGGATAACACCGCCGAGGAAGGTCCCGGTGGTCAACACCACGGTTTTGGCGTTGAAGCGGATGCCGGTCTGGGTCACCACGCCGGTCACCTGGTCGTTTTCCACAACCAGATCGTCCGCCGCCTGCTGGAACAGGGTCAGGTTCGGCTGGTTTTCCAGCACGTGCCGGATCGCCGCCTTGTACAGAACCCGGTCCGCCTGGGCACGGGTGGCACGCACCGCCGGGCCCTTGCGGCTGTTGAGGACCCGGAACTGGATACCGGCCTGATCGGTGGCACGGGCCATGGCACCACCGAGGGCGTCGATTTCCTTGACCAGGTGGCTCTTGCCGATCCCGCCGATGGCCGGGTTACAGGACATCTGGCCCAGGGTCTCAATGTTGTGGGTCAGCAGCAGGGTTTGCGAACCCATGCGGGCTGCTGCCAGCGCGGCTTCGGTACCGGCATGGCCACCACCAATGACAATGACATCGAAACGGGTCGGAAACTCCACTCTTCACCTCGGAAATCGGGGGATAAAAACAGGGCGGCGAGTATAACGCCTCGCCGGGGAAAATGCAGTCAGGATGTGCAAATTTTAACCAGAGTTGGCGACACTTGAAAGTCGCCGGGCAGGACCGCTTGTTGATAACCCTCGGAAGAGCGCCGAATCTGTATAAGTAATAACCGAAATTTTTTCTTTTTCAGTGGCTTGGAAGGCACTTCTCAGAAAAGTTTTCAAAAAGTTATCCACAGGTTCAGAGGCTTGGTTATGTCTCGAAAAAACAACTTAACCTTTTGTTTTTATTAAGATATTAAAAATGAATCCAGAGGTTATCCGCGGTTTGTTCATTTATTTTTCCACAGAATTCTCTGGACTCGACGAATCAGGTGTGCCAATTCAGAAATCATCCGCACGTTTTTGCGGTGCCGTCGCCAACCCGGTGCCGCCCGCCTGGCCGGCGGCGAGGCGTTCGAGTTCCACTTCCACCGCATTGGTGGACTTGGCGAACCGGGCCAGCAGGTTATAGAGCACCGGAATCAGGAACAGGGTGAGGGTGGTGGCAAAGAGCAACCCGCCCAGGATGACCATACCGATGGCCGCCCGGCTCTCGGCACCGGCGCCGGTGGCAATCACCAACGGTACCGCACCGAACACGGTGGAAATGGTGGTCATCAAGACCGGGCGGAAACGCAGCACAGCCCCCTCGAGGATCGCATCGCGCACTTCATACCCCTTGTCCCGGAGCTGGTTGGCGAACTCCACGATCAGTATGCCGTTCTTGGCCATCAACCCCAGCAGCATGATGATGCCGATCTGGCTGTAGATATTCAGACTGATCCCCGACCAGAACAGCGCCAGCAAGGCCCCGGTTACCGCCAGCGGCACCGTCAGCATGATGATCAGCGGGTGGATCCAGCTCTCGAACTGAGCCGCCAGCACCAGGAACACAATCACGAAGGCCAGGCCAAAGGTCACGTAGATGGCGTTGGAGGATTCCTCGAATTCCCGGGACAGGCCCTTGTAACTGGTTCGCGCCTCCGGCGGCAGGTTATCCACAGCCAGGTCGTTGAGATAGGTCAGCGCCGAGCCGAGATCATAACCATCGGCCAGGGAGGCACTGATCACCACCGCCGGAAGCCGGTCAATCCGGCGCAGGTCCGGATTGGCACCGATTTCCTCCACGGATACCAGGGCCTGCAGCGGAATCAGGTTGCCGCCTTCCCGTGGGCGCAGGAAGATCTGCCCCAGATCTGCCGGTGTGGCGCGATCGGCCTCAGTGGCCTGGATGATGACATCGTACTCGCGGCCGCGGTCCAGGTAGGTGGTCACCTGGCGGGACGCCAGCATGGTCTGCAGGGTCAGGCCGACATCCTCGACGGTAATGTCCAGGTCCGCCGCCCGTTCCCGGTCAATGTTGACCCGCAGTTCCGGGCGGGTGAGCTCGAAGTCCGTCTCCAGGTTGAGCAGGTTCGGATTCTCCTTCGCCCGCTCGACAATCTCTTCGCTCCAGGCCTGTACCGACTCGTAATCGGGACCGGCGACCACGAACTCCACCGGCTGGCTGAAGCCGCGCTGGCCCAGACCCGGGGGGTTCACGGCCACGGTCCGGATGCCGGAGATGTCACTGAGCTTCTGGCGGATCTCGCTGGTCACCTGCTGCTGCTTGATGTCCCGCTGCTCCCAGGGCACCAGCCCCATGATCATGAAGGCGTTATCTTCCTCATCCCGGAAACCGACGATGGACAGCAGCCGGTTGGCGATGCCGTCATCCAGGTAAGGCAACAACTTCTCCTCTGCCTTGCGGACATAGTGGTCGGTGAACTCCACGGTGGAGCCCCGGGGCGCACTGGTGGGCATGATGATGACGCCCCGGTCCTCGGTGGGTGCCAGCTCTTGGGGCAGTTTCGGATAGACCACCGCCGCGACCACAAGGCCCGCAACCCCGAGGCCGATCAGCAGGCCGGGCATGCTCAGTGAAAATCGCAACAACCGTTCATAGCCACGGGTCAGCCCGTTCAGGACCTTCTCGCTGGCCGCCCAGAGCCGATGGCCCTCGGCGCTTTCCGGACTGTGGCGCAGCCATTTGGAACAGAGCATCGGGGCCAGGGTCAGGGCCACAAGACTGGAGAACACCACGGCCGCGGCGAGGGTGAAGCCAAACTCGGCAAACAGCCGGCCGACGTTGCCTCCCATGAAGGAGATGGGCACGAACACCGCCACCAGGGTCAGGGTCGTGGCGATGACCGCGAAGGCCACCTGCTTGGCCCCCCGATAGGCGGCCAGCAAGGGCGGCTCGCCCTCATCAATCCTGCGCTGGATGTTCTCCAGCATGACGATGGCATCGTCCACCACCAGACCGATGGCCAGGATCACCGCAAGCAGGGTCAGCACGTTGATGGAGAACCCCAGGAAACCCAGGCCGATGAAGGCACCGATGACCGCGACCGGAATGGTCACGGCCGGAATCAGGGTCGCGCGCCAGGAGCGCAGGAACAGGAAGATGACCAGGATGACCAGGGAGACCGCAATGGCCAGGGTAATCACCACCTCCTTGATCGATGCCCGGATGAAGATTGACTCGTCGTAGCTCTCGGCGATGGTGACTTCCGGCGGCAGGGTTTCCCGGATCCGGTCCAGCTCGGCCCGAACGCCATCCGACACCGCCACGGTGTTGGCCTTGGACTGGCGGATGATGCCCATGCCGATGGCCGTTTCGCCGTTGGCCCGCAGCCGGCTGACATCCGACTCCACGCCCATCTGGATGTTGGCCACCTCACCGAGGCGCAAAAGGTCATTGCCATTACGCCGGATGACCAGATCCCGGAATTGTTCGACTGTGGATAACCTGCCTTCGGCCCGAACCGTAAAGTTGCGGGTGGAGGAATCCACCGACCCGGCCGGCAGTTCCACGTTGTTGGCCCGGAGCGCCCGTTCCACCTCGGCCACAGTGATATTCCGGGCCGCCAGCCGTTCGCGGTCGAGCCAGACCCGGATGGCATACCGGCGCTCACCACCGATCCGGACATCTGCCACCCCGTCGAGCACCGATAACCGGTCCGCCAGTACGCGGTCTGCAAAATCGCTGAGCTCGGCACTGTCCCAGACCTGACTGCGCAAAGTTATCCACATCATCGGCCGGGCATCGGAATCGGCCTTCTGCACTACCGGGGCGTCGGCCTCGTCCGGCAGCTGGTTGGCCACCCGGGAGACCGCATCGCGCACGTCGTTGGCGGCAATATCCACATTCCGGGAAATGTTGAACTCAATGCTGGTGCGGGACTCACCCTGCTCGGTGGAGGACTCGATGGAGCGGATGCCCTCAATGCCGCTGATGGCGCCCTCGATCACCTGGGTAATCTGGGTATCCACGACCTCGGCGGCGGCACCGGTGTAATCGGTGGAAATGGACACCACCGGCGGATCAATGTCCGGGTATTCCCGGACCGGCAACTCGAACAGGGCTGCAAGGCCGAAAACCACGATCAGCAGACTCAGGACCGTGGCAAAGACCGGTCGCTTGATGGAAATGTCAGACAGCACCATGATTTACGACTCCACGGAGCTGACAAACCGGTTTTCAGGAATCACGTTTTCCCCCTCCAGAACGCGAATACGATCACCGGAGCTCAGGCGATCCTGACCGGTCACAATGATCTCATCGTCCGGTTGCACGCCACTGACCACCTCAACCATGCCGGGCATCCGCGAACCCAGCTGTACCGACACCCGTTTCGCAGCGCCATCCTCGGCGACGAGCACATACTGCTCATCACCCCGGATCATCACCGCCTGTTCAGGTATCACCAGCGCCTCGCGCTGCTGCAACGTCAGGGTCGCCGACATGAACTGGCCCGGGCGCAGGCGCCCCTCGGGGTTATCGATCAGGGCCCGCACCGGCAGGCTACGGCTCAATTCGTTGATGCGGGTACCCAGTTCCACCAGTTCGCCACGGAAAGGCAGATCGGGGTAGGCCGGTGACACACCGCGGACTTCCTGACCCGCACTCACCTGGCCAAGGAACCGTTCGGGTATGCTGAAATTGAGCTCCATACGGTCGGTGGTATCCAGGGTGGTGATGGCGGTTCCGGCCGTGACGTAGGCGCCGATGCTGATATCGCTGAGACCCACCACGCCGGAAAACGGGGCCTCGATGCGGTGGTTCTCCAAACGCACACGGGCGGCCTGGCGCTGGGCCTGGGCCACATCCACGGCCGTTCTCAGTTCATCCACCTGGGACTGAGAAATGCTGTTGTTGGAGCGCAGGCGGTTGGCCCGCTCCAGTTGCCGCCGGGCATCCGCCAGCCGGGCCTCAATTTCGGCAAGGTCTGCCCGAGCCTGCCGGTCATCGAGGCGCAGAAGCAAATCCCCTTCCGCAACTTTCTCACCGGCGGCGAGGTTGATTTCAACGACCCGACCACTGACCTCGGTGGTCAGTTCCACGGCATTCAGGGCCTGCAGATTTCCTACCGCCTTGACCACGTCCCTGACAGTATCCCGCTCCGGGCGCATGGTGTTCACGGCACTGGCGGGACGCTCTCCTGAAGCCTGCTGTTCCGAGCCACTGTCGACTGTTCGGTAGACCCAGGCTCCGCCGACAGCAAAAGCGACGAGAACCAGCGCGATGACCCATTGTTTCCACATAGCGGTATGACTGCCTGTTGATTAGTGATCCGGCGTTCCCGCCCGGTTATTTTTTCTGGATGACCAGCACGATCTCCCCGACATCCACCCCCCACTTGCTCATGGTGGTCTGGTTGATCAGGGTGTCCGGAGTCACCAGGTACATCCAGTCATCCATGCGTACGTCGATAGTACCGTCGCCGTAGGCGACCCGCAGCACGTAATTCATATGGATGGCGTTGCCCTGCCAGCGCATGGTCCCCGGTTCAACCACGTCACCGGCGTCGGCATGATAGCCCTCCGGCGTGGGTTCCAGGGTCCAGACCCGGGTCTGGACCTCGCCATCATCAAACCGGAACACCTCATCGAGGGTACCAACGCCGCTGGCATCCCAGGAGGCCTCGATATCGGCGTCAAAGGTACGGATTACCTCACCCGAGAAATTCTTGACCACTCCGCGGGCAGAAAGTTCGCCGGTAAAGAACTGCTCCGGGATCAGCCTGGGTGTCCGGTCCGCATAATCCTCCAGTGACGGGGAGGCACAGCCGGACAGCAGCATCAGACTCAAACATAACCAGACCAGAGTGACAGGGCCAGTATCGCGAGAGCGAATCCGACGCTTTTGCATGACTTTTACACTCCTGAGTGACAGAAAAATCCGAATACCGGTTGAAAACATACGAGTGGCGAGCCGGGTTCGATCAGAAACCAATGGAGTTGCCCAACCGTGCCCCGTCATTTCAGCCAATTGTCTTTGGTGACAAACCCTCCGGCGCTTTTCGTCAATGGCAGCGTCCCGGGAATGCCGTAAAACAAAAACCATCGGAGGCCAATCGCCCTCCCCCGAATCCAATACAGGTACAGAGGTTTCGTTATGCCGGTTTACAAGGCGCCCCTGCGCGACATGAAATTCCTGCTCAATGAAGTGTTCGATTACCCGAAGCACTACGCGTCACTGGCCAGCGGCGAAAACGCCACGCCGGACATCGTCGACGCCATCCTCACTGAATGCGGCAAGTTCTGCGAAGAGGTCCTGAGCCCGCTCTACCAGTCCGGCGACGAGGAGGGCTGCAAACTGGAAAACGGTGAGGTCACCACCCCCGCCGGGTACAAGGAAGCCTACAACCAATACATGATGGGCGGCTGGCAGGGTCTGTCTGCTCCGGAAGAATACGGCGGCCAGGGTCTGCCCGCCTCCATGGGTCTGCTCAAGCAGGAGATGATGGGCACCGCCAACTGGTCGTTTTCCATGTACCCGGGCCTGTCCCTGGGGGCGATGAACACCATCTACCTGCATGGCAGCGAGGCGCAGAAGCAGACCTATCTCACTCCGCTGACCGAAGGTCGCTGGGGTGGCACCATGTGCCTGACCGAACCCCAGTGTGGCACCGATCTGGGCCAGGTAAAGACCAGGGCTGAACCGCAGGACGACGGCAGCTACCGGATCACCGGCACCAAGATCTTCATTTCCTCCGGTGAGCATGACCTGACCGAGAACATTGTCCACATCGTCCTGGCCCGTCTGCCGGATGCCCCCAAGGGTACCCGCGGTATCAGCCTGTTCATCGTCCCGAAGTTCCTGCCGGATGCCAGCGGCGGGGTCGGCGCGCGCAATGGTGTCAGCTGCGGCAGCCTGGAAAAGAAGATGGGCATCAAGGCCTCGGCTACCTGCGTGATGAACTTCGACGGCGCCACCGGTTACCTGATCGGCCCCGAGAACCAGGGCCTGGAGTGCATGTTCACGTTCATGAACACGGCCCGGATCGGGACCGCCATCCAGGGCGTCGGCCCGGCCGAACTGTCCTATCAGTGGGCCCTGGAGTACGCCAAAGAGCGGCGGTCAATGAGGGCCCTGTCCGGCAAGAAGGAGCCGGACCAGGTCGCCGATGCGATCATCCACCATGCCGATGTCCGGCGCATGCTGCTGACCCAGAAAGCGGTCGCCGAGGGTGGCCGGGCCATGCTCTACTATGCCGCCCGGCTGGCCGATTACATGGTCGAGGCCCACACCCGGGGTGACGACAAGAAAGCCGAGGCCTACGACGACAAGCTGGGCTTCCTGACCCCGATTCTCAAAGGCTTTCTGACCGAACTCGGGTACGAATGCACCAACCTGGGCATGCAGGTGTTCGGGGGCCACGGCTACATCCGCGAGCACGGCATGGAGCAGATCGTCCGCGATACCCGCATCGCCACCCTGTACGAGGGCACCACCGGGATCCAGGCCCTCGACCTGCTGGGCCGGAAGGTGTTGCTGATGACCCAGGGCGGCGCCGTCCGGGAATTCACCCTGAAAGTCGCCAACCATGCCCGTAAACACCTGACGGACAAGCGCCTGCGACCGTTCGCGGTAGAGCTGCTCAAGCTCACTGCCCAGTGGAACCTGCTCACCGTGCGGGTCATGCTCGCCGCCCGTAAGGACCGCGACGTGGTGAGTTCCGCCGCCAACGATTTCCTGATGTACAGCGGCTACGTAATCATGGCCTACATGTGGCTGCGCCAGGCCGCGGTGGCTGTGGATAAACTGGATAACGGGGGCGACGAAGCGGACGAGTTCTATCGGGCCAAACTGGCCACCGCGGAGTTCTACTTTGAGCGACTCCTGCCCCGGGCCCAGGCCCATGCCACCAGCATGCTCAGCCCGACCCGGAGCCTGATGCAACTGGATTCCGATCATATGGCCTTCACCGGTTGATCCGGCCGGTGACTCTTCATCCCGGGGCGCCCCGCCCCGGGATTTTTTGCCCTTGAAATCGAAGATGGCAACCCCAGATCTTTGGTGCCTTTCCACGCCAAAGCCATTAACTTCATGAGGTGAAGGGAAAATTTCAGATAGTGAATAAAAGAAGGAGGTTCGAATATGGAGACTCGTACTGACGACTTTTATCCCACCCGCCTGGAACGCCCTACCCCGAGCTTTGAGCGCCGGGACCCGGTTATCCACAGCACCGGCGATGACCGCACCAGCGGTCCCCTGAGCGAAACCGAGCTGGCCCGATACGAACGCGACGGTTTCCTTGCCATCAACAACTTTCTCGACCAGGCCACCGTGCAGAAATTCCGTGAGGATCTGCGTGCCTATGAGGACGATGACAGCATCCTGCGCTCGGAAGGCACCATCACCGAGCCGGGCAAACAGGAGATCCGCTCGATCTTCGGCATCCACGAACTGTCCGAGCGTTTTGACCGCCTGACCCGGGATCCGAAAATTCTCGCGATGGTGCGCCAGCTGCTGGGCAGCGATGCCTACATCCACCAGTCCCGCATCAACTTCAAACCGGGCTTCCACGGCAAGGGCTTTGACTGGCATTCCGATTTCGAGACCTGGCACGCCGAGGATGGCATGCCACGGATGCGGGCGGTCAGTTTCTCCATCGCCCTGACCGACAATACCCCGTTCAACGGACCCCTGATGCTGATTCCCGGCTCCCACAAGAGCTTCGTGCCCTGTGTCGGTCGCACCCCCGAGGACAACTACCAATCCTCCCTGAAAAAGCAGGAGCTGGGCGTCCCCAATGACCGGGATCTGAAACGGATGGCGGACGAATTCGGGATCAAGGCACCTACCGGCGCCGCCGGCTCATTGATCATCTTCGAGTGCAACACCCTGCACGCCTCCAATGCCAACATGTCCCCCTGGCCCCGGAGCAACCTGTTCTTCGTCTACAACAGTGTGGAAAACCAGCTGGAACAGCCCTATTGCGGCAACAAGCCCCGGCCGGATTTCCTGGGTAACCGGACCAACAC
>JABURI010000205.1 GCA_014762755.1 Marinobacter sp.
CCATCTCGCACAAACCTGAATCCTTTCTGAAAATGACCAACAATTTAGAGTTCAGTGTGAATTCAGGTAAGTCAGCGACACTGACGCGGCTGTAAAACGTCGATAAGGAACCAAATCATGCGCCTACTGCTAGTTGAAGACGATCGTTTGCTGGCCGACGGCCTGGCCCGGCAGCTTGAGAAGGCCGGTTTCAGTGTGGACACAACCGCCATGGCCAAAGAGGCAGTCGTTTTGGGAGAGCAGGAAGACTACCGGGCGGTAGTGCTTGATCTTGGGCTGCCCGACGGCAACGGTCTGGATGTGCTGAAAAAGTGGCGGGCGAACCAGGTCAACACACCGGTTCTGATTCTGACCGCCAGGGGAGACTGGCAGGACAAGGTGAATGGCCTGAAGGCCGGGGCAGACGATTACCTGGCCAAGCCTTTCCAGACCGAAGAGCTGACTGCCAGACTGAACGCCATAATCCGGCGCAGTGAGGGCCGGGTTCACTCGGTGGTGAAAGCCGGACGCTTTGAGCTGGATGAGAATCGGCAAAGCCTCAGGCTCGAGGACGGCACGGAGCATACCCTGACGGGCACCGAGTTCCGCCTGCTCCGTTGCCTGATGAGCCGCCCGCGCCACGTCTTCTCCAAGGAACAGCTGATGGAGCAGCTCTACAACCTCAGTGACAACCCGAGCGAAAACGTGATCGAAGCATACATCCGTCGGCTCAGGAAGCTGGTGGGCACCGACACCATAGCCACCCGACGCGGCCAGGGTTATCTGTTCAATGACACTCTTTAGGAAGCCCGTTTCCGTCAAGGGGACTCTGCTCATCCTGCTGTTACCAGCCGGTATCGGCCTGATGGCTCTCGCCTGGCTCGTGCATGGCCAGTTGCTGGACCGGATGGCCCGGGACTTCGTCGAGAGCAGACTCAAGGATGAAGTGGCCTTCATCGAGCATCAGATCCGGGAATCGGGCGGCAACGTGAACACACTCCAGACCGGTGATTATTTTCAGGAGGTCTTTCACCACGCTTTCGCCATACACTCCCCGTCGATGACGATCATCTCCCCGGATTCCTGGACACCGCTGCTTATGCCCCTCCTCAAATCCGGGCAGGACGGTACCACTCAGGTAGACAGCAGGGGCAATACAGCTACACCCTCGAGCATTCTGGCCTACAGGAAAACGTTCAGCGTTGGCGAAACGCCCATTACGGTCATTGTTTCGGAGGATCTCGACTCCCTGAAACGCAGCCAGTCCGAACTTCATGCCTGGACGGCCATCGTCTCCATTCTTCTGATCCTGCTTCTGGTCGCGGTCATCTGGCTGGGCATTACGCTCTCGATGCGGCCTGTTGTGACCCTTAAGGCCGCTCTGAAACGGCTACAGGATGGCGAGATTTCCCGGATTTCCGTCCAGGCCCCGGATGAATTCAAGCCCCTGGTGCAGCAACTCAATCAACTCCTGGATTCTCTGGACCAGCGCCTGGAGCGTTCACGGGACGCCCTGGCCAACCTCTCGCACAGCGTGAAAACGCCCATCGCAGCTGTCCGGCAAACCCTCGGGGATACCAGCCGGCCACTGGACGACAACCTTCGACAGGAACTCGTCGTTCGGCTCGGGGATATCGACAAGCAACTTGAGGCGGAAATGCGCCGGAGTCGCTTTGCCGGCCCACAGGTGGGGAAAAGCGCCTACCCCATCAAACAGGCCCGGGATCTGCTCTGGATGCTGGGCAGACTCTATCCGGAAAAATCGTTCGAATTGGCGTCCCGGTTGATGGAGGAGCGCCGCTGGCCTCTGGAAGAACATGACCTGAATGAAGTACTGGGCAACCTGCTCGACAATGCCGGCAAGTGGTCGGAGAAGACCGTCGAACTGTCGTTACTGGAGCAGGACGGCCGCATGACAATTGTGGTAGAGGATGATGGGCACGGGGTACCGCCAGAATCCTTGTCCTCCCTCGGCGTCCGCGGCCTCCGGCTGGACGAACAGACGCCGGGGCACGGCCTTGGCCTCGCCATCGTCAGAGAGATCACCGAACGTTACGGTGGCACTCTCGGGTTTGAAAAGGGGGCAGGTGGCGGCCTCCGGGCGGTGGTCAGTATTCCCTGGACATGAGTGAGCGGATTGCCCTGCTCGTTATAATGGGCAGACCGATGGTAAGACCTGGAGGAGGCAAACCTTGAGAATCGGAGCCATCGCCAAACAAGCAGGCGTTCCCGTGGAAACCGTCCGCTACTACGAGAAAATCGGCCTTCTGCCCGAACCGGTCCGTGATGCCAGCGGCTATCGCAGCTACCGCCAGGCCCACCTGGACCGACTGCTGTTTATCAAGCGGTGCCGGAACCTGGACATGGCGCAGGAGGAGATCCGGGAACTGCTCCGCCTGGCGGAGCAGCCGGAGGCTGACTGCAGTGACGTGGATGCCCTGCTCGCCCGCCATCTGGATCATGTGCGCGAGCGTTTGAAGGAGCTGGCAAGCCTGGAGCAGACCCTGGTTCAGCTTCAGGCCGCCTGCTCCGATGCCCGCACAGTAAGGGAGTGTGGAATTCTGGGGGAGTTGAGTTCGGAACTTGAGACCCCGAAACCGGAGGACCACCACAACCATGTTCCCGGCACCCACCGCCCCGGCAATTCCTGAAACGCCTCCCGCTCTTTAACCCGCCCCCTCAGAAGAACAAATCGTGCCACACCTCATGGCGGCACGATTCAAGAAAAGTCTGGCAGTGATTCAAAAGTCTCCGCCCCCCTGAAATGATATTCCTATGTCTTCAGAAGCACGCTCAGGTGCGTTTGCCCCTGAAACGGCTGCGTAGGGATTGCCTGCGCGGCCGAATCGTCTCTCGCGCACAACCTAAACACTGTCAGGAGTCACTATGTACAAAAAGAAACTCATACTCTCCGCCGCCCTGGCCTCATCATTGTTTGCTGCCAGCCCAACGGTCCTGGGCCACGGCGGTTCTGCGGAATATCTACCGATATCGCAGGCCCTCAGTTCTTCAGGAGCCAGTTTCGAGCTCAGCAAGGACAAAAGCGAACTACTGATTGTCTCGGGGGACGCAAAAATCAGGGTGCCTCTGGGCGAAACCCGGGGTTTCTACAACGGTGACGTTATTGAACTATCAGCCCCTGCCAAACTGCATGAGGGTGAGGTACTCGTAGAACGAAGCTTTGCACACGACCTGTTTGCGAATCGGGTTTCCCAGAATGTTGCCATTGGTGATAAGGCCCATCCGCTGGACCCATTAACCGCGGAAGAAATCACCAGAGCCGCGAGTGCAGTCAAGAACTCCAAGCACTGGACCGACACGACCCGCTTCACACAAATACGGCTTGCCGAGCCCAGCAAAGAAAAAGTCTGGGAATGGGCGTTAGGGGAAAGCCACGATTTTTCCCGTCAGGCCATTTTTACCGTCGTCGATGGCAGGAAGGTGTTCGAAGGCACAGTTGATCTGGCCTCTGAATCCGTTATCAGCTGGGAACACATTGAAGGTGCCCACGGCATGGTGACCTTCGATGACTTTCTGGCTGTTCAGGAGATTGTCTCAAACAGCGAGGCCTATAAAAAAGCATTGAAAAAACGCGGCATCGACAGTGTGGAAAACGTCGTCGCGACCCCGCTTACTGTCGGCTATTTCGGGGGAGACGATGGCCTTGAGCACGAGCTAAAGCTGTTGAAAGTGGTCTCCTACCTTGACGTCGGTGACGGTAACTACTGGGCGCACCCCATCGAGAATCTCGTAGCCGTGGTAGACCTGGAAAAACAGAGCATTCTCAAGATTGAGGACGACGGCGTCATCCCGGTACCGATGGCGCCCCGCCCCTACGACGGCCGCAATCAGGAAAAGATAGCGGATGTAAAGCCGTTGATGGTGGTGCAGCCGGAAGGCTCCAACGTCTCCATGTCCGGCAATACCATTCAGTGGCAGAACTGGGACTTCCATCTCAAACTGAATTCCCGTGTCGGCCCCGTCATTTCGACACTGACCTATAACGACAACGGCGAAAAGCGGAAAATCATGTACGAGGGATCACTGGGTGGCATGATCGTGCCTTACGGCGATCCTGACGTTGGCTGGTACTTCAAGTCCTATCTCGACTCCGGCGACTACGGGATGGGGAACCTTACCTCTCCCCTGGAAGCCGGCGTCGATGTGCCCAATAACGCCACACTGCTGCCGGCCACCCTGGTCGACAACGGCGGCGAGCCCTTTACCATTCCGAACGCGGTCGCTGTCTTCGAGCGCTACGCAGGCCCGGAATTCAAGCACACGGAAATGCTGGGCAGCAGCCCGGGCAATGAAAGCCGCGAACGAAGGGAGCTGGTTGTACGTTGGGTGAGCACCATCGGCAACTACGACTATATGTTCGACTGGGTTTTCATGGCCAATGGCAACATCAGGCTGACGGTCGGAGCGTCGGGCATTGAGGCGGTCAAAGCCGTGAAGTCCCGTACGGTTCACGACGAAACCGCCGAAGAAGATACCCGCTACGGCACCCTGATTGACCACAACATCGTGGGTACCACCCACCAGCACATCTACAACTTCCGCCTGGACCTGGATGTTGATGGTGCCCGGAACAGCCTCAGGGAAATTGATCCCGTTGTCGCCGAGAACACCGCCGGCGGGCCGCGCAAGAGCGTAATGATCACCAATGAGCGGGTCGTGCCCACAGAACAGGAGGCGGTCCAGAAGTTCGATCCGTCAACCGTCCGCCTGATGACAAACCCCAATAAAGAAAACCGCATGGGCTATCCGGTTGGCTATCAGCTCATACCGTTTGCAGGCGGCACTCACCCCATCGCCAAGGGCGCGTTATTCAGTGAGGACGAGTGGCTGTTCAAGCGCGTCAACTTCATGGATAAGCAGATCTGGGTCACGCAATACAAGCCCGAGGAACGTTTTCCAGAAGGCGAATACCCGAACCGGGCCAAAACCGATACCGGCCTGAAAACCTTCGTCGCGGATAACGAGTCCATCGAGAACGTCGATACCGTGCTCTGGATGACCACCGGTGCGACTCATGTAGCCCGAGCGGAGGAGTGGCCCATCATGCCGACCGAGTACGTCCACTCGATGCTGAAACCCTGGAACTTCTTTGACCAGACACCAACCCTGAATCTTCCCGACCGCCAGAAGCCGGAGAACTGATTCGCACGGAACGAGGGACCTTTCTGGCAGGGAAGCCTCGCCACAAACTCAGAAACACGGGAATCAGGAAAAATGAAAAACAAGCATTCTGTAAAAAGCATTCTCTGTCTGGCCGTGGCCGGACTGTCGGCCCCCGCTTCGGCCTATAACCTTTATGACCAGGACGGAACCGAGCTGAACGCCGATCTGGAAGCGGTTCTGGGTGTTTTTTCGAGCCAGGAAACCTACAACCTTGGCGCCAAATCGTCTGCCGGTGAATCAGAGTGGCAGGAGGGCTACATCAAATACGGGCTCTCTGGAAGCCAGGGGATCGGCTCGGACAGCCGTGTCTATGGAGCCGTCAACCTGGTGTCATCCGGCACCTGGGGTGACGGCGATGCCGGGGGCATCACCTCGGGCAACGAACGGGAAACCGCACTGGAGGATGCCTACCTTGGCTGGCGTTCGGGCAACCTGGTTCCGGCGCTTGGAGAGGACGGTCTCGATCTGTCATTCGGGCGCCAGCAATTTGCCATTGGCGATGGCTTCCTTATCAATAGCGATGCCCTGAACTTTGGCGATGCTCTTAATGGCCCGGGCCTGGACTTTGATCGTGGGGGCGCCTATTGGCTCGCTGCCCGCAAGGCATTTGACCGGACCGCGATTGCCCGCATCGGAGGTTCGGAGGGACTTCGCGCCGACCTGTTCTGGCTGGCCTCAGACAACAAAGCGCAAGCGGAGATGGAGCTGGCAGGCGTCAACGCCGAGTATGTGATCCCTGAGGGCACGTTTGGCCTGGCGTATATCGAAGGGCTGGATGTCGATGACACCTTCGCGCCCATACTTGGATACGGCTCACGAGACGGACAACAGACCACAAGCGTTCGCTACCAGGGCAATGCAGGCATCGAAAACCTGTTCCTTTCCGGTGAGTTCGTCAACCAGGAGGCCGGAGAAGGCTCTGATGAGAATGCCAGGGCCTGGTACGCCGAGGCTGGCTGGACCTTCAGTAATATAACCTGGTCACCCAGTGTCAATTATCGCTATTCGAGCTTCGATGAAGGCTTCGACCCGCTGTTCTTCGGCTTCAACCGCGGCTACGGCACCTGGTTCCAGGGTGAGGTCGCTGCCAACTACGCAGGCCCGTTCAATTCCGATGCCACGGTGCACCACATCGGCCTGAAGGCAACTCCGTCAGAAACGCTCAGTCTCGGAGCGCTGTTCTTTGATTTCCGCGACACCGCAGGCGGTAGCGGCGGCCTGGACGCCCAGGAGGTCAACTTATACGCCGAATGGGTAGCAGCGCCGCACCTGATTATCAGTCCTCTGTTGGGATTCTATATGCCCGACAACAGCGCCGCCGAGGGTGGCAGCCAGATCGGGAGTGACACAACCAATACCTATGGCCAGATCATTGCCATTGTTCCGTTCTGACCCGTGTCATCAGCCTACTAAACAAAAGCTGCCCACGGACACAGCCGCGGGCGGCTGCAACGGGTATCCCGCCCGACTCTAACGAATACTCTCAGGAGAGCATTGTCATGCAAACCTACAGCAATCTGGTGAACGGAAAACCAGTTGAGGCCACCGATCACCAGGAAATTTTCAACCCTGCAACAGGCGATTCTCTGGGGCTGGCGCCCCTCAGCCGCGAACAGGACGTAAACGACGCCGTCATGGCTGCACGCAACGCACAGAAGGAATGGGCCCGGGTCAGTGATCGGGAGCGACAGGAAACCGTGGCCCGGGTGGCCAAGGTGCTCGAGGATAATGCAGCCTATCTGGCCGAGCTGATAACCCGGGAGCAGGGCAAACCTCTGTCCGGTCCGGGCTCGCGCTTCGAGATGCAGGCATGCGTGGGCTGGACACAGGTGCCGGCAGCACTGACACTTCCCCCTGAAACTGTCCACGAGGACGAAGAGCGCAAGGACGTATTGCATCGGGTGCCATTGGGTGTGGTGGCCGCAATTGCACCGTGGAACTGGCCATTGATGATTGCCATATGGCAAATCATTCCTGCCATCCGCATGGGCAATACGGTGGTTCTGAAACCGTCCGAATACACCCCCATCGCAACCCTGGAAATGGTTCGGCTGATCAATCAGGTTCTGCCACCGGGGGTGCTGAACACCATCTCCGGGGACGGCCGCATCGGGGCCGCGCTCACCAGCCATCCGGACATTGACAAGATCATGTTCACCGGCAGCGAGGCGACCGGCCGGCGCATTATCGAGGCTTCCTCGCAAAACCTCGCGCCGATCACCCTGGAACTTGGTGGCAATGACCCCGCCATTGTGGCCCCCGGCACTGATGCCAATGCCATCGCGGAGGGCCTTTTCTGGGGCGCCTTCCTGAACATGGGGCAAACCTGCGCCTGCATCAAGCGGTTGTACGTTCACGAAAATGACTATGACCCGGTGGTTACCGCGCTCAGCGACCTTGCCCGCCATATGCCGATTGGCGATGGCATGGACGAGAACAACCTGATCGGTCCGCTTCAGAACGAGATGCAGTTCAAGAAGGTGAAAGAACTGGTCGACGATGCGCGCGCCAATGGTTGCGAGGTTATGGAATTCGGAGATGTCCCTGACACCGGTTACTTCCTGCCCGTGACCCTGGTGGGCGACATCCGGGATGGCCAAAGGCTGGTGGATGAGGAGCAGTTCGGCCCCGCCCTGCCCATTGTCCGTTACCGGGACCTGGACGAAGCGGTCGATTCCGCCAACCGCCTGTCGGCTGGCCTCGGCGCCTCGGTCTGGGCCAACACTCCGGAGGAGGCCGAGCCGATCGCCCTGAGGGTTGAGGCCGGAACCGTCTGGATCAACCAGCACGGCGCCATCCATCCCATGGTGCCCTTTGGCGGCAATAAGGCCTCCGGGTATGGAGTGGAGTTTGGTCTGGAAGGGTTGAAAGCGGTCACACAGCCCAGGGTCATCAGCGTGAAAAAATGACGTGCCGATGATTCCATGATCTCTGGCGGCCCGCCGCATGCGTCATCGGGCGGGCCTCCCTGTCAAGAAAGACAGTCCTGGCAGAAGCTGGATGGCGTTACACCGAAGTGTTGCCTGAAAGCCGTGGAAAATGCACTGGGGCTGGCAAAGCCGAAACGGTACCCGACTTCAGTCAGGTTCACCTTGCCCTTCGACGCTTTCAGGTACTCGGCGCACATCTCCAGTCGCTGGGTTTTGATATACCCCGACACAGTCAGCGAACGTGCGGAAAATGCCCGATAGAGGCCACGAACAGAGGTCCCGGTGGTGCTCGCCACCATACGCGCGCTCAGCTCTGACTCACCGATGTTCTCCCGGATAAAAGAGGCAGCCTGCAGGAAGACCCGCTCACCGGGACTGTGCTCCCCGACACTGCGAATAACCGAGGGTTTGATCAGCATAATCAGCGAGTCAAGGATGGCGGCGCCCTCTTCCTCATCAAGACTGTCGTAATTGGCTGCTCCGCCAATCAATAAGTTGGCGACACGAGCGATGTGGCTATCGGAGGGAATCCGGACACCAAGCTCAATTCCCGACAGGTTCAGGGTTCGCTCGATGATCGGACGGGGCAGGATGAGAGAAATCTGCTCGGATTCGTTGTCATAGGTAAAGCTGAATGGGAGCGCCGAATCAACCAGAACAATATCACCGGCCCGGAGAATGGACCCGTTCCCCGCCTGCTCAACGCGCGACGCTCCCCGAAGCTGGAAAACGCAGAAGAACTCAGGGGTGACACACCGACGGATTTCGCTTCGGCCACGAACCAGTTGTGCCCCGCGGATGGTAACGCGGGACATATCCAGGGCACTGGATCCCATCTTGCTTATGTTTCCGCAGAATTCCTGCTTGAGGGGTTCTGCCGAAAACGGTCCACAGATCTGATTTACATCGCTGATCCAGCGGTCAAAACCTGCCGTTGAGAACGAGTTTCCAAGCATTACTTGTCCACCGAAATCGGCTTTTATGATTGTTTGAGAAGAGATTGGCCAGTTCCTTCGTATATGTCAAGCGCCCATAGAGAGCAGCATCGAGCGCACCCAACACCAAATTCGACACACTTACATGAAATCTCTACTGTTTTTTTGAATCACATAATACCTACCACAGAATCGGTTTCCTCCAGATAATAATCCCAACGAGACTTGACCCTGTAGCAACTACAGGGTTTTTACTATGAGTATCTGAGGAAAGGAGAAACTCATGGCCTGCAGTTGCTCGGCTCCCGAACCCAAATCCCCCGTTCCGGGGTTCCGCAAGGCGCTCTGGATTGCCTTGTGGGTGAACCTTGCCATGTTTCTGGTGGAGGGTATCGCCAGTATCCAGTCCGGCTCGGTCTCGCTGATGGCAGATGCCATCGACTTCTTTGGTGACAGCGCCAACTACATCCTGTCCCTGAGTGTGCTCTCCATGGGCATGCTCTGGCGTGGCCGGGCGGCCATGATCAAGGGTCTCACCATGGCGGCCTTCGGCCTCGTGGTCTGGGCACGGGCCATCTGGGTCGCCCAGAGCGGAATCACGCCGGAACCACTGACCATGGGAGCCGTCGGCTTGCTGGCACTGGCTGCCAATGTGAGTGTCGCGGTCATGCTGTTCCGCTTCCGCGACGGAGACTCGGACATGCGCTCGGTCTGGCTGTGCAGCCGCAATGACGCCATCAGTAATATCGCGGTGATGGGCGCGGCACTGGGGGTATTCGGCACCGGTACGGCCTGGCCGGATCTGATTGTTGCCGCCATCATGGGCAGCCTGGCCGTGACCGCCGGCATCAGCGTGGTTCGTCATGCCCGCCAGGATATCGCCGAGGCGCGGGCCTGCGCGGTAGAGCCCACCACCAGCCGTTCCTCAAGCGGCGTGCGCTAGAACGCCAGGGAAATCATCACCGGGATAAACGCCAGGGCAAACAGCGTGGTCAGCAGCACCGTGCCAGCCGCCTGGCGTGGCGCGGTATCCAGCAGGGTGGCAATCACCACGGTGTTGGCGGCGATCGGTGTGATGGAAATCAGGAACATGGCGTGATGCACCGCTGTGTCATAGATGCCCAGAACATTGGCATCCAGCCACCAGAACAGGATGGCCACCAGGGGCCAGATCACGAACTTGCCGAAGAAAGCCAGGCCGGTAAAACGGATATTGCCGGCCAAACCCCGGAACGAGGTGATGCTCATGCCGATGATCATCATCCCCAACACGCTGTAGGCGCCACGCAGGTTATCGAACAAAGGCACAAAGATATCCGGTATCCGGTAACCGGACAGATTCAGGGCCACAGCCGCCAGAAACGCGTAAACCGAAGGCAGCTTTACTACCCGCCAGAGAGACTCCTTGAGATCGTAACGACCGCGCGCCGCGAGATAGAACCCCACCGAGTTTTCGAACAGCGTCGTGCCGAGCATACACACGATGTAAAGGCCCAGCCCCTCCTCACCGAACAGAAGCAGTGCCACCGGCACCCCGAAATAGCCGGTGTTACCCGAGCCCACACACAGCGGAATGATGCTGGCGCTACCATCCGTAATCACCCGTTTTGCCAGTTTCAGCTGGACCACACCGAGGATCGACGAAAGAGCGAAAACCAGAAACGGAAGCAGGATTACCTCGGGCGAAAGCGGTGCCGCCATCACTCCGGAAAACACTACCGACGGCGTAACGATATAAAGCATGATCCCGGCGATGTGCTTGCCACTGGCTTGCAGGTAGCGACCGGAGATCCAGCCCAGCGCCACCGTGACATACAAGGGAATCAGCTTCAGAAATAACGCCAGCGCAGCCGCCATCGAAGACTCCGGACAACAGTAGGGATGAAAGTCAGCGCGCGAAGTCTATCACCTACCCCTCCGGAGGTAACTCCCCGGCGCAATAGTGTGACATTCGGTAATGCTTGATAATCATCAACAGCATTTCAGATGAATCTTTATACCCTAGTGCTGTAGTCAGGTATTCCACAACGACCAAGGAGAGAGACCGATGGCCGAGCGCTTTACCAAAAGCATGGCCAGGAACATCTACCTGGGAGGCAGTGCCTTCTTTGTATTGCTGTTCCTGGCCCTGACTTTTGACACTCAATCACGGGCCATGCCCGAACGGGATAACCGGGACCAGCTCACCGAGCAGGTTGTCCGGGGCAAACATGTCTGGGAGAACAACAACTGCGTGGGTTGTCATTCCCTGATGGGCGAAGGCGCGTATTTCGCGCCGGAGCTGGCCAACGTGTTCGACCGCCGGGGCGGCGGTGACTCCGAGGTCTTCAAGGCCTACATGAACGGCTGGATGAATGCCATGCCCACCAATGTGCCGGGGCGCCGGCAGATGCCGCAATTCAATCTGACCGACCAGGAAATCGAGGATCTGGCGGCGTTCCTGGAGTGGACGTCCAAGATCGACGATAACGGCTGGCCACCCAACATTGAAGGCTGAGGGAGCAGAAACGACATGAAATACGAATCCCAACGGGTCGCCATGCCCTACTTCATCTTTGCCCTGATCCTGTTCGCCGGCCAGATCGTCTTTGGCCTGGTGCTGGGTCTGCAGTACGTGGTGGGGGACTTCCTGTTCCCGGAAATCCCCTTCAACGTTGCCCGGATGGTGCACACCAACCTGCTGATCGTCTGGCTGCTGTTCGGCTTCATGGGTGCCACCTACTACCTGGTGCCGGAAGAGGCCCAAACGGAGCTCTACAGCCCGCTGCTGGCCTGGATCCTGTTCTGGGTGTTTGCCGTCGCCGGCACCCTGACTATCCTCGGTTACCTGTTCGTGGACTACGCCACCCTGGCGGACGTCACCATGAACAAGCTGCTGCCTACCATGGGCCGTGAGTTCCTGGAACAGCCCACCATCACCAAGATCGGCATAGCGCTTGTGGTGGTCGGCTTCCTGTTCAACATCCTGATGACTGCCCTGAGGGGCCGCAAGACCGTAGTCAACATCGTGCTGATCACCGGCCTGATCGGCCTGGCCGTGCTCTGGCTGTTCTCCTTCTACAACCCCGGCAACCTGACCCTGGACAAGTACTTCTGGTGGTTCGTGGTGCACCTGTGGGTGGAAGGCGTCTGGGAACTGATCATGGGTGCCATCCTGGCCTATGTGCTGATCAAGATCACCGGGGTCGACCGGGAAGTGATCGAGAAGTGGCTGTACGTGATCATCGCCATGGCCCTGATCACCGGCATCATCGGTACCGGCCACCACTTCTTCTGGATCGGGCCGCCCGAGTACTGGCTGTGGCTGGGTTCCGTGTTCTCTGCCCTGGAGCCGCTGCCGTTCTTCATGATGGTGCTGTTCGCCTTCAACATGATCAACCGCCGCCGGCGCAATCACCCGAACAAGGCCGCCATGCTGTGGGCCATGGGCACCGCGGTGATGGCGTTCCTGGGCGCGGGCGTATGGGGCTTCCTGCATACCCTGGCTCCGGTGAACTACTACACCCATGGCAGCCAGATCACCGCCGCCCACGGTCACATGGCGTTCTACGGTGCCTACGTGATGATCGTGCTCACCATCATTTCCTACGCCATGCCGATCATGCGCGGCCGCCCTTACGGCAACAGCAATACCGCCCAGGTACTGGAGATGTGGGGCTTCTGGCTGATGACCATCTCCATGGTGTTCATCACCCTGTTCCTGACCGGGGCCG
>JABURI010000257.1 GCA_014762755.1 Marinobacter sp.
ACGTGATTGCTCTCGCGGAATATCTGGACAGCATCTTCTACTGCTGATCAGACAGACGTTCAGTCTATGACCTTGAGCCGGGTAACCCCCGGCTTTTTTTCGTCCCGACATCCGCTTGCCTTGCTCGCAGGGCTGGCAGTGGTAATGTATCCGCTCCGAGAATTATCCTTTCCAGAGCGGAGGCTGTCTGTCCATGAGTGTTGAGCTGAATCATCGAATTACTGGCGAAGGCAAACCCCTGATCCTGCTGCATGGCCTGTTCGGGTCACTGGAAAACCTCGGGGGAATCGCGCGCCGGCTGCAGGATGAGTGGCAGATCCACGCCCTGGACGAGCGTAACCACGGCAGCTCACCGCATACTGACAGCATGGATTATCCTTCCATGGCCGAGGACGTCCTGGCCTACATGGATGCCCGGGGGTTGGACAAGGCTTCGATCCTGGGCCATTCCATGGGCGGCAAGGTGGCCATGCAGGTGGCCCTGATGGCGCCGGAGAGGGTGGACAAGGTGATTGTGGCGGACATCGCGCCGGTCAACTACAAGCCCCGCCATGATGCCATTCTCGAGGGGCTGAGCAGCCTTGACCTGTCCGTCGTGCGCTCCCGTCAGGACGCGGACAGGCTGTTGGCCGAGTTCGTTGAGACACCCGGCGTCCGGCAGTTCCTGCTGAAGAACCTGGAACGGGTGCCCCGAGAGGAGCAGGCGGCCGACGGCCCCATGTTCCGGTGGCGGTTGAACCTGCCGGTGATCGATGCCTGCTATGAAAATCTTGCCAAAGCTCCGGAGGGAGATGGTCCGTTCAATGGTCCGGTCCTGTTCCTCAAGGGCGCAGAGTCCGCCTACATCCAGGAAAAGCACCGGGACCAGATCATGCGCCTGTTCCCTTCCGCCGAACTGCGCATCATCCAGGATACCGGCCACTGGTTGCATGCCGAGAAAGCCGATACCTTTGCCGCCCTTTGCCGTCGCTTCCTCGAAACCGGCAACTGATCGCTCTGGCCCGTGACGGGGGCATTTTCATGGGCTGGCCCGCGTCTGCTATGGTTAGGCCATTGTCCTGACGGGGAAATTGGAAAATAACAACAGGCGGACGCACTCTATGAAGTGGTTGTTGATCGGGTTGCTGGTGGTGTTTCTGTTGCTTGGCAGCTTTCTGCTGACCCCGTCGCCCATTGACAGCAAGGCCTGGGAGCCACCCTCGCCACCACCTCTGACCGGAATTCTGGCGCCCAACGAGCGGCTCCGCCTGGCAGACCTGTTGGCGCGGGGCCAGGTCTATGGTCCGGAGGATACGACGGTCGGCCCCGACGGCGTGCTCTACAGCGGAACCCAGGACGGTTTCATCATCCGCGTTTTTCCGGACGGCCGCGTGGAAAAGTGGCTGGAGACCGGCGGCCGGCCGTTGGGTCTGGTGTTTGACCGTCAGGGCAACCTGATTGTTGCCGATGCCTGGAAAGGGCTGTTGTCCATCGCCCCGGACAAGACGATCACCGTGCTGGCCCGGGAAGCCGGGGGCACCCCCTTCCGGTTTACCGATGACGTGGACATCGGTCCGGATGGCACCATCTATTTCACCGACGCCAGTTCACGCTTCCATCAACCGGACTACCGGCTCGATCTGCTGGAAATGCGCCCCCATGGCCGCCTCCTGCGCTACTCCCCACGCACCGGGAGGGCCGAGGTCCTGCTGGGCAACCTGCACTTCGCCAACGGCGTTGCGGTGTCCCCGGACGGTGATTTCGTCCTGGTCAACGAAACCTGGAAATACCGGATCCTGCGTTACTGGTTGCAGGGCCCCCGGGCCGGTCGGGCCGAGGTGTTTGCCGATAACCTGCCAGGGTTCCCCGATAACCTGGCCGTGGATGAGGAGGGGCGTTATTGGGTGGCGTTCCCGACCTTGCGCAATGCCCAGGTTGACGCCCTGCACCGGACGCCCTGGCTCAAGGATCTGGTGGCGAAACTGCCGGACAGCCTGAAACCGGCCCCGCAGGAGTACGGCCTGGTGGTGGCTTTCGACCGGGACGGTAATCCGATCACCAGCCTGCACGATACCCGCGGCACCCATCTGCAGGAAATCACCTCGGTGAATCCCCACGACGGGGTTCTATACTTTGGTTCACTTCACAATGACCGCATCGGGCGGCTACCGTTGCACGCCATTCCGGGGCTCGGAGACACTGACCAATGACCGCCGAACAGAACATCGACTGGGATCTGCCGGATCCCTTTACCCTCGAGATTATCGTGCGCGAAGAGGATACCGATCGCCTCGGGCACGCAAACAACGTGGTGTATGTCCGCTGGCTGGAAGACGTCAGCTGGGCCCACATCGAGAGTCTGGGCATGACCTGGGAGCTGCACGAAGCCACCGGCAAAGCCATGGCAATCACCCGTACCGAGATCGACTACCTGGCCTCCGCCAACGCCGGTGACCGGCTCGTCCTGGGGACCTGGCTCACCGGGTTCGACGGCCGTTTCCGTTCCTCCCGCCAGTTTCAGCTGGTGCGTCCGGCGGATGGCAAGACCCTGGTGCGGGCAGTCTCCACCCATGCCTGCGTCAATATGAAAACCCAGAGACCCTCCCGGGCGCCCAGAGAGTTTGCCGAGATCCTGTCGGCCGCCTCTGTCAGTGGCGGCAAGGGCCTGGCCCCGGACTGAGCTTCCACGGGGCCGGTTTTCTGCTAGTCTGAAAGCGTCTGCCCCAGTTGGCACCGATCATTACCACCGATGTCTGGAGAGACCCATGGAATCCACTAACGAAAACAACGCCGACACTTCCATGCGCCACGTGGTCTATGACCGTTTTGGCGAGCGGGATGTCCTGCAGGTGGTCGAGAGCCCGGTGCCTCAGCCTGATACCGGCCAGGTGCTGGTCCGGGTTCATGGCGCCGGCCTGAATCCCATTGATTGGAAGACCCGCAAGGGCCTTGGCTTTGCGGCGCGCCAGATCGAGAATTCATTGCCCTGGACACCCGGATATGACGTGGCCGGTGAGGTGGTCGCGGTGGCTGAGGATGTCACCACGCTGGCGCCGGGTGACCGCGTGATGGGCATGGTCGGATTCCCCGCCGCCGGCGGAGGCTATGCCGAATATGCCTTGGCGGCCGCCGATGAACTGGCCATCGTGCCCGAGGAACTGGATCTGGTTACTGCCGGAGGTGTCCCCCTCGCGGCACTGACCGCTTGGCAAGGATTGTTCGAGATGGGCAAGCTGGAATCCGGGCAGAAGATCCTGATTCATGCCGGTGCCGGTGGTGTTGGCCATTTTGCCGTCCAGTTCGCCCTGGAGCGGGGTGCCCATGTGATTGCTACCGCCTCTGCGCGAAACCGCGATTTTCTGGCAGAGCTGGGTGTTCATGAAGTGATCGATTACCACACCACCGATTTTGCCGATGAGTGTTATGGTCTGGATATGGTGCTGGACCTGATAGGGGGTGACGTGGGCAAGCGCTCACTGCATACCCTGGCTGAGGGCGGCGTTCTGGTCACCATTCCCACCGTGACGGCTGATGAGATCATCAGCGTCGCCGAGGAAATGGGCCTGCGGGCCCACGGTATGACCGTGCGCCCGGATGTCTTTCACCTGGAGGAGATCGCCGAGCTGATTGAGGACGGCGATGTGCGGGTGCACGTCGACGGCAGGTTTGCCCTCGACCAGGTGCGGGAAGCCCACGAAGCTCTCGAGGGTGGGCACGTCCGCGGCAAGCTGGTGCTGGACTGCCGTTGAGGAATCCTGGCCACTGCTGAGGGCTCCCGCCCTCAGTCCTTGTCTTCCGCGTCCCCGCTCTCTTCCACCTTTGCGGTTTTTCCGCCGTTGTTTTTCTCCTTGCGTTCCTTCTGGGGCTGGGGCGGTACCAGACTGATCAGCATCCAGTCTTCCTCGGGTTTCAGGTCCTCCATCTTGCAGACCGGCGAGATGTAGCCCTTGCTGTCGAACACGAACAGCACCAGGGCCTGCCGTTGGTATTTTTCCAGGAAGTCCTCGTAACTGAACTCCTCACTCAGCTGCGTGGTTCGCACCGTGTAGCCCTGGCTGGCCAGGCTGGCCAGCTTGGCATAGCTGACGCCGTCGAACAGGCCCCGGGTCATCTGGATTTTCTCCGCCGTCTGGTGGCGGGCCTTCTGGTCCTGCTCGCCCTCGACCAGGCTGAATACGCAGTTTTTCCCGAACCAGTCCAGAAAATGGTACGTGGCCAGGGAGTTCATGTGCTTGTAGGGGGAGATGACCAGCAGTTTGCCGATGCCGGTCAGGTCCAGGTGGGTGGACGCGTGTTCGGACACCGGGTTGCCGAAGTAGACCTGCAGATTATCCATCCGGGCCTGACGGACGTTCTCCCAGTTGGTATCGGCCAGGGTCACCGGCACCTCATGCTTCTTCAGGGCCTGGGCAATCATCCGGGCGACATTGTTGGCGCCGAGGATCAGGAAGCCGTACTCGGCCGGCTCGGCGACCTTTAGCAGCCGTGCCACAGGACGTGCCGTCAGGCTCTGCAGGGTAACCGTGGCAATGATCAGCATGAACACCAGCGGCACCAGGGTGGCGGCGCTTTCGTAGCCGAGCTTCTCGAGCTGGAAGGCGAACAGCGCCGAGACGGCGGCCGCCACGATGCCCCGGGGTGCGATCCAGCTCAGGAACAGTTTTTCCCGGAGGTTGAGGTCGGTGCCGATGGCCGACAGGAAGATGCTCAGGGGGCGGGCAACCAGCATCAGCGCGGCCAGGACCACCACCAGGGCCCAGCCCAGCTCGGCAATGGCCGAGAACTCGACCCGGGCGGCCAGGATGATGAACAGGGCGGAGATCAACAGAACACTGAGGGACTCCTTGAACTCGAGGATGGCCTCGATCGGCACCCGCTTCATGTTGGCCATCCAGATGCCCATGATGGTGACGGTGAGCAGGCCGGATTCGTGGGCCAGTTCGTTGGAAATGGCGTAGACGCCGAGCATGAAGGTCAGGGTGCCGGCGTTGTGCAGGTACTGGGGAATCCAGTGCTTGCGCAGTACCAGGCCGTTCAGGTAGCCGGCGGCCGCGCCAATCAGGAAACCCACCAGCAGGGTCTTGCCGAAAATATACAGGGAGTGGCTGAAAACGTTGCCCTGGCCCCAGGAGACGATGCCCTCGAACACCAGCACCGCCAGCAGCGCGCCCACCGGATCAATGATGATGCCCTCCCAGCGCAGGATGTTGGCCAGCTTCGACTTCGGGCGGACCGATCGCAACAGGGGGGCAATCACAGTAGGGCCGGTAACGATGGAGATGGCGCCGAACAGCAGCGCCACTTCCCAGGACACCTCGAGGGCCCAGCGGGCGATCAGTGTTCCGATGATGCAGGTCACGATCGAGCCCACCGGCACCAGGTTGCGGACCATCTTGCCGTGGCCGCGAATCTCCTCGTAGCGCAGGGTCAGGCTGCCCTCGAACAGGATGATGGCCACCGCCAGAGAAATCACCGGGAACAGCAGGTCCCCGAAGACCTGCTCTGGTATCAGGAAGCCGAAGAGCGGCCCCGCCGCGATACCGCCGGCCAGGAGGAACAGGATGGCGGGCATCCGGACCCGCCAGGCGAGCCACTGGCAGAACAGGGACAGGACGCCGATGCCGGCGAGAACCATGACAGTGCTGAGAGGCATAGACTTTCAGATCCTTTGAATTACTGGTGGGCGCGCCTGGCAATACGGTTCAGCAGGCGCGAGGCCGCAATAAAACCAAAACTGGCGGTGACCGGGCTGGCGGCGCCGAACCCGGAGGCGCAGTCCAGTCGGACCGGACCGTTGCTGGCCGGCTTCTGATGGCACACTTCCCCGTCTCCGGCAGGATACGTGAGCTGCTCCAGTGAGTATACGGCCTCGATGCCAAATCGCCGCTTCGGATTTCTCGAGAATCCGTATTCCCGACGCAGCAGGTTGCGGACTTTGGCAAGCAACGGGTCCTGGGTGGTTTTCGCCAGGTCGGCCACCTGGATCTGGGTCGGATCCATCTGGCCACCCGCACCGCCGGCACAGACCAGGGGAATCTTGCGCCGCTGGCAGTGGGCGATCAGAGCGGCCTTGGCCTTGACGCTGTCGATGGCATCCACCACCCCGGTCATCTCGGGGGTGATCAGCTCGGCGGCGTTTTTTGTGGTCAGGAAACCAAAGTGAACCCGGACATCGGCATGGGGATTGATGGTTTTCAGACGATCGGCCATGGCGTCGGTCTTGGTGCGCCCGTACTGCCCCTCCAGCGCGTGAAGCTGGCGGTTGGTGTTGGAGACACAGATGTCGTCCATGTCGATCAGGGTCAGGGTACCGATCCCGCTGCGGGCCAGCGCCTCCGCCGCCCAGGAGCCGACACCGCCGAGGCCGACGATGGCGATGTGTGAATTCCGGAATGTGTCCAGGGCACGGCGGCCATAGAGCCGCTCGATCCCCCCGAAACGAAAAGCGTAATCGTCCGCGGACATTCAGCCTCCGTCAGTAGCCGGCCCTTGCCGGCGCGAATCAAAGGACGCAATTATAACCCAGGCATTGAAGAGAGACGAAAATCAGGCAAAAAAAGCCACGCACGAAGCGTGGCTTCCAAGGCTGAACTGCCCGGCCGTCAGGCAGCCCAATGGTCATCGGAGAACGCCATCAGGCTGTCCTTGCCGGTCTCGATGTCCCTGAGCAGCCAGTCGGTCTCCGGCATCAGCTTCTCGAAATAGAAGCGTGCGGATACCTGCTTGCCTTCGAGCAACGGTGTGTTGCCCTCACTGCGGGCAAGCTTCTCGCCTGCGACGCCGGCCATACGTGACCACAGGTAACCAGTCACGGTCAGGGCCATCAGGCGCAGGTAGGGAGTCGCGGCCCGGATCCTTGGGGGCATTGCTGGCAAGCCACAGGGTGGCCTGTTCGAGCGCCTTGACCGCGCCTTTCAGTTCCTCGCGATGGGGCGCTTCGGGGTTGTCCTTGAGGTAACCGGTCAGCACCCCGAAGAGGGTGCGCACCAGCTGGCCGCCCTTCAGCGACAGCTTGCGGCCCACGAGGTCCATGGCCTGGATGCCGTTGGTGCCCTCGTAAATGCGGGCGATGCGTCCGTCCCGGACCAGTTGCTCCAGCGGCCAGTCGGTGGTGAAGCCGGAACCGCCGAGCACCTGCAGGCCGGTGTTCGCATTGTTGAAGCCCTCATCGGTCAGGAATGCCTTGACCACCGGGGTCAACAGCTGCACCAGATCGTCCGCGCTCTCACGGACCCCGGCGTCCGGGTGGGCCACCGAAAGATCGAGTTGATGGCCTGTGAACAGGGCAAGGGCGCGCATGCCTTCGTTCAGCACTTTCTGGCGCATCAGCATGCGCCGCACATCCGGGTGCACAATGATCGGGTCGGCCGCGCCGTCCGGATTCTTCGGTCCGCTCGGTGACCGACTCTGTAGCCGCTCCCGGGCAAAACCGAGGCTCTCCTGGTAAGCCATCTCCGCCAGTCCGAGGCCCTGCATGCCGACCATCAGTCGGGCCTCGTTCATCATGGTGAACATGGCGCTCATGCCCTTGTTGGGCTCGCCCACCAACCAGCCCTTCGCGCCCTCAAAGTTCATCACGCAGGTGGCGGAGCCCTTGATGCCCATCTTGTGCTCGAGTCCGCCACAGAAGGCCGGGTTGCGCTCGCCGGAGTCCGGCAGGAACTTGGGCCCCACGAACAGGGAAATGCCCTTGGTGGTATCCGGCGCACCCGGCAGCTTGGCCAGCACCAGATGGACGATGTTGTCGACCAGGTCGTGCTCGCCACCGGTGATCCAGATCTTGGTGCCTTCCAGGTTGTAGCTGCCGTCATCATTGGGTGTGGCCCGGGTGCGGATCAGACCCAGGTCGGTGCCCAGATCCGGGGTGGCATCGGCGTACTTTTCCAGCTCGTGCAGCTTGTCTGCTCCCCAGGACATCAAACAGCAGGAAACGCAGATCATTCGCGGGTGCCTGGTATTGCATGGACGCTCTCCTCGTCGTTTTCAGGTCATTATTCGACTTCAAACTGACGATTCATACGACCGTTTGAACGCTTTGATCTTCGCGGACCAGATAAAAAAAGTGGCGCAACCTGATAAAAAAAACGTATCGACCTGTTGGGTTCGATCAATGGGTTTTTCTTGAAACCCTTTGGTAATCTTTTCAACCAGTTGGAGCTCATCATGAAGCAGGTTTTGATTGCCGGTGTGAGTGGGGCGATTGGTTCCGCGCTGGCCAGCCAGTTACTGGCCACGGATTCGGAACGAATCGTTCTGGGTCTGTGCCGGAACTCGGATGCGGTGCGCAAACGGATCTCCGACCGTCGCTTGCGACTGGCTCGGTGGGACGCAGAAACAAGCACCGCGCAAGAGCTGGGGCGTAGTCTGGCGCAAATGCTGGGCAACGATGACTGCCTGGACACGATCATCTACGCCTCCGGGCTGTTGCACGACGAACACATGTTTCCGGAGAAACGGATCGAGGATTTCGCGGCCGGGGCAATGGCACGTTCCTTCGCCGTCAATTGCACCGGTTTTGGCACCATGATTCGGGCCGCCATTCCCCATTTGCGCCATCGCCGGTTCAAGCGCGTTGTGGCGGTTTCCGCCAAGGTCGGGTCGATCGAGGACAACCGGTTTGGCGGGTGGTATGCGTATCGCTGCTCAAAGGCAGCCCTCAACATGCTGGTCAGGAATTTGTCAGTGGAGTTGCCAAGGCGATGTCGGCCGGTGAGCTGTGTCGCCGTGCATCCGGGAACGACCGAATCGGGGCTCAGCGCGCCATTCCATCAGTCACTGGCCAGTTTGCAGGTGCACACACCGGAAGATACCGCGAATAACCTGTTGGGAGTGATCGGCGCACTGAATGAGGAAAGTAACGGGCGGTTTTTCAGTTGGGATGGGAGTGAGTTGCCCTGGTAGAGGTGCAGTTCATACCACCCCGGGTGCCGGGGTGGTCTGTCCTTTAACTTAGCAACCTATCGAATAAACGGATTGAGAAGGCGCGTAAATTTGCCGGTCAGTTTCACCGGAGCGCTGAGCACGGACAGGGTGATGCAATCTTCGCAGCCCACCGCGATGGGCTTGTGCTCGTCCTGCTCGTTGAGCACAACAAAGTCCCACTGGTTAAAGACACCATTCTGGTCCGCAAACGCACCCTGAAGAACAATCGTCGTTTCATTGCCACGATGGGTGTGAGCGGGTGCCTTGCCGCCGGCTACCAGCTTCTGCAAAACCACCTGTTCGCTCTGCCCGGGGAATTTTTCGCTGATGTCCAGTACGCTGACATCACCCAGCTGTCTTTTCCAGGGCAGTTCGTTCAGATCCTCGCCCAGGAGCTTTTGCAGAGGACTGATTCGCGGGGCTGCCGCTCGGACCGTTTCAGCCGCAGGCTCACTGTCAATGCACGCCAGGATGTTGTCGAAGACGCTCTCCGACACGCTCACTTTGGGCTGCTCTTCCATCATGACGGCGCCCAGGCTGTCCAGCGTGTCTACACGGCTCCGGCAGTGCGGGCACTTGTCCAGGTGGAGCCGGATACACAGGGCGTGGGGCTCGCTCAGGTTTCCTGCGCTGTACTCCATCAGCGTCAGGCTGTCGGGATGGTGCCGTGTCATACGTTCTGATCCTGCAAAATCACTTTCAACTTGTTCAACGCCAGGCGAACCCGACTTTTTACCGTGCCAAGGGGAATGTCCAGCTCGTCCGCAACCATCTGGTGGGACTTGTTTTCCATGTACACCTTGGCGATCACTGTGATCTGCTCCTCGGGCAGATGGCTCAGTGATTCGCGGATTCGCCGCTCAGACATAAGACGGTGCAGGGATGTGACCGGTTCATCTTCGTTGTCGCCGGGAATCTGCCAGAGGTCTTCGGTCTCGACCAGCATTTCGGCGCTGGAACGCTGCATCTTGCGCAGCATGTCGATCCGCTGGTTCCGGGCGATGGTGAAGATCCAGGTAGAAGCCGCCGCCTTGCGCCAGTCATAGAGGCAGGAGCGCCGCCAGATCGAGACAAACACTTCCTGAACCAGTTCTTCCGCGTGGCTCGCCAGTCCATTAGCCATGGCATAATACTTGATCTGCGGGCCGAAGTGCTCGAACAGAGCGTGATAGGCCTCGCGGTCCTGGTATTTGCCCACTTTATCCAGCAATTGACTCCAGGGGTCCTTTCGGCCCTCGGGTTTTGCCGGCTTCGGATCCAGTGTTGTCACCGGACGCTCCTTGACAGTCGCATGGCTTGAACTTGTTCTGGTCATCATTCTATGCACTCGTCGCGGGTTTGTCAGTTGCAGGATGTACGAGGGCATGAATGTGCCGGATCAATAAGACCACAAAAAACCGGAAAAGTTTTTCGTGCTGTCCGGATGCGTCGGCGGCCGTTATTCCTCCAGGTAGGTGTAGCCTTCGAGTCCCGCGGCCAGTTCAGCGAGCAGGGCCTTCTGCTGACTGTCCGACAGGTCGCTGGCGGAGAACTTCCGGCGATAGGCTTCCAGCAGCTGGTCCGGCTCGAAATTCACGTAGCGCAGTACCTTCGCCACCGTGTCACCGGTGATGGGGTCGCTGATGGCATAGCCGCCGTGGTCGTCGAGGCGGACGTCGACAGAGTGGGTGTCCCCAAACAGGTTGTGCATGTCACCCAGGATCTCCTGGTAGGCGCCGGTCATGAAAAAGCCCATCAGCAGCGGCTCGTCACCGTTTGCTTCCGGAAAGGGCAGCGTAGTCTCGATGCCCTGGCCATCCACGTACTGGTCGATCCGGCCGTCGGAGTCGCAGGTGATGTCCTGGATGACGGCCCGCCGGGTCAGGGGGCGGTTCAGGCCGTTGATCGGCATCACCGGGAAGATCTGGTCGATACCCCAGACATCCGGCAGGGACTGGAACAGCGAGAAGTTGACAAACAGCTTGTCGGCGAGCTTCTCGTTAAGCTCGTCGATGATTTCCCGGTGGGCGCGGTTGGCGCTGTCGAGCCGGCTCCGGAGCAGGCGGCAGCAGCGGGTGTAAAGCGTTTCTGCCAGGGCCCGCTCGGCCAGCGACAGCAAGCCATGGGCAAACTGGCTGTGCACGTCTGCCATGGCATGCAACACGTCGTGGTAGATTTCCGCCAGCGAGCGCGGGGACTCGCTGTCCTCCAGGCTCTCCAGATCCCGCCACAGATCCTGCAGGGGCGCGGGTGCCTCGTCTGCTGGCTTGACGGCTGTGCGGTGATCCGGCTGTTCCTGGTCGATGACGTTGGTGACCAACACCGAGTGGTGTGCGGTCAGGGCTCGTCCGGACTCACTGATGAGGTCGGGATGGGGAATGCCCTGGCGCTCGCACTCGGCCTGGAGCACGTGCACGACGTTGTAGGCGTATTCCGCAACGCTGTAGTTCATGGAACAGCTGCTGCGCGACCGGGTACCCTCGTAATCCACGCCCAGGCCACCGCCGATATCGACGGTGCCGATGGGCGCGCCCAGGTTGTGCAATTCGGCATAGAAACGGGCGCATTCCTTCAGGCCGGTCTGGATATCCCGGATATTGGCGATCTGGGAGCCCAGGTGGAAGTGCAGCAGTTGCAGGGATTCCAGGGCGCCGGCGGCGCGCAGGGTTTCCACCACATCCAGGACCTGGCTGGCCGAGAGGCCGAACTTCGATTTCTCACCCCCGGTGTTCTGCCAGTTGCCCTTGCCGATGGTGGCCAGGCGTGCACGGACGCCGATCAGCGGAGCGACCTCGAGTTCGCGGGCCTGCTCCAGAATCAGAGGCAGCTCGGACTGTTTTTCCACTACGATAAAAACCCGATGGCCCAGTTTCTGGCCGATCAGGGCAAGACGGATGTATTCACGGTCCTTGTAGCCGTTGCAGACGATCACGGAGCCTTTTTGGCGGGACATGGCGAGTACAGCCATCAGTTCCGGCTTGCTGCCCGCCTCGAGGCCGATCTGGCCGGCAGTGGCAGCAGGTTCTGCCGCCAGCAGTTCTTCCACCACCCGGCGCTGCTGATTGACCTTGATCGGGTAGACGGCGGTGTAGCGGCCCCGGTAGCCCTGATCGGTGGCAACACGGTTAAACGCATTGCAGAGAGAGTTGACCCGGTCATGGAGGATGTCGGTGAACCGGATGAGCACCGGCAATTGCACGCCGGACTGGCCGAGACAGCGGGTCAGTTCGGGGAGGTTGATGGCTGCCGGGGTCCGACCCCGGTCGGGCCGGATCAGGACCTCACCCTGCGGGTTGACGCCGATGTAACCGTCGCTCCAGTGCGCGATGTTGTAGACCTTGTGGGCAGGGGTGCCGCTGGCTTCGCTCATGCTTGCTATCCTGTCAGGAAACCGGGCCGGACGGGTGCCGGGAATATGGGCGCCATTGTAGGGCCAACATTCGTTGGCTGAAAGAACCGGATGTGGAAAATACGTGCTTCCGGATAGCCATAAATGCTTTGGCTGCCGGGATCCCGGCCCTACAATACGCGCCTTTCAACATAGCCCATGGTGCACAACGGGAGGCAACACATGACAGCATTGAACGAAGGATGGTTTACCGAGGTCTTTCAGGATCAGGGGACGGCCTTTTCCCTGCAGGTGAAGAAGAAGCTGCACGAGGAACAGACACCGTTCCAGAAGCTCGAAATCTACGAGACCGAGACCTTCGG